>NZ_JBHXRY010000007.1:0-150582 GCF_042714895.1 Nocardia sp. NPDC058666
ACTGGTGTAGGTGACTGGTACTAATAGGCCGAGGGCTTACAACGAAGATGTTACGCGTCCACTGTGCGGTTTCTGAAACAACAGACACTGCAGCAAACCTGATTGGTCAGGTCTCATGAGTTATGGGGCTTGATCGTATCGGGCAGCGCTGTCTAGTTTCATAGAGTTACGGTAGTTATAGCGGTGGGGAAACGCCCGGTCCCATTCCGAACCCGGAAGCTAAGGCCACCTGCGCCGATGGTACTGCACTCGACAGGGTGTGGGAGAGTAGGACACTGCCGGAACATCATTGCGAAAGGCCCCCAACCATTGGTTGGGGGCCTTTTTGCGTTGTCGGTCGAAATTGTACCCAGGATCGCCCAATTTCGGCTTGTCCCAGCCCGTCTGGCGCTAGCCTGTGCGTGTGAGTGAAGAACTCCCGCCCAATGAGGGCGAACCGAGGGCATATGTCCATGGTCGTGCCAGCTTCGACGCCCAGAATCGGAGTGCGCGAAACGAGTCTTACACGCGCCAAGTCAGATCCAGCACCAATTTCGGCGTGTGGCGGCGCGACGCCGAGGAGAGCCGCGAGGGAACAAAGGAGCATCGTCGCACCGTGAGATTGATGGTGGCAGGCGGCTTCCTCGTGGCAGGCGTGGTCGGAGCAGCCGTCGTCTTCATGGCACTTCAGCCCGATGCGAATGGAGATGTCTCCGTCGTGAGTAGTCCGTCGACATCGGTCGCCCAACCCGGTGCCGCAGCCGAGGTGACCGCTCCGGCTGCGACTACTGCGATGAAACCCACCACAAAGGCACCGATCTCAGCGCGGACGCCGACGGCGACACTTTCGCAACCGTGCCCCGCCGAGACGGTCTGCTGGTGGGGTATGCCCGACTTCAAAGACCTCCTACACTCGCTGCCCCACGGCGAAGTGCCGGCGATCGGTCCCGAGAACTGCCTGGAGTTGGGCGTTGCCAGTCTCGGTCCGCGGGGCGCCAGCTCCATCGTCAACGGCAGCAGCGTCCCGCAAACGTTCTGGGAAAACGGTGACTGCAGCGGCAAGTCGTTCGTCATGAAGCCGGGAGAACAACTCGCAAAGCTGCCGACGTTCCCGTCCTCCGTCAGCGGTTAGGCGCGATTGCTGGGTTTCGCCCTGTGCTGTTCGTGTTGGTCTCGACCGACCTGACGCAATACCAGGATCGGTCGCTGACCGGGCGGAATGGCTGTGTATCGTGGGCTCGATGACCGAACCGGCCGAGCTTTTCGAAACGACGGGCGTCGATGCCTGGGCGGCCTGGGTCCCCGGGCAGGACCTTGTGCCCGCCTATCTCGTTTCCCCGTTCGCCGCGCAGTATCGCGCCGTTGTCGAGGTGATGCTGGACGCGCAGGACACCAGCCTCACCGGGCTTTCCTACGACGAGGTCGCGGCCGCGTTGCGGGTGTGGCTGGGCGAGCGGGTCGACGCGGTCGTCGCCGACCGGCTGACCGACCCAGACGGGTTCGCGCTCGAAGCACGGCTGGAACGGTTGGTGCGCTGGGGTGTGCTGACCCGGTGGCAGGAACCTGCCCGGACCGGCGAGGATTTTCTGCGTCGCCGCGACCGCTACCAGCTCACCCCGATCGCGGCACGTCTGCATTCCTTCTGGAGTTCGGAGCTGGGGGCGGAGGAAGACGCGGCGGCCGACCTCACCCTCGCGCCGCGCGCCATCCGCGATCGTTTGTCGGCCTTCGCCGAGGCGATCGCCGACCGCAACTATCCCGCGGCGGCCTCGGAATTCCAGCAGATCATCACCTTGCATCACGGAATGGCGGTGGCGGCGCGGTCGTGGCAACGCAGTCTGGCCCACGCCTTGTCGGGCGGGCCGGATCCCGACAAGCAGGACGTGCTGTGGCGCACGCTGCAGTCCTATATCGGAATGTGGGGCGAACAGGTCGACATCCACACCCCGGCGGTGGCGGACCTGATCGCGGAGCTCGGCCCTCAACTGACGACGCCAGTGTGGCAAGCCTGTGTGCGGGGCGCGTTGGCCGAGGACGCCGCCGATGAGCTGGTGCAGCGTCAGCTGCAGCGGTGGGTGCATACCTGGAATGCGTTGCGGGAGTGGTTCGCTGGTGCGGATGGTCAGGCGCGCAGGCTGCGCAAGCAGTTGCGTGATCTGGTGGCACCGTGGGCGCGCAACATGCACATCCTGATGGACACCGGTGGTGCCCTGAGTCGACGCGGTGAACTGCTGACCTTGGCCCAGGCCATCGAGCAGGCACCCGACGACCGTACGGCTGTGCGGATGTGGGACACCGCGACCGGGGTGTTCGCCGCTCGGCATTTCCTGATCGCAGCCGAGGCGTCGGAGGACAACGCGTCCGCGTGGGCCGATGCCGCGCCTGCCCCGATCACCGCCCGGTTCCGCGAACATGGCCATCGCGCGGCGGTCGGTAAACGCCCGGCGGCGATCGACAACGCAGCGGGGCGATCGGCCGCGCGGCAGGCGAGAGCGGCGGCGCTGGCAGCGCAACGGCAGGCCGAGGCGACGCTGTCGGCGCGCTCGGGTACATCAATGGTTGATTGGGAACCGTTGTCGGAGCAAGAGTTCGGGTTCCTTCGAGACTTGCTGTCGGTTGCGCGCGGTGGTGCCGCGCGGTCGGCGGTCACCGAGGATGGCCGCTGGCAGGTCAACTTCACCTCACCCGACGATGAGTCGATGGCCACCTTGTACACCCCGGATGGTCGATTCATCACCCGCAACTGGCATTTCGAGCTGGCTTCGGCCGACAGCCGGCGGGCCGACCGGTGACCCCAACCCGCGACGAGGTCGACCGCAGACGCGCGTTCACCGCGCTACTGGCCAACCCGGTGCTCGACCGTAAACAAGATCGTGACCTGTTCGCCCTGGTCAATGACCGGCGCCACCGCTCAGAGTTGATGACCTGGTTCAGTCACCGCCTGGGCTACCGGCTCGTGGTCACCGACTCCGCCGCTCGACTGTTTCGGCTTCCCTTGGGGGACACCGTAATCGCGCCAGAGCGGGTCGATCCACCATCTCGGCGGACCCTGGTCCTCACGCTGCTAGCCGGCGCTGCCGCGGAGGACGCGGAGGACATCACGACCACTCAGGACCTGTCGGATCGGGTGCGGGTGCTGTCGAATCGCCCCGATGTCGGCGTCGCCGTCTACGAACCGGACCGCTTCGCCGAGCGCAAGCTGTTCGCGGCCGCGGTCGATCTGTTGGTCACGACGGGCGCGCTGGCCCCGGTCGGTGTCGGCGGCGAGTCCGGTGACGGCTGGGCTCGGCGTGCTGACCGGATCGGCCGCACCTACGAGGTTCGCCGAGAGATGTTGTTGCGCATGATCGATCCGGCATCGTTGGCCGCGGCGTTGGGGGAGCGCGGCCCGGTGGTGCACGAAGCCGCGGAACGGTTCGCGGTGATGCGTCGGCTGGTTGAGTTGCCGGTGTGCCTGTATCAGGATCTCACCGAACCAGAACGGGCGTATTTGATCCATCAGCGGTCCCGGATCGTGGGGTGGTGTGCGGAGATGACGGGGTGGACCGTGGAGCAGCGGTCCGAGGGCCTGGCGCTGATCGCCGCTGACGAGGGCGGTACCGACCTGCCGTTTCCCCGGTTGCGGGCCGTCGACTTCGCTGCTTTGCTGGTGTTGGACGAGCTATTCCGGTGCCAGGCGGACACCGGTACGGTCACCGAGACCGACGTGGCCGCCGCCGTGGCCGAGGTCGCGGTGCGTCACCCGAAGGCGATCACCGCGGAGATCAAGACCGATAGCCAACGCCGCGAACGAGTACTGGAGTTACTCGGGGCGCTCGACCTGATTCGGCCAAGTGGCGAGGGTCGCTGGCGGGTCATGCCGCCCGCGGCCCGTTTCCGTAATCCGCAGGTGCTGGCGGTCACCGCGCGCATCGAGGAAGGCAACAATGACTGAGCCGGTCACCGGATGGCACGACCAGGACGCTGCGCCGGAGTGGTTGCGGGCCGCGCAGACCGGTGGGTTGCCCGAACCCCGGCGGTCCCGCTGGCAGCCGCTGCGGGTGGGTATCGCCAACCTATGGGAGTACGACGACGCCGAATTCTGGTTTGCTGATGGACGTTTGGTGTTGCGCGGGGGTAACGGTGCTGGCAAGACGAAGGTGCTCGAACTGACGACCCTGCTGCTGTTGCGCGGCGAGATCTCCCCGTCGGTACTCGACCCGTTCGGCTCCCAGCATCGCACCATGCGATTCAACCTGTTGCCCACCGGTGAGGGCGACGATCCGCGCCCGGCCGCCGACGCGGGCCTGGGCTACGCCTGGGTGGAGTTCGGTCGGATCGATGAGGCAGGCGCGGCGCAGTACTTTGTCTGCGGACTGGGGGCCAGCGCTCGCGCCGGTTCCGGTTCGGTTCCGGTGACTACCTGGCATTTCGTGACCCGCCGTCGCCCCGGTCGAGATTTCAAGCTCCGTGTGGCCGGGCGCGCGATCGACGCCGCGACCTTGAAAAAGATCGACGGAATCTCCTTGCCGCCTAACGCGACTGCGTACCGGGCCCGACTGGCTGACGAGCTGTTCGGGCTCAGTAGCGAGTCTTATGACAACCTGACCGAACTGCTCAAGCAATTGCGCAAACCCAAGCTGGGTGAGCGACTGAATCCAGCTTCGCTGGCCGCCGCACTGCGAGACGCCTTGCCGCCATTGGCAACTCATGAGGTCGATCAGCTCGCCGACGGCTGGGAGCGGCTGGAGCAATTGCGGTTGGCAGTGCAGCGCGCCGAGGACGCCGCGACCGCGGTGGCGAGCTTCGTCAAGCGCGGCTGGCAGCCGTGGGCCCGTGCGGTGCTGCGGACCCGCGCCGACGAGATGGCCTCGGCCACTACGCGACTCGATGGCACGACCGCGGACAAGAAGGCCGCTGAGACGGCGCTGGTCAAGGCGGGGACCACCCTGCGGCGTGCGAACGACGAGCTGGACCAGACCAAGACCGACTATCGAACCACCGACACCGCGTTGCGGGAACTATTGGAGTCGCGGAGCTACCGCGACGCGGTCGCGATGAACACTCGCATCGAGGAACTACGCCGGTCGGCGGCGAGCACTCAGCAGTCAGCCGATGCCACCAAGCTCAGATATGACCGTGAGATGGCCGCGGTTGGCCGCGCCGCCGACAAATCCGCCGAATCCGAACAGAAGGCGGAGAATGCGCGTGGCGCCGTCGAGACCGCCGCACGTGAGGTGACGGGTGCCGCCGAACCAGCGGGCTTGGCTGAGGCCACTACCCGGCACCTGGTCGTGCGTGATGTCACTGCGCTTTCAGGTGAATATCGTTCGCGCACAGACCGTTTCGCCCATCTTCGCGAGTTGTTCGAGACCCAGCGAAGAGCGGATCTCACCGCCGAGCTTTCCGCGCAAAAGGTGGAGAGCGCGGCAGGGGTCGTCGACATGGCAGCAGCCGAGGGCGACACCGCGCTCGCCGAGGCTCGCACAGCGGCAAGCGCCCTCGACGACGAGGTGCGGGCCTGGTCGGCGGCCGCGCGCATCGCACCGTGTGACGACCACCAGTTGGCGAGGTATGGCGAGCTGATCGCGGAGATGACAGCCGTCGACGATGGCGTGCCCGCCCACCTGTCTGTCGTGGACGAATTGCGTGCCCACCTGAGGGGCCGCCGCCAGCTCGTGGCCGATCGCGAGCAGCGGCTGCGGATGGACCGCAAACCGGTCGCTGACCGCGCCGCCGAGGTCGAGTCCAACCTGACCGCGGCGCGCAACCGCACGGAGGAGCCGCCGCCCGCACCACAGCGCTGGTCGCGTCGTGGCCGTCCTGAACTGTCGGCGGGACTGGGCGCACCGCTGTGGCGGCTGGTGAATCCGGCCGAGCAGTGCTCCGGTGAGGTCCTCGCTCGGCTGGAAGCGGCGCTCGCCGCGTCCGGGCTGCTGGATGCCTGGGTCCGACCGGACGGGACCGTCGACTTCGGTGACTCCGAGCTCGGCATCGCGGTACAAGACGGAACCTCCACTGCGACAGTGACATTGGCCGCGGTGCTGGAACCGGTCGCAGCTGGTGGCGTCATGCCGGAGATGGTCGCGCGGGTACTCGACCGGTTCGGCTGGTGTGGGCCCGGAGCCGTCGAGCGCCCCGAGGGCGATGGGTTCGCCGCCAACGGTGCGTGGCGCATCGGTCCCTTGGGGGGCCGGGCGGAACCGGTCGGACCAGCGTCCTACCTGGGTGCCGCGGCGCAGGAAGCTCGGCGGTTGCGCCAGATCCGTGAGCTCGAGGCCGAACAAGCCGACCTCACTGCACGACTCGACGCGTTCGACGACGAGATCGGCACGACTACAGCGGCATTGGCTCAGGCCGCGACAGAGGAAGCGGCCTTGCCGGTGCGTGCTGAGCGGGCGTTGGCAGGCGCGGTAGTGCGCTGGGCCGACCGCTGCCGTGGTCTGGACCTGCGTCGTGCCGAGCTTGTCGAATTCGAACGAAAGCACAACGCGGACATACTTATTCGTGATCGAGCCCGCGCCGAATTCGCCGAATACGCGAGCGCGCACCGTTTCCGGCTGACCGATCTCGATGCCCAAGGCACTGCCCTCACCCACTTCGGCACTTGTCTCGAGCGCCTGGGTACCGCAGTTCAGACACTGGCCCTGCGGGAGGAGACGAGCGCCGAGAGTCGCGGCCAGCTCGAAGAGCGCAAAGCGGAGGCCGAGAACACCGCGGCGGAGCTGACCACCCTCACCGAAGACGCGCGCCAACTGCAGGTGCGGGTGCGCACTGCCGTCGCCGCGGTCGGCACCACCGAGCGCGAACAACTCGACCGCAAAACCGAATTCGAGCAGCGCCGCGAAGAGTTGGAGGTCGCCCGCGATCGCCTCGACACCGAAGTCGCCCACGCCCGCACCGCGGCCCAGATCGCCGAAACAACCCTGCACGCGCATGAACGCAACCGCGCCGAGGCTGAGCAGCGTCGCGACAACGCGATGACCGCACTGTGGCTGGCCGTCGACGACGGACTCGGCGCCGCCATCACCGGCGACCCCGCCGAACGTCGAAATGTCGCCTCGGCCAGGGAGTTCGCGGCCCTGGTACGCAGGGATGTCGCCGAGGGCAAAGACGCCCCCGATCCAGACCGGGCCTGGCGACAGTGCCTGCAGCACCTCGAGGAACTGCGCCAGCTACTGCTCCCACAGCAGGATGCCCGCGTCACCGACGAGGAGGAATTCACCCTGCCGCGGGTGCAGATCCACACCGGTGCCGCGACCGGTTTCCAGTCCCCGCCCGCCGCGGCCGATACCCTCGCCCAGCAAGTGCTCGACCAGCGCGCCGGCTACGACGCCGAACAACAGCAGGTGCTGGCCACCCTGCTCGGCTCGGCTTTCATCGAGCACCTCAAGGACCGACTCGACTACACGACGAGAACTTTCACCCGAATCAACGACCTGCTCGTCACCCGCCCGACTCGACAGGGCCACGCGGTGCGCGTGAACTGGGTGGCCGATCCCACCGACCCCGATGCGGCGGCTGTGGTCGACGCACTCGGGCGCGGCTACGGCCAACTCTCGTCCGACCGCCAGGTCATGGTGCGCGAATTCCTCACCCGCAGAATCGAAACCGCCCGCGCCGAAGCGGATTCCGACTCCGCCGCCGACTGGAAACAGCAGCTGACTAAAGCCCTGGACTATCGCAGTTGGCTCAAGATCACCCTGCAATACCGGCCGGGTGCCACCAACTCGTGGGCGGTGTTCGACGCGGCCCGCCACGGTGCCAAGTCCGGCGGCGAGAAGGTGGTGTTGCTCTCACAGCCGTTGTTCGCGGCCGCGGTGGTCGCCTACGACGCGGCCGCTGAGCACGCACCACGCTGGGTGTGGCTGGATGAGGCGATGAGCGGCGTCGATGGGCAGGTCAAGGCCCAGTTCATGGGATTGACCGTGGATTTCGAGCTTGACATCATGCTGACCGCGCACGACGAGTGGTGCACCTATCCGTCCGTGCCCGCGGTCGCGGTCTATGACCTCGCCAGGGAACGCCACCTGCCCGGCGTCGACGTCATGTCGTATTTGTGGTGCGGCGGCACGTTGCACCACATGGATGTCGACCGTCTCGGCGGCGACCCGTCCGAGCCCGCCGACCTGAGCGTCGGGCTGTTCGCCCTCGATGGCTGATCGCGAACCTCCCGACGGCCTGCGCGAGTGGGCCGCGCTGGCTGGGCCGCAGCGGGTTCTGCACGCGGTTCGCCGTCGGGTGCATCGTGGCGGTCAGCTCAGTAGCGGTCCGCTCAAGGTTGAGCTGTCCGCGGAACAACGACGTCAGGTCGCCCGGTTGCTCGGCACCAAGTGGGAGGTTTCGGGTCGCGCGGTCACTGTCACCGCGCTCGGTCAGGCCCTGTCCGAGCATGGGTTCGGCATCGCGGAGTTCGTGGAAATGCTCGACGGTGCGCCGCTGCCGGTGCGGCGCGAGGTCGCCGCCGCTGAACAGGCTATCGTCGCCGCCGAACAGCAGTTGGCGCTAACCACATTGCGCACGGCGGGGCTGAGCGAACCGATCGTTGAGGCTTGGCTGGCTTCGCCAGCGTCGCCCCGTGCAGGCACGGGGGCGTGCGCCGACCTTGCCGAACAGATCGCGCGGGTATGGCCGCTGCTGCCCTGGGCAGGTCAGGGCAAGCGGCTTGGTCAGGTGGCCGCGGAAGCGACGAACAATGCCCACGCACTGGACTACGACACCGAACTCGGGCGCGCGGTGGCCCGGCTCATCGCGGCCACCGCCGGTACGGCCCGACCCAACCGACCAGGACGGGAGTGGCGTGCGGCCTGGCTGTCGGCAGGTGTGCGGTGCGACACCGTGTCCTCACGGGTACTCACCCTGAACCTGCCCCTCGACATCACCGCGCGGGCCCGGCCTGGCGTCCCGGTATGGCTCACCCTGCGAGACATGCTGGGGCAGTGGAGGTTCGAGCCGATCCCGCGTCAGGTGTTCGTCTGCGAGAACCCGACCGTCGTCGAAGCCGCCGCCGACGAACTCGGCCCCGACTGCGCACCGTTGATCTGCACCGACGGCATTCCAGCGCTGGCCGCGATCGACCTGCTCACCGGCACCGCCGAAGCGGGTGTCGCCGTTCGTACCCGTGCCGACGTGGACCGGGCAGGTTTCGTGATCGTCAGCGCAGTGCGTTCGGCTGCCCCCGACGCCGAGTTGTGGCGATTCGACCCGGTCACCTACGCCGGACATTTCGGTGTCGCAGCACCCGAAGCGGCCACACTGCGCCAACTGTGGGAGCGGCACGGGCGCGATCTCCACGAGGAGGCCATCCTCGGTCTGCTGCTCGACGATCTTCGTTGCGGGTAGGAGTCGCTACTACAAAGCTCGATCGGACGGCCCAGCGCGGGCGGATTCTGGTTGGCTGCGGTCATGTCGTTGATGCATTTCCGGAGCAGTGCCGCATCGTGCGACGATCCTCAGTTCGCTTCCGTACGAGGAGATTTCATTCATGCAGCGATATCTGATGCCGATTGCGGTCGTGGCCGTTGTGTCTGGGGCAACCGGGTGTGGAAGTGCCGAGGTGCCCACAGCGGCCACCGCGTCGGCGACCAGCGTCGCGCCGACGTCCGGGCTCGGCACTCGCTTCGCGTTCACCGATGCGGCGAGCGGGGCACAGGTCGGCAGCATCACGTTCACTGACGTGGCGCTCGTACCCGCGGAGTGCGTGACCGACCCGGTTCCGGGGCGCGTCGCTTTGGCTGTTCGGGCCCAGATCGAGAGCACGGGTACCAGCCGATTGGCAACCCCTGACCAATGGCTGCTCAGTACCGTCGATCGTGCCGGGATTACACAGCGAACTGAATACGCCGTGCTCACCAACGCTTGCCTGGATACGTTCTCCTACAGCGCGTTTCCGAAGGCTGGCACCACCGTTGCGGGCTGGTCCGTGGTGCAAGCGCTACCTGAAATGGTTGCGCTGCAGTTTGTTCCGCTGGTCCAGGATGAAAGTGCCCCGATGGACGCGCCGCGTTTCGTCACCGCGGCACCGTCAAATGTGACGATTCCGCTCGCGGTCGCACCGGCACTCGCCACGATGACTCCTGCGCCATCGGCCGCTGCTTCGCCGACCCCCGTCACCACCACCCCGGAGTTCGTCCCCGAAAGCGCCACCCCAGCAGCAACTGCCACGGTGTCCGTACCGAAGAAGGCAACCCCCGCAGTCGGTGTCCCGTGCACGTTGCCCGGTGACGGCTACGCCACTGCCGAGGACGGCGGCACCCTCAGGTGCACCAAGGCAGGCGGGCCGACCGCGAAATGGGTGCAGTCTGTGCCGCTGCTCGGCACCCGCACCCCGGGCGCTGCCTGCGAGGTGGGTGCGGGCGTAGCGATGTCGCCCGGCGGTGCGGAAATGCTCTGCCTCGGTGATGGCCCGGACACCAATGTCTGGACCGTTCTGAATTGATGCTCGAATGCTCCCACGCTGATTGATCCGCTGGTCGGTGCGCGCCATCACGTCGGTGTCCGCGGTGGGATTGTCATCGGGGGATCTTGTCGACAACTGTGCCGTCGGCGTCGGCGGCGAGATAACCGCCGCCGTACTCGTCGGCGACGTAGACCAGCAAGGTCGGGCGGTCGTTGTTGAACGTCCAGGCCGGGTCGACGATGAGGTAGCGGGAGGTGGGGGCGGGGACGCCGAGGTCGCGTTCGGCGACGCGGAACAGTTCGGGGAGGGCGTCCCAGTTGAAGATGCCCAGCGCCACGGTGGGTTCGGACAGGTCGCCGCCGGGGCCGGTGCGGGTGGCTGCGCCGTCGCGGTAGGAGAACTCGTCGTACACGCTCGGGCGGGTCGGCACGGGGGCGCCGGTGGAGATGAAGGTCGGGTAGATGGTGGTTCTGGTGAACAGGGTTCCGCCGGCGGCTGATTCGAGTGCGGTCAGCGCGGTTCGCAGGTTTTTGGGATCGTGCAGATTCGCGACCTGGCCTGCCGAAGGTTTCGGGGTGAGTGGGCCCGCGGACGTCTGCACTGTGGTTTCGGAGGGCGGGGTTTCGGTGGCGGACACCGAACTATCCGGGCGAAGCAGCAGCACCACCGTCAGCGCGATGACGATGGCGGTCGCGCCCGCCGCGGCGAGGATGCCCCAGCGTCGGACCGGCGGTGCAGGCTTGCGGTGCTCAACCACACCCGTTGAACCGGCCGATTCCGGCCACGGTGTGGGGAACTGCTGTTGGCCCGATCCCGGCCACGACGTGGCGAATGTCTGTGGTGGCAGCGGATATTGGGGGTTCGACAGCGGTGGGCCGATTGTGGTCCGTTCAGCGACCTCGGCCAGCATCACGTCCAACTGCGCGGGATCGGGCCGCCGACTCGGATCCGCGACGAGCAACGCACCCAACACCCCCGACAGCGGACCCGCCCGCTGGGGAGTGGGCACCTGACCGCTGATCACGGCGGCCAGCGTCGCGACCGCGGAATCCCGCCGCATCGGCTGATGCCCCTCCACCGCGAAATACAGCACCAGACCCAGCGACCACAGATCCGACGCCGGATTCCCTTCGATCCCCTGCAGCCGTTCCGGCGCGACATAGTCCAGCGACCCGACCACGCTGCCCGTGGAAGTGAGGGCGGTCATCCCGGTGATGGCGGCGATGCCGAAGTCGGTCAAGACCGGCGAACCATCCTCGCGGACAATCACATTCGCGGGTTTCACGTCGCGATGCAGCACACCGGCCGCGTGCGCGGCCCGCAGCGCCCCCAGAATTCCCCGCCCCAGCGCGGCGACCTGCCGCGGCGGCAACGAACCGTCGGCCAGCACGTCCGACAGCGCTCGGCCGCGCACCAACTCCATCACGATCCACGGATGGTCGTACTGGTCGGAATCGACGATATGGTGCACCGCAACCACATTCGGATGTCCGATCCGCGCCAGCGCCCGCGCTTCACGCAACACCCGCTCACGATGGATGCCCGGATCAGTCCTGGACTCGTCGAGGTTGCGGACCTCCTTGAGCGCCACCTCACGATGCAAGGCCACGTCATAGGCCCGCCACACCGTGCCCATTCCGCCTTTACCCAGCGGTTCGATCAATTCGAAACGCTGGTCGATCACTGTACGACCCGAACTCACCGGCTGAGTCTATGGCTCCGATGGTGGGCGTGCTGTCGACCGCATCGCGTCGAGCGGTAGGGAATTGTTATGAAAAGGGTTGCGTGCGTGGGAATCACGTTCACGATCGAGCCGAGGCTGATAGTTTTGATCGACCGTTCGCGAGCACCTGGAGGGGTCCCATGGAGCGCGGTCACGAGTTCACTATCAACCTGCCCGGAGATGGCACTTACGTCGTCAAGTTGCTGGAAGGCGTCGAGATCGACGAGGTCGGCGGCGTGACCTCCGGTCTCTGGTCGGCGTTCGATCTGCATGCGCAAGGTGACAGCGAGGACGAGGTATACCAGGAACTGCTCGGCGAACTGCAGCAGCGGTTCGCCGGTGGTCCTGGCAGTCCCGAGTTCGAGCACGTCCGCGCCTACATCCACGAACACGGCTCCCGCCTGTCGGACGAGGAAGTAGCCGCTCTCGACCTGGCGAAGGTACGCGGAAACATGGTGCGGTGGCGCATCACCGATGACGAGCAATACATGGTCCGCCTCTGGCAGAACAGCGAACTACACCGTGAAGGCGATACCGTCACGGTGCGCGCGTTCGAGCTCGAAGGCAGCGGCGAACATCTGGGCCAGGCGGTGCAGGCACTGACCGCCGCGGTCTCGGACGCGACCGGCGAACACGACGCACCAGGTCCTCGCTTCGACGAGTTCACCAGTTGGGTACGCGCCAACGGCGAGCGGGTTTCCGCGGAAGTACTTGCCGAAGAAGCCGAGCAGCAGGCAGAGTACATCGCCGCCCGCGACAAACTTCCCGCCATCACCCCCGACGACATCGACGCGCAGAGTTCGACGGGCATCCCGCTGCTGGTCGATTTCTGGGCCGCGTGGTGCGGGCCGTGCCGCCAGGTCACGCCGGTCCTCGCGGACTTGGCACAGCAGTGGGCCGGACGGATCGCGATCCGAAAGATCGACGTCGATCAGTTCGACGGTATCTGGGAGCGGTTCGACTTCCGAGGCATCCCGGCGATGCTGATGTTCAAGGACGGCAAGGAGATTCACCGTGTGATCGGATTCGGCGGCAAACAGAGTCTGGTCGCCGAGCTCGAGCCGCATTTGGCATCGGTCGATGGGGACGATTGAGGCTCGATCACCCGCCGGCGACCGACGGAATGATCATCACCTCGGTGCCCGCGTGGACCGCGGTGTCCTGGCCGTCGAGCAGGCGACACTCGTCGCCGTCGATATAGAAGTTCACGTACCGGCGTAAGGCTCCGCGTTCGTCGCGGAGTCGGCGCTCCAATCCGGGCGATCGTTCGCGCAGCGTATCGAGGACCTGCTGCAGGGTCGCCCCGTCGATGTCGAGTTCTTTGGCGCCGTCGACGTAGGTGCGCAGCATCGAGGGCAAACACACGCGAGCCACCGCGTTATCCGATGACCGCGGCGCGCACGCACAGCACGTCGGGCAGCTTGTCGGCCACCAGCTGCCAGTGGTCGCCTTCGTCTGCGCTGCAATACACTTCGCCGTTGCGGGTGCCGAAGTAGATGCCGGTCGGGTCGGCGTCGTCGGTGCACATGGCGTCGCGCATGACCGCCGCCCAGAACGGGACCTTCGGGAGTCCGTCGGTGAGCTGCGCCCAAGTCTCGCCGCCGTCCTCGCTGCGATAGACCGCGCAAGTGGCGTCGGGCGGGAAGCGGAAGCGGTCCATGTCCGCCACCAGCGGGAACGTGTAGATCACGCCGGGCTTGCGCGGATGCGTGACGATCGGAAAGCCGAAGTTGGAGGGCGGTAACCCGGCGTCGATGGACTGCCAGCTCACGCCCGCGTCGGTACTGCGGAATACACCGCCATGGTTCTGCAGGTACATGGTGCTGGGCGTCTCGGCGTCCAGGGCAACCTTGTGCACACACTGCCCCCATTCCGGCAGCTCACCAGGCATGAAATCCGCGGTGACCCCCTTGTTCGTCGGCGTCCACGACTGCCCACCGTCGTCGGTCTGATACACCCCACCCGTCGACATCGCCACCGCCATCCGTTGCGTATCGACCGGATGCGGCAACACCGTATGCAAAGCCAACCCACCACCACCAGGCGCCCACTGCGTCCGATGCGGATGCTCCCACAACCCCCTGACCAGCTCGAACGTCCGCCCCTGATCGCCCGACCGGAACAACGCCGACGGCTCCACCCCCGCGTACACCACGTCCGGCTCGGCCTCGGTGGCCGGCGTAATCTGCCAAACCCCTTGCAGCGCAGCCCCGGTGTCCTCGGGAAACGCCAGCGGCGCGTCATCGGGCTCGCTCCACGTCTGCCCGAGATCATCACTGACCACCAACGTCGGCCCGAAATGACTGTTCAACACCCCCGCAAGCACCCGAGGCGTCCCCCGCCGAGTATCAATCGCCAACGCCTTCACGTCCGCCACCGGAAACTGCGGCGCCGACACCGTCCAACTCGCCCGCCCATCCCGACTACGAGCCAAAAACAAGCCCTTACGTGTCCCGATTCCGAGCAGCACATCCATCGCGAACCTCCGATTGGTCACCGCAACGCCGACATGCAGGAGACTACGCCGGGGCACCGACAACACGTGCCGGTTATCTGGTGCCGAGTCTGTGGTCCCCAGCCCCTGCGAAGATTAGCGTCGAAAATCGCTATTTCCAACGAGGAAGTCGATGAGCAGCACGCCCATTCATCCACGGCCACTGACCGATCTCGAGTCAGTTGTCCTCACTGAACTACTGTCCGTCGGCGGCGCGGGTGCCGACGAGTTCCGCGCGCAGATCCCCGATTCGGAAGTCGTCGCGACGTGGGGTGCCGGGTCGCCCAGCGTCGATCTGGCCGTGCGAGGGGGAGTGCAGGCGGTCACGTCCACCGATGGGATCTTCGCTAACGCAACGGTCACCGACAACAGCGGATCACCGATCGGCGAGCTCATCCTGTGGGTCGAGAACGGTTGGCTCAGTGCCATCGAGTATGGCTGGTATACCGACGAGCGTCCGCGCTGCCTACCGGAACCGGCTCGGATCACGGTTCACTAAAACCCCCCAATTGGTTTCGGAGCAATTGGTCGTTGGCGCACGAGCTCGCACATCTGGCTCTCGGGCATCACGCGGGCGACCATGTTCCCGGTGAGGCCGAAGAGCTTCCTGCCGACGAGTTCGCGGCGAACCTGCTGCTACCGGAAGAGCTTGTCAGACAGCATGACTGGCAGTCGATGGGCGAGCAGGAGCTCGCGCGGTTCCTCTGGGAGACCGGGGTCTCGACCGTGGTGGTGAAGAATCGTTTGGCCACGTTGAAAAAGTCGATACTCCGTCGCTATGAAGCGGTCAACTCCGGTTGCGGTTCGAGCTGACACTGGTGACTAGCTGGGCATTTCGAGCACCGACGGGGCGACATCCTCAGACAGCAGCAGTGCAATGCCGCCGATTCTCGCTGAGGCGCTACAACGTCGGGTCGAAGGCGGTGCCGTCTCGCCGAACACCTCGCCTGGGTGCTGGACGTGTCGGTCGACGAGATCGACTTCTCCGAACCGGACGACAGTGCTGCGCTGGCCCAGGCATACGAGCAAGCCTTCGAGCATCGGCCGTCTCATTCGGATCTGCAGGACTGGCTTGCGGCGAATGGCAAGTCTGCGCGGTGAATGCAACCGAGCTCTGCTGGTCCGCGATTACAGACCGCCGAGAGGCGACCCAACGTCAGGAATCGCCGATTCGAACGTCGTCGGTCCAACAGCGTCACAGCGGCTGCAAGTCGCTGCAGAGGTGGGTTTGGGCATCGGTGTCGAAATCGCGGTAGCCGTACCGTTGTTCCCCGTCTTCCTCGAACGGCTTCGGGTCCGCGGGCACCGGGGGTACCAGGCCGACGCAGAAGACGATGCGATCCGGGCGAGCGGGCATGGGGGCGAGCTCGCCGTTGTTGAGTGGCCCTTCGGGATGAATTGTGGTCAGGGGTAGCGCGACTGGGAACTGCTCAGTGAGAGTTGCGCCAGGTTCGACTCGGAGGAATGTTGCAACTGGGACCGGTCTCGCTCGTAGGACGGGGCAATCGACGACTCGGAAGAATCGTTTGCTGATCTCCACAACGCCGTCGCTTCGCGGGATGACGTAGTGCTGCGGTACTCCGTAACCGCCGTCGGGATCGGGGATGCGGGCGGCGACATAGAGGGGTTCGGATCGCCGGTTCGTCACGGTGTATCTGACGGTGATCCGTTTATCGGAGGTGGTGAATTCGGTGTCGAGGTCAACGTCTGGATGGTCGGCGACGGCCGGTCTCGCCTCACATCGGAAAGGGCCGATCGGTGGGGTGCTTGTACCCCCTGGTAGACCCTGTTCCTGGGATTCTGTTGCACCGCAAGCGGATACGAGGCCGACCAGTGCCGAGGCGGCCAGCGCCATTCGAGCGCAGGTCTTCATCGTGGTCCTTCCGGCGGGGCATAGTGCTCGCGAGGGGAGAGGCCGAGCTCTTCTCGAAATTCGTTCTCCGTGATTTTCGTGGGGTGCTCGCTGTCAGGCACAAGCTGTTCCGGAGTCTGCGGATTGTGATCGTGATCGATGGGAAGGCCTACCGCCACACGCTCCCCCTCTTGGACCTTGTAGTGAGGGTTGGCGTCAACGGAGTCTTCGCCCTGGTAGACCATGGGGTTCTTGTCGTTCCATCGGATCGTTCCATGGGTGATGTCGTATGCGTGCGCAGCCTCGTGCAGGAGGGTGACTGACGGCGGTGTGTTGTTGTACGGCTCGTTCGCGTATGGCCCGCCGAACGCGACCGACTGCGGGTCGTATGTGATCGTCGAGTCGCTGCCGACATTCGGTTTTCCCGAGGGATCGATAGTCGCGCGGCTCCAATCGCCGTTCGCAGAACTCGACTCACCTTCCCTGATCGTGACCGTATGCTCGGTGTTGCTGAGACCTTCCAGCGTCGCCTGACCGACCGGAGACGAACGATAGAACTCGAGGTCGGCGTTCACTCGCTCCTTGAACTCGTCGCTGCCTTCGACCTTGATCTTGTCGGGATCGATATTGGTCAGGCAGATGTCGATCACGTTGTTCGATCCGCCGGCGCCCGGTGCCGCGACGACGTCTTCGGCAGTCTGAACGTAGAACGTGTCGGCGCCGCCGAGACCGTCGCCCACAGTGTCTTTTCCGTGGCCGCCATAGACCTTGTCGTCACCGGCTCCGCCGCTCAGGGTGTCGTCGCCGATTCCACCGGACAGGATGTCGTTGCCGTCGTCGCCGCCGACAACGTCATTGCCTTTGCTGCCTTCGAGGTAGTCGTTGCCGCGGTTGCCGGATATCCGGTCGTCACCGTCGCCGCCGTAGATGACATCGTCGCCGTCACCGCCACTGAGCTGGTCGCGGCCTTTTGACCCGTTGATGTAGTCGCGACCGGTACCGCCGACGAGAGAATCGTCGCCGTCGCCGCCCTCGATGATGTTCTCGCCGTCACTGGCGAGGATCGTGTCGTCGCCGTTGCCGCCGGAAATCGTGTCGTTGCCAGCACCGCCGAGGATGGTGTCTTTGCCGTCGCCGCCCTCGATTTTCACGCCGACTTTGGTCCCTCGAGCGACAGTGATGGTGTCGTCACCGGCGTCGGATTTGATCGTGATGCTCTTCGATTGCTCTGGTGTGAGTGCGGGCTCGATCGGTTTGCCGTTCACGATCACAGTCGCGATGTTTGTGTTCGGATCCTCCGTCACCTCGACGTTGTCGTTGCCGGGACCCGTTTCGATGACAACGCCGCCATCCGAGCGGTCGACAGCGGGTGGTTGATTGCCAGGGGCCGGCGCGACGACGTTGCCTGCTGCACTGTTCAGTGCCGCGGCGTTCGCCTCGTCCAGTGCGTTCGCGTCGGTGACGACTTTGGCAACGTCTACCTCGACCTGCGCCGCGATTCGCGCGCGCCGTGCCCGCTCATCATCGGTCAAGTCATCCGTTCGTCCGGCCTCGGCCCAGGCGTCCCCCAGTTTGCCATCGGCAGCGATTGTGAATCCCTCGGTACCCGCCAGGGTTTCGATCCCCAGGGTCGAGCTGCGTAGGCCTTCCATCGTGGTGATGGTGTTCAGCACCAACGATTTCAACGGTTCCACCTGGCTTGCCAGGCGATCCAGCTCGGTAGCGGTCGAGGTGATCTTCGCCCGTGCGCCTTCGCTCGCAGTGCCGGTCCAACCCTCGATGTCGGCCGAGCGTCGAACGATGGACTCCAGGAAGCGGATCGAGGTGTCGCGTTGCGAATATGCCCGCGCCATCGCCTCGAGCCGGTCGCCGTTCCAGTTCTTCACGTCGTTCCATGTCAACGCCATGTCGTCATCTCCCCCGTTGGTCCGCGTACCAGCCTACCGGTACCTGTAATCGTCGCAATTCTCCAAAACGACTAGTATCAAACCGATTTCGCAGTGACTCGGCCACTGGAAATCGGTTCGACCAGGATCGATCGTAGGGGGATTGATGGGCGTTCATGACTCGGTGTCGGTTGCGATTACTGCCCTGCAGGAAGCCGCGACCCGTCTGCGTGACGAGGTGGCGGCGTCGGGTGCGGATCTCACTTCGTGCTCCACGCAGATCGCGAGCCAGCACAGTGGGTGGGGCCCAGCGGCTGAAGCCGCAAGCACGGCTTTGCAGCAGGCATGGGATCGCGCAGACAGTGCGCTGCTGGGAAGCCTGAGTACGATCGCGAAGGGTTTGGATACTGCCGCTCGGGCTTATGCGGCGATGGATGCGGAGTCGGCGGGCCTCATCTCCCGACTTCAGTCCTGAACCATCGCATCGGGACATGGCCCCCGTTCGCTCAACTGAACATTGTCGGCGGACTGCGACGGGTTGTCGGTGATCCAGCCGATCGGTTCACGCTCGACATCGCGGGTCGTGACTGCTGATTTCTTGGCGGACGAGTAGCGGTCTACGGCGCCGCGTCGGCGAGGTTCGGTGCCGCGAATTCGGCGGCTGGCGGGCACAAGTACTTGATGCTCGCTCCGGCGACAACCTCCATGGAATGGAAGTCGTCCGACCGGGTGTTCGGCAGCGCCGCGCTGCCGAGGTCGCCGCGTCCGCTGTAGATCTGGTCGCAGATGATGTGTCCCTTGCCGACGAGGTCGGGGTCGGAGATGCCGCGCCTGTCGATGCCGGACAGCTCGATGGAGTGCAGGAATCCTGGAACGTCCTCGGTCAGCGAATCGATCTGACCTTGGACCCACGGGTCTGGCCGGGGCTCGGCGTTGGCCGGTGCGGTTCCGAAGAGGGTTGCGCCGACAGCCAGCGCGGCGACGAGAGGCGACACTCGATGACGAATGGACAGCATGAGCTGACGGTACGGCCCGTCGACTGTCGCTTCGGCATATCTTCGGTTCCCGAAGGGTCGCGATCTGGGGCAGTGCTGCCGGGTAGGGATCGTTTCAGTATCGATCGCGGCGACAACATGGTGTGGATCAGCTTGCGCTGCTGCACGTGGAGATGGCGGTTGACAGCTCGATTGATTCCACGCCCTACGGTAGAACGTTCGGAGTGACGAGCCCGCCGATGACCTTCCTCATTCCGCGCCTATTTGTGGCTGTCGCGGCAACGCTCCTGACGGCGGTTGGATGCGCCACTCCGGCCCCGGAGCCAGCTGATGCAACCACCGAAATCCGGCATGACCTGAGCCCGCTGACGAAGCGATTCTCGCTGCTGGACACGCCCTTCTCAGCAAGTTGGATCACTTGGAACAACGAGGGTGGTCGCGCGCCCGGACCGACAACCCACTGGATTGAGGCTGTGGTCGAATTGCGTCCCGACGTGGCGGACGGTCTGCGCTCGAGATTCACGCTCTCCGCCGTGCAGCCGAGCCAGTTCGAGGCGACGCTCCAGTCCAGTGTTCCACCTGGTGGCTACGTCTCCAGCTCCGAGTTCGATGTTGCGTTCAGCACGAATGGGTGGAAGGTCGGTGCGTTCCTGCAGGTCGACGGCACCGCGATTCTGATCGATGCCGTCGATTGACAGCGCACGTCAGTGCAGGCGACGGTGTTGACGAGTGCTTCGACCTCGGCGGTGTGTAGGTCGCCCGACTCCTCACGGATCATGGAACTACCGTAGGACGCTGACAGGCGAACGACGAGTAGATCTTCGCGAGCGAAGTTCGGCAGGTCTCGTCAGCGATTTAATAAGGATTGGATTCTGATGCTCATAATCAACTTCGACGACAAAACTGAATGGTGGGTATCTGGGGCCGTATTCGATCGACTGTTCGAGGCGGCCGTGTCGAGTGGGGCAATGCCGGTGGCCTGACCCCGGTGGATGAGACCACCCGGTATTAGAGTCCTGTTGGCCCCGACGTGGGCTGGAAGGGACACTGAGAGTTATGGCTGGTCGGAAGCGGCATTCCGCGGAGGACATCGTGCGCAAACTGCGCCGAGCGGACGAGTTGACCGCGGAAGGCAAAACAGGCGAGCAGATCGCCGTCGAGCTGGGCGTATCTGCAGCGACCCTCTACAACTGGCGCCGCCAGTACTCGGGCATGGACACCGACGCCGCCAAGGAACTCAAAGAGCTGCGCGAGCAGAACGCCCGGCTCAAGCGCCTACTCGCCGACGCCGAGCTGGAAAAAGACGCGTTGCGCGAGGTCGCGAAGGGAAAATTCTGAGCCCAGCCGCTAAACGCCGCGCCGTGGACATGCTCAAACACACGTTGAGCATGTCGGAACGGTTGGCGTGCAAGGCTGTTGGGCTCGCTCGATCCACCTACCGGCGTTTACCGGTGGCGCAGACTCCCGCCGATCCACATGCCGATTTGCGGGCCTGGTTGCGCGTGTACGCCACCAAACATCCCGGCCATGGATTCCGGCGCGCGTGGGCGGCGTTGCGCCACGACGAGGGCATGGACGTGAACAAGAAGAAGGTCCACCGGCTCTGGCGTGAAGAAGGCCTGCAGATCCGCACACATTCCCCACGCAAACGAGCTGGCATGTCCTCGGTGCCGCAGGTCGATGCGGATGCCCCGAAAGTGGTGTGGGCGTTGGACTTCCAGTTCGATTCCACCATCGATGGAAAAGCGGTGAAGATCGCGTCGATGATCGACGAACACACTCGCGAGTCGCTGCTGCACCTGGTCGAGCGGTCGATCACCGCCGAGAGGTTGGTCACCGAGCTGGGCAAGGTCTTCGACGCGGCCGGCGGTCCGCCGAAGGTGTTGCGGATGGACAACGGGCCGGAATTCATTTCTGTTGCGCTACAACAGTTCTGCGCTGACAGGGTCGGGATCTCCTACATCCCGCCAGGAGCACCCTGGAACAACGGGTTCATCGAATCGTTCAACCGCCGGTTGCGGGCGGAATGCCTCAACCGCAACCACTGGACGAGCCTGCTCGAAGCACGGGTGGTGATCGGCGACTTCAAAACCGAGCACAACCTACGGCACCGTCACTCGGCACTGGGTTATCTGACCCCGGCCGAGTACGCTGCCCGCTGCAGCCACCGTCACCACCCGGTGGCCTGCGACATCAACTGATACGGATCGAACACAACCCGGGCTCTACTACCGGGTGGACTCGATATCGGGGACTCGCCACCGGAGCGGCTGAGGTTATGGCAGCATGTGGTAAACGCGAACGGTGGGTTCTTTCCGACCGGTGAATCTGCAACTGATATCAACGACTTCCGCAGCGCGCTACTAGTTACGGCGCGGGCGGAGTTGCCTGGGCTGGCAAGTGAAGGCGCCGACTGGACTTACAAAATTTCATTGGAGAAGCTAATTACATCGATCGAAAGAAGCGAATGAGCTATTCAGCGTAGGCGGTGGAGTGGGGGGACGGACGGAGCATCCTCACGTCGGCGGTGGATACAGCTGAATATCGACCAACGTGGCCAACGGCACCAGCGTCCGACGGATCAGCGGCTCTACGCTTGCCCAGCCGAGGCCGCCATACCCGCAGCCGAGTGCCGGGATGGCCACGGATCGGATCTCGTTCTGTTCGATGGTCTGGGCCAAAGCTGGAAGGCCTGCGGCCACATCGTCCAGTCGGCTAGGGGAGCGCCAGTGCCGTTTCGTCGGGTAATTGATGACGAACCGCGGACCGTTCGTGGCGCCAGTCGCCCACACGTGCATCGCACCGATCTGAACTTCGCCCGCTCGTGCGGCACGGGCGTAGTCCCGAAACATCTCCGGGTAGGTCTGCTTGAACTGCAGCGCGATCCCCTTGCCCATCACGCCGACAGTGTTGACGGCGTTGACGAGTGCTTCGACGTCGGCGCTGAGTAGGTCGCCCGATTCCTCACGGATCATGGAACTACCGTAGGACGCTGACAAGCGAAATACGATCTCACGTAGGTGTTCTCGTCTTCGACGGTGATCACGTCGCAGGTGCTGACCAGGGCGATCGGCATGTCGGTGCCGAGGTGTCCGAGGTGGGGTGTGAAGACCGCTTCCGCGTCGGTCCGGTGGGCGATGGTGATCAATCGGGTGATCGGATCGGGGGTTCGTGGGGTGAACACGATCGTTTTCGCGAGGTCGTAACCGTATCGCTTTGCCCGGGAACGGATTCGGATTTCGTGCCAGTTCGGGTCCGGTCCGGAGATGTCGGATCGCAGGTATCCGATTGCGGTGGGTTTCATCCGGCGAGGGCCGATCGGGGTACGTCGAGCATGGCTTTGCCGGTGGGGGTGTTGGCGTAGGCGTGACCGCAGGTCGACAGTTCCCAGGCTTGGCGGTGGGCGACCTGGCGGAGTAGGCCGTTGAGGTGGAGGGTTCGGAGTGCTCGTCTGGTTCGACGGAGGGAAAGGGCTGTCTCAACGGCGATTTGGCGGTCGGTGAGTTGTCCGCCGGGTTGCAGGATGCGGAGGACGAGTGCTTGATCGAGCAACGCGGTCATCGTGGCTCCCATGCGCCTGTTCGCGGAAATTCGAGACGTGTTGGTCCGTAGATCACTTCGCCCCCTTGGCTGACGGTCGTGCGCGGCGATCCGACGGTATTTGTCCGGCAGAGGCACCTGAACTACGTGCAGGACACTTCACCGGACATTTCAAAGGCCCTGGTATGTCCCGTAAATGGGCAGTAAAGTTCGAGCATGGCCCACCGTTTGGAATCGGCGATGCTTCGTGCGCGATTGGATTCGGTCGCGCTGGCCGAGGCAGTCGGCGTCGACGTGAAGACCGTCAACCGATGGCTGGCAGGCCGCGTACCGCATCGACGGACGCGGGCAATGGTCGCGCGAGCGCTGGATGAATCCGAAGATCTGCTGTGGCCGCAGACACGCCCTGATCTCGCAGCCGGCGGGGCGGCGACTGCTGAGGTGCAGGGTGCCTACGCTCATCGGGCCGATGTTCCCAATGACCTGTGGACCTCGCTGATCCTCGGCGCCGACGAGCAGATCGACATCGTCGGTTACGCCTACCCCTTCGTCCTGGAGCTGCTGCCGGACGCGGCCGACGTCCTCGCCGCGAAGTGCCGCAACGGAACTCGCATCAGGTTGGCGTTTGCCGACCCGGACTGCCCGCACGTTGCCGAGCGGGATGCGCTGGAACAGATGAACGGCACCCTCCCCGGCCGAATCCGCAACGCGCTGAACATGTTAGGCCCGCTGACCGACACGCCAGGTTGCGAAATCGGCCTGCACACCAGTCATCTCTACAACTCGGTATTCCGGTTCGACGACACGATGATCGTCACGCCGTACCTGTTCCGGGCCCGCGGATATCAGCACCCGGCGCTGCATCTGCGGAAGCTTTCCCAGCACGGAATCTTCTCCTCGTTCGCCGAGCAATTCGAGCAGATCTGGGGCTCGGCGACCCCCTATTCGCAAGGACTTTCGCATGAGCTCACGGCGTGACTACTACAAGGACCCGAACGCGCCGAAGGCCAACAGCTTGGTGCCTGGTGGTTCGGTCCTGGTCACCGACGATGAGGGCCGAATCTTGATGCAGCGCAGGGGTGATTCCGGGAATTGGTCGCTCCCTGGGGGTGTCATGGAGATCGGTGAAACCCTCGAACAGTGCGCGGTTCGCGAGACGAGGGAGGAGACCGGCCTCGACATCGAGATCACGGGGCTTCTGGGTATCTACACCGACCCGGAGCACGTCATCGAGTACGAGGACGGGGAGGTGCGGCAGGAGTTCGCCGTCACCTATCTCGGCCGGGTTGTGGGCGGTGAGATCGCGGTGAGCAGCGAATCGACCGAGGTTCGGTTCGTTCGTGCGGACGAGCTGGCCGGACTGCCGGTGCACCCCACCGTTCGGCTGCGGATCGGGCACTCCCTGGAAGGCCGACCGGCGCCGTACCTCGGTTGACAGCGCATAGGGAAACAGGGCGAAAGTTCGTTTTCGGCTACTCTTTATCGGTCTGGAGGTGCGTCGATGCGCCATGGATGTCCTCGAATAATGCATGCCGTTGCCAACTGTGTTCGGGTGAGGGACAGCTGTACTGCAATCCAACTGTCAACGGCCGCAACGCTGGCAACCTGGTGTGGCAGTTACTGCCCTGACGTGCGCTCGTTGAACATCGGTGGCGGTCACCGCTCGGATTGACCCGGCTGGTCAAGGGGCTTGGTGCGGTGGGCGCGATGTGGCCGAGCGGCCCGCCTTCCAGTACGGTGGCGATCGCCAAGGCGGACCGAAGCGGGGCCCGGCACTCAGTCACATCTGTGCGTCAAAGTTCACGATTTCCCAGATCGGGGCAGTACACTGCCAAGAAAGTGAAGTTATGTCTTCATTTGAGTTGGAGGTCATCTATGAAGGTCGCGCGCTGACGTTGTTCGGAGTGGTCGTGCCGGGACGCGGATGCCTCGCATCGGCCTGGTTGGCGGCGCTGCCGTTGAAGCCGCAGGTTCAGTTTCGGGCCAGGTTGGACAGACTGACCGAGGTCGGCTTCTTGCGAAGCCCTGAGGAGATGCGTCAGCTGCAGTGCGAAGGCGAGCCGCCCGTTCACGAGATCAAGACCAGGTCGGGGCATCGGCTCTACGTGATCAGGTCCAGGCAAGACTGGGTCGCGACTCATGGGGCCGCGAAACCGTCCGATCGCAAAGTATGCGCGCAGGCCGAGCGGGCACGGGGAATCTGGAAGGAGGCACAAGCGCAATGACGACATGGTTTCGGCGGACGCCGGAGGCAGAAACGCTGTTCGCGGAGGAGCGTCTGCTGTTGTCGGCTACAGAGATGGTGCACGCCGCACTGGACGAGAAGGGCGTGAGCAAGAAGAAGCTGGCCGAAATGCTGGACGTGACGCCGACTGAAGTGAGCCAGCGCCTCAGCGGCAGGCGAAACCTGACATTGCGGAGCCTGGCTCGAATGATGCACGTGCTCGGATACCGGGTTCGGCTCGACGCCGACCCAGTTGGGGGAGACATCGGCCCAGACGTTGTCGGCACGCGGATCACGCGGCACGTGCTGGACCGAGGTGATGCGCCGGAAAAGGTGTGGTCGGTGTGTTTTCGGGCGGCGATCAGTGCTGATGGCATCAAAGATCCGGCAGACTTTGCCGCTCATATCAGCGAGCTGTGGTCCAATCTGCAGACGCTGGACCATATTTCATCTGCGCGACTGGATCATCGTGACGGCCAGATCATGGTCGAAACGCATGTTCGTGCTGATGATCTGCTCCAGGCCTGTACCCGCGGCACGGCTGCGGTTCGAACCGCGATCCACAGTGCCGGTGGGGGGACGCCTGGGTGGGAGAAGGAGATGGAGCGGTTGGTTCGGCAGCTCCGACTGGACGTTTCGTCCGACTCGGATTGCCTGGGCGAAACGGGAGGTCACGGTTAGCTATCGACCGCCTTGCGTCCGCGCCTGGGATGTGGGCGGTGATAGTCGTCGGCGATTCGTTCGGCGGTGTTCTGTCGACGCCCCGGGTGAAGGCTCATCCCGGGATGACGGAGCGTCGCGACTACCTCTTGGCCGGCAGGGTCATAGCCTCGACCCGCAGTTCTAGAAGTTGCGCGGCCTGGGCTGCGGTGATGACACCTCGGGTCCTTCCGAGCTCTATCAAGTGTTCCATCCCCTGCAACAACCCATCGTTCAAGGCGGCCATGGCTTTGGCGAAACCGCTCTCAGGTACTTCGGTGTTCACGACAGTCCTCTCCACGTCGGTGCTGGCTGATGAGCAAGGTACAGATCGGCACTGACAAGAAGCGGAATCGGTGTGAACGGGAACTACGGCTGCGCTGTAGATCGAACGGTTGCTCAGCCGAAAAGCGGTGACAGGAGCCCTTTTATCTGCTCGAATGGTCATCGACCGCGAATCTCAACGGTCACGAACTGGCTGGGTAGGAGCCGATCGTGGATGGGATGCAAACGTCCGGGTGGTTGCGGCGCGATGGGGATGGCGTTGCGGCGCCGACGGTCGGCCAGGTTGTTCGGGAGTACCGGCTTGCGGGCGGTGCCAATCAGGCCGCGGTCGCTGATGCGTTGGGGATCACCCAGCAGTTTCTGAGTCAGGTCGAGAAGGGCACGCGCAAGGCCACATTGGAGCAGCGGCAAGGGTTCGCTCGAGTCTTGGGGATCCCTCCCGAGGAGCTCGGGATCGCGGGCCGAGCCCACCGCCGCGCGGGTGCCGATGACACTCCTGCGGTGGCCACCAGTCGAGGTCGATGGCGAGTTCAACGTAACTGGTTGAATCATCACCGCGGTGACCTGGCGAGACTGGCAACCGAGTGGTATCCGGCCGAGTACCGGCTGCCGAGGACGTCGCTGATCACTCGCGACGGATGGATGCCGGCCGCCCCAGTGGATTTGGATTCGCTGCGTCTCGAACTCGATGAGGGACCGCAGCTCGCCGAGATCACCGGAGCGGAGAGTGAGACTTCGCCCGTGCGCCCGCTGCGCGTTCCTGGGCTCGCCTTCGAGACGTATTCCGCGGCGGTGAAACATCTTGATCCACCGCAACTCTTCGAGTCGAGACCGAGCTACCGGTACCTCGGTGGCACCGTCACGTCGGGTGTATTGGACTTCGGGCTGGCCAGCTACTTCGACAAACTCGATGTCAGCGAGGCGCTCGCCCACGAGTTGGCTGGGGCTTGCATCGCTCTTCCGACCACTGATGTCTCGGATTTGAAGGGCCACTTGCCTTTCCGTGAGCTCATCGGAGATCCGTTCGATCCGGCACGCCGTGCGATCATCCCCGCCATCACCACGCTGACGGTCCGGCTGCGCAGGTACCCGGCACCGCCGTCGTTCCTCCTGCACTGGCGTGATCCTTCTCGCGTCGCGACGGCAGCCGGTGTCTATGACGTGATTCCGGCTGGTGAGTTCCAGCCGTCGAGCATGGGGTTGTGGGACCGCCGCAATGATTTCTCTCTGTGGCGCAACATGGTTCGGGAGTACTCCGAGGAGGTGCTCGGCCATCCAGAACACGACGGGACACGCAGCGTTCCGATCGACTACACGAATTGGTCGTTCTATCAGCAGCTCACCGCGGCCCGAGCGCAAGGGAAAGTCACCGCGCATCTTCTCGGATTCGGGCTCGACGCGCTGACATTGGCTGCCACGTTGCTCACGGTGGTCGTCATCGACGACGACGTATTCGACGAGATCTTCGGCACGATGGTGCAGTTCAACGAGGAAGGCGAGGTCGTCGGCATCGGTGACGGTCGAGCCGCCGATGGTGTGCCGTTCACCGAGGAGTCGGTGGCGCGGATGCTGGAAGCCGAGCCCATGGCCGCGCCGGGAGCAGCGTGCCTGGCGCTGGCATGGCAGCATCGACACAGCTTGATCAGCTGAGGAATCTGGAGATCACATGCCCACGCAATCGCGCACCTTGACCGACAGCGAGCAGGCATGGGCGCAGACCCGCTTCTATCTGCGTGAACACCGAACCGAACTAGATCTTGCTGCGGCGGGGGAGTATCCAGACGCGCTCCGTGTGGCCAACTCCGCACTCCTTGCGCGCCGCGGGTGGCTACCGACCTCCCCAATTCCGTTGAACGACATCAGATTGGCATGGTCCCCGACGGAAGCGTCATCGGCCGAGGTCTACCCGCCGCGAAGCTCTGTCCTGCCTACGCGCGTGGACGGTAGCGAGTATGAGACATTTTCCACAGTTGTGGGCGAAATCTCCGCGCCAACTGTTTTCGAGAACAGGCCGACCTACCGGCTGCTTCATGCGGAGTTGGCTGGTCAGTCGCCAACTCTGCGATTCGGCCTAGGGCACTACTTCGACAGCGTGGACGTGGGGGAAGCCGCTGCCCACGAGTTCGCGGTCGCCTACCGCGACGGACAGATCGCACCAGGCGTCCGCGCCGCGATCACCGACCCATGCGACCTCGAGCAACGTCGTGCGAATCTCGCGATCAGCACGCTCACAATCCGGCGCGACGTCGACACCGGCGAGCGGTCGTTCCTGCTGCACTGGCGTGACCCACGCAAGGTCGGACACGCCGGCGGTATGTATCAGGTGGTTCCGGTCGGCATCTTCCAGCCCTCGGGGTACGCCGAGTGGAACGTAGAGAACGACTTCTCCCTGTGGCACAACATGATCCGAGAGTTCTCCGAGGAACTGTGTGGTGCCGATGAGGACCATGGCAGCGAGAACGCCCCGATCGGCTACGAGTCATGGGAATTCGCATCAAGACTCACGAAAGGACTCGGGGACGGATCGGTCGAGGCCTACTGCTTGGGCCTTGGTGTCGATCCCCTGAGCTTTGCCACGGATCTGCTGACCGCCGTGATTATCGACGGACCAGTTTTCGATGAACTGTTCGGCGATATCGTGGCCGACAACGACGAGGGGCGCGTGCTCGAGTTGCAGCCCTTCACTTTTGAGCTAGTCGAGCAGATCATCGCGCAGCATCCGATCCAAGCCGCGGGGGCCGCAGCCCTCCGGTTGGCGATCGCTGACCTGCCCTGACCCGATACAACAGGCTGTTGTACAGCAGCCTGTTGTTGGAACCCCAGCCCCGGTCGGAGAGACGCTGGGGCAGTGAAGAATTCAGAGACGACGACCGGCTTGCACCGCGCCGTCGACATCGGCCTGCAGTTCAAGGCGCGTCCGGAGATATTCGGCCGGCGAAGCACAACACGCGAGATCCGGGACCTGCTGGTCACTGAGCTGCCGGTGCAGTCCATGACCAGCGAGGAGGTCATGGCCGAGTTCGTGGATCACGTGCTGCCGCTGTGTAAGAACGAGGCATCGCCACGTTTCATGGGTTTCGGTGACACCGGCGACGACCAGCTCGCGCTGATGGGCAGCGTGCTGGCGGTGCTGACGCAGCAGAACATGATCAACCAGTCGTTCGACAGCCCGAGCGCCACCTTTGTCGAGATCGCGGTGCTGCGATGGCTGCGAGATCTCCTCGGTTACGCGAATCCCCCGGTCGATGCGGTGCACACGGTGTGGGATGTGGGCGGCATGATCACCCCAGGCGGGACGACGAGCAATACCGTCGCGATGATGCTGGCCAGGGAAGCGAAAGCGCCGGACACGATGCAGACCGGTGTCACCAACCCGAACCGGATGGCAGTGGTGGTTCCGAAGGGTATCGGGCATTACAGCGTGAAGGCGGCGTTGACGTGGATCGGGTGCGGGGCGCAGGTGGTCGAAGTCCCCACCGATGGATTTCGGTACGACAGAACCGAACTCGATCGAACGCTGCGCGAAGATGGTGACCGCGTGATGGCGGTCGTTGCCTATGCCGGCGACAGCCGAACCCAGACGGTCGAGGATCTGAGAGCCGTCCACGATCTCGTGCGGGCAGTCGATCCGAGCATTTGGTTGCACGCGGACGCGTGCTGGGGGCTGCTCGCGGCCTTCAGCCCGAACATGCGGGACAAAATCGACGGCATTGCCGAGTTCGACAGCATCACCGTGGATCCGCACAAGATCATGGCCGTGCCCTACGGGCTGAGTGCGCTGCTGGTGCGTAAACCTGCTGCACTGCGGACGATTTCGACATATTCGGATCTGATCATGCAGGAGGACTTCGCGTTCGGGCAGGTCACTCCGTTCATCGGCACCAAGGGTTGGATGTCGCTGAAACTGTGGATGATGATGCTCGGCCGCGGCCGTTCGGGACTCGCGGAACTTGCCGACCACCGGCAGAATCTGGCTCGACGATTCGCCGAGTTGGTCGATGCGCACCCACGGCTGGTCCGGCTCAACGACCCCGACCTGGCGGCGGTTGTCTTCGCCTACCTGCCGACGGCCATCAAGCTCGGACGTATCGACGAGTTCGGGTTGGAACGCGTCAATCAGCTCAACATCGCCCTCCACGAGCGGATCCTCGCCGAAGGCCGTTGGCACCTGCACCAATTCACCTTGCCGGATGACCTTGGCCGCCTACGAAAAGGATCCGTCGTGTACCCGCTGCGGTTCATGGCCAACAACCCGGGGCTCACTGAAGCCCATATGCACGAGGTTCTCGCTTACCTCGACCATCTCGCCTCGGACCTGGAGGAACAAGCAGCATGACGAACTCGAGTTTTCGCGCGGTGTACGAGACGGCAGGCATTTACGACAAGCTGCTGTTGCGGCATTTCTACGTCGGCACAGAAGACATCGACCTGGTCGCGGACTGGCTTACCGAACATTATGCGGCCCCGAGCGCGTCGCTGAACATTGTCGAATTCGGCTGCGGCACAGGCCGAATAACAGACGCGATCGCACCCTATGCCCGAAACCTCGTGCTGGCCGATTACAGCGAAACGATGGTCGCCGCGGTCGCACAGAAGTTCCCTGACGCTCAAACGATCTGCGCGGACACCGGCGACGCGGTGACCTCCCTGATCGCGGCCGACCGGGCGTCGACCTTCGACCTGGTGACGGCGTTCTGGTCGTTGAGCTACCCGATCGGCGAGTTCTTCGAGGAGCTGTCTTCAGCGGGTGTGCGGCCACAGCGTGACCAGGCCGTCGCGGCGGACCAGGCGCGGAAGTTCGTGCTTGATCTGGTCGGGCTGGTAGCCCCGGGCGGGCACCTGCTGACGATGTTGTTCGACGCCGAGAGTCCTGAACAGCAGTTGGTGACACAGGCATGGGAAACAGTCGCGCCGTTCCCTGACGGTGGCCGCGCCTACACTCGGCATGTCCTGATCGACGCGCTTCGCGACGCCGAGAACCGCGGCGACGGCACGCTCACCCACACCCGGCTCGGGGGAGTGGCCTGGGCCCCCACACGTGCCGCTGCCCGCGACTGGTTCTTCGGCGTCCACTTCAAGCATCACCCCCAACTGCTCGGCGATCGCGATCTCGAGCAGGTCGTCGAGGAGTTCATCGACGAATACCACATGCCGAACTGTGGAGTCGCGCTGCCGAGCGGGGTCCATTTCATCGACTTCCACGCAGTCGCGCACCCGCGTGCGTCGCTTCCGGACGGGTTGGCGTCGTGACACCCGAACTGTTCGCCGTCGCGGCCCAGCTATGCAGCACCTGGACCCCGGTCGGCGGCTACGGGTTGGCGTACGGCTCACAGGCCGTCGGCGCTGGTCACTCGGGCTCGGACTTGGACCTGGTGTTGGTCGGACGGGATCGCCCCGGTTTTCACACCATGAACGACCTGGTCGCCGCTGTGTGCACGATCCACGACGACTTCGGCCTTCGCAGTGACACGGAGGTCGATTACGAGACAAAGCTTTTCGCGACTTACGCTGATGTCGATAGCGCAGTTGAATTGCGCTGCTTCTCAAGGATTCGGGGCGTGCTCAGCCCGGATCCGGTCGTTGTTGAGTCGCGCTGGTTGAATTCGCCAGCCTTCGCTCAGCGGCTCGTGCTCAACGCCCTGACCAGTGAGCACGTGTTCCTCGGTGGAAGCGTGGCGCGCTACCGCGCTGACCGGGCGAGGGCGGAACAGGCGATCGCGGTGCTCGCGATTTCGATACTGGGGGTGCCCGAAGCGACCGTGCTGGACGCCGTACGGGCACTCACCGAAGGGCCTGGAGGTGAGTATTGCAAAGACTTCCTGGGCTACACCCCAGGCGCTCGCCTGTGCTCGACCGTTCAGTCGGGACTTGCATCGCTGCTCTCCCGGAATCTGGTCGAGGTGATCGACGGTTCGCGGTTTCGCCGATGCCATGTCCGCGACGAACAGGTCGGTCCTGGTCACGCCGCATGACGCACCTGCGACAATGGGCTCACCATCCCCATCGAAAGGAATCCAAGGTGAGCTCTGCCGGTATTGTGCCGCTGCTCGGACGTGTCGCTGCCGCTGTGTCGGAGGCGATCGTGCGAGTCCGCCCGGAAATGGCGGATGCGGACCCGGTAGTGCGACGATCCGATCGGGCCGACTTTCAATCCAACGCCGCGTTGCCGCTGGCGAAGAAGGTCGGGATGCCGCCCGCCCAGCTCGGTAGCGAGCTCGCGGCCCATCTCGACCTCAACGGTGGCGTGATCGCTGATGTGCAGGTGTCGGGCCCCGGATTCTTGAACATCTCCCTCGCTGATCGGGCGATCTGGGAAAGCGTGGCCGCACGGTTGGCTGATGATCGGCTCGGTGTGCCGGCCAGCGAGAACGGGCATCGGGTGGTTATCGACTACTCCGCACCGAACGTGGCCAAGGAGATGCATGTCGGGCATCTGCGGACCACGATCATCGGTGACAGTCTCGCGAGGGTTTTCGGGTTCCTCGGTGCTGATGTGGTGCGCGCGAATCACCTGGGCGACTGGGGTACCCAGTTCGGGATGCTCATCCAGTACATCGACGAGCATCCCGAATCACCGTGGCACACAGACGAACTCGATGCCGAGACCAGCGCGGTGTCGGCGCTGGACAGCCTGTACAAGGCTGCCCGCGCCCAGTTCGACGCCGACTCGGCTTTTGCCGACCGTGCACGAAACCGCGTGGTGGCCTTGCAAGCTGGCGATGCGGATACGGTCGCGCGGTGGCGGGAGATCGTCGCCGAGTCCGAGAAGGCTTTTGGCGCGATCTATGACCGACTCGGTGTCCTGCTCACCCCCGATGACTATGTCGGGGAGTCGTTCTACAACGACCAACTCGCTGACACGGTCACCGAACTCATCGACAAAGGCGTAGCTGTCGACAGCGACGGCGCGATCGTCGTGCTGTCGGAACAGGTCACCGGCCCTGATGATCAGCCTGTCGTGCTCATGGCCCGCAAACGCGACGGCGGGTACGGCTACGACAGCACCGACCTGGCCACCATCCGATACCGCATCGCCTCGCTGCACGCAGACCGCCTGCTGTATGTCACCGATTCGCGGCAGGCGTTGCACTTTCAGCTGGTCTTCGAGGCCGCCCGGCGGGTGGGTTGGCTCACCGGCGCGATCCAAGTCGATCATGTGGCTTACGGCACGATCTTGGGACCGGACGGCAAACCGTTCAAAACCCGTGCGGGAGGAACGGTTCGGTTGATGGGCCTGCTCGACGAGGCCGCTGCCCGTGTCCGCGCTGTTGTCGCCGAAAAGAACCCGGACCTGTCTGCGGCTGAACTCGACACTATCGCTGAGCAGGCGGGGATCGGTGCGGTCAAGTACGCGGATCTATCGACGTCGCGGGTCAAGGATTACAGCTTTGACCTGGATCGGATGACCACACTCAACGGCAACACCGGCGTCTACCTGCAGTACGCCCACGCCCGCGTTTGCTCGATCTTGCGCAAGGCAAACGCCGCCACGCAGGCCATGGTCGACACTGCCGGTCCGCTCGAACCGGCAGAGCGGGAACTCGCCCTGGTCCTGGATGGCTACGGCACCGTGCTGGCGGAGGTGGCTGATGCGTTGGAGCCCCACCGTTTGGCGGGCTATCTCTACGATCTGGCCCGCGCGTACACCACCTTCTACGATCTGTGCCCGGTCATCGCAGCTGATGAGCCGATTCGCTCGAACCGAATCGCGTTGTGCCAGTTGACTGCTCGAACATTGGAACTCGGGTTGAGTCAGTTGGGCATGGCGGCCCCGCAACGGATGTGATCCCGTGCGGGGCTCTGTTGATGCGCACCTGGGTCACAGTGTTGCCGCCACTTCCGGCGTGACGGGAATCTTCACGTAGTGGACGGTGAACGCCGATCCGATGAGGCGGAACTCCTGGCGGTTACGGCCGAAGTCGAAGGGGTTGTCGCCCGTCCTCTGCCAAATGTCGAGCCCCTTGCCTAGGTCGATGCGCCAGCCACGGTCTGTCTCGATGCGGCGGTCGTGGATCGTGTCGTCGAGGCGCACCGACAGGCGCACACCCACAGCGTCGGACGCGTCCTTGATCGCCTTCAGCATGAGTAGCTGACTCTGCTTGAACTCGGCTTTCGGCTGCTCGGTGGTGACGAGCACGACATCGATTTCTTCGGCGTCGTCCTTGGCAGTTGCGAGGAGGCTGAGCAGATCCGCAAGGTTGCGTCCTTGATGCGGCATGCGGATATACGGGTCGGTGATCGTGATCTTGGATGCGCCGCAGAGATAAGGCAGGAGGATTTTCTCGTAGGAGACACCCTTCTGGCCAGCTGAAAAGTCCTGGTGCCCTTCAGCCAGTGGAACATCAGCTTGCCGCGCCGGAGCGGTCGCGCCTGATGCGTCATCGCCGACCGGACCGGCGGGACCGGACTCGCCTGGTACGGGCGCGACTTCGTCGTCACCCGAACCGACGGCATCCCAGTTCCGCCGGTACAGCTGGGGGTACTGGCTTTCTTCAAGAGTCGTGACCTCGTGCCACGCCCCGGTCACATCCGCATACCGGAAGTGGACGGGGGTATCGCGCATGGTGGCGTCGATCCGCAGGATCGAGTCCTTGACACGCTTGCGGCCCTCGATCGCGAACTCCAGCAGCGCGCGGACCTCGTCCTCGGTAGCCTCGCCTGTCGGGTGAACGAGCTTCATCAACCCGGAGAACGTCTTACAGATGGCGTCCTGGTCGCGCGTCGAGACCGAGCTGTCGAGGGTGAAGTAGTGCTTGTACTTGTCCGAGAAGTCCTCGGACCGCTTCGCACGCAGGATCTCGGCGAGGTAGTCGACGACGAATCCGTATCCTGTGGAGAACATCTCCGAGCGAATCGGGGCGACTTCCCAGCCGGGGATGTAGTGGTGGATGCGGTCGAGCCACGCCGGGTCTCGGTAGGCGTCGGGCAGCTCGTCGAACAAGTCGGAGTTCTTGAGCATGTAGGGCACGGTGTGTGTCGTGTTGCCGATGAACGCCATCGACGCCTCGGCTGCGAAGATGCTGGTTCCTCGCGAGAAAGACTTGTTCGCGAGGTAGTTCTTCATCACGTTGACTAGGTTCTGGTCGGCGCGGCGATTTGCTGCGAACTCGTCGAAGGCGATGCAGTCCCAGTACCCGACTAGGCCGATGCGGCCGCTTGCGTTGTTGACGAACAGCTTCGGGACGGTGACCTCGCCGCCGGAGATAAGGATGCCGTTCGGGGAGAATTCGCTGAATGTGTGTGACTTGCCGGTCCCCTTCGGCCCGAGTTCGACGACGTTGTAGTTGCGCTCGACAAACGGGATAAGGCGGGTCAGGGCGATCAGCTTGCCGCGGTCTGTGAACTGCTCAGGGTTGAGACCGATCGACTGTGTGAGGAGGTCGACCCACTCCTCGGTGCTGAACGCCTTGCGTGCCTCGTGGTAGAGGTCGATATCGACGCCAGCGACCTGGATGGGTTTAAGGCTGCCGAGGATCCACGGCACCACGCGCTGGTCGTCGGAGTGGAAGTACTCGATGTCGCAGATGCACCACACCCCGCCGACCAGGAGCTTGGGGTTCTGCTTGACCGTGACGTCGTCAATGATGACGCCCTTGACCTGAAGGTTTTCGAACTCTGCCTCGTGGACATCGTTCTTCTCGTTGAGAGTGACTGTGACCCGGTCGATTACGCGGTGTCGGCCCTTGCTGCGGATCTTCGACTTCACGAGCATGTGCTCGTTGCGGTTGACGTAGTGCGTCGCGAGGATCTGGCGCACACTGTCGATGCCGGCCTGGATGGTCGCCTCGTCGTCGGACGCGGCGTACTGGCCCAGCAGGTACTCCAAGACGTAGGACGGCACGACGGCGTTGCCGCGAACTGCCTTGACGAGATCCTTGCGCACAACAGCACCGGCGAAGTGCTCGTTGATCTTGTCATCGAGGGCGGACTTTGTCGGCGCGGTATCGGTCACGCCGGTAGCAGCGAGGACGTCGATCTCGCTGAGAGCGTCTTCGAGGTTTGTCATGGCTCTCCTAGAAGTCGAAATCCGTTGTGAACGACCGCTTGATGGTGTAGTTCCCCTTCGAGAACAGCTTCCACTGCGTCGTGTTCGGGATCGGCTCTTCGAGCCTCAGCTCGACGGGCCGGTTGTTGTACTGGTCGGCATCCTCGGTCAGGTAGAGCACGGCTTTCTGGTACCGATCGCGCTGGTCGTCGGACGCACTGTCGAACGTGAGAATGGGCTGGTTGGAGATCAGGACGTCCCCCACGTGGAGGCCGAGCCGAACCTGTCGCGGTTGGATCTTGTCCGTGACGGGCTCGCGCTGGACCAGTTTGACCGCGAGCTGCCCCGTGGTGATCTTGTCAGTCTCCGGCATGAGGTCGACATTGACCGGACGAATGTCGCTCTTGCGCTTCTTGTTGACCGTGATCACCGGGACGACGATCTCCTGGAGGGATGCGCCGCCATGAACGTAGCGGGTTCCCGCGCCTGGTTGCGGGATACGGTGGATCGACTTGGGAATCTGAATGTCGATGTCTCCCACCAGTCCAGCCTGCGCCGAGGTGAACGTCATGAAGGACGAAGACGGCTTCAGCGACCGACCGAGCACGTAGCGGCGGTTGATCTTGGTGACCGCGGCACCTTGTGGAGACTCGGAGACGTAGTAGGACTTCTCCAGTGGGATGTCCTGGTAGAGGAACCCGTGGTCGGCGGTGATCACGATGTTGGTCGCGTTCGCGTTGGTCCACTTCTTGACCAGATGGAACAGTTCACGGAGGGTCTCATCGGCGGCCTCGAAGACGGTCCGCTCCGTCGGCGCTTTGTCCCCCGCGGCGTCGATTCGGTCGTGGTAGACGTAGAAGATCTGGTGCTGCTTATAGAGTTCGCGCAGTTCGTCGCTGGGCATCGCGATCACATCGGCGGCGCTGATGGCATGCCCCTTGACCGAGTTCAGGATCTTGCCTCGGTTCACCGTGCCGTTCGTCGGCTTCCCGTCCGCGAGGACCGGGAGACCCTCGGGGTCGAGTTCCAAGCTCGACTGCGGGAGCAGCGACGCCATGCCGAGTTGGGTGTAGCTGGGCACCGAGCCGAGTACGGCGGAAAGCGAAGCGTCGAACCGATTCTCGCTGCGGATCTTGGAGGCCAGTTCCTCACCGATCTCGTAGCGCATGCCGTCGGAGATGATGACGACCACTTTGGTGCGTCCCCCTTTCACAACGGGGGCGACGTGGTGTTCGAAAAACTTCGCCTGCGGCGCGAGGGCCGCAGACTTCCACTCACCCGTGGGCTCGAGTGCCTGCTGCCAAAGCCCGCCGAAGTTGTAGAGGTACTTGTTGGCGTACTGCTTGTCGACTTCGGTCTTGAGCGCTTCGAGCGGCTGCTGGAAGTCGGCGGTCTGGTGGCCGTGGGTGAACCAGCGGTACTGCTGGTCGATGCGGAACCAGTCGGACTGGTACTTCTCCAGTCCGAGCGCCGCCGAGGCGATAGCGTGCGGCAGCGCGGCGATCGCGGCGAGCAGTTCCGACGCGCTGTGGATGGCCGCGTAGAGCTTGGCGTACTTGGCGCTCCACAGGCTGTGCTGGCGCTGCCGGACGATGTCGGAGACCTCGCGGGGCGTCACCGACTGAGTGGCGACGGCGGCGGCAAGGTCCACGATGACCTTGCGGTCGATCTCCTCGAAGATCGTGATCGTGGCCAGCTCGCGGTAGTCGCGGTGCTCGATCTTGGCCTTCACGTCGAGCGCGGCGGCCGCTCGGGATGCGAGCGTCGTCATCGCTTCCTGGGTGCGGACGTCGTAGCGCAGACTGCTGAAGTCGCTGCGGATGTTGCGGAGCTCGTCGGGCGTGGTCGATGCGAAGTCCTCGACGGCGCGGCCGAACATCCAGAGGACGAAGTCGTCGATCGTCGGCGATGTGCTCGGGTACTTGTAGATGCTGGCGAGCCCGTCCCAGAAGAACTGGTCGAGGCCGTAGGTGACGAGGTCGTCGAACTTGGCCGTCTTTCTGGCCGCATTCTCGACGAGGAGTTCGCGAACGATGTCGGTCAGCTTGTGCCCTGACGCTTTGACGAGCACCTGGCACATCTTGGCACTGAGGAGGGCGGCGTCGTCTCCGTCCTTCAGGAGTTTCTCCAGTGCCTGTTTGCGGCTGTTCGCGGCGAAGAACTTCTGGTGCTGCTCGATCACCGGCAGCAGAGCCGGGTCGCTGAGGCCGAGTTCCCGCTGGAGCATGGAGGTTTTGTCGGCCGTGAAGACGCCGTAAGCGAGTTCGAGATCGAGCAACCAGTTCGCGGTGCCACGCGGGAGTTCGCCGCTGCGGTAGACGAGGTGCTTACCGACGTGGTCGGCGAGAATCGTGTTCTTCACGCCGAACTCGTTGTCCTGCACGCGAATGACGTCAACTGTACCGAGCTCGAGTGCGTCGAGTTCGGCGGCGTACTCGCTGGCAGGATCGTGCCAGAACACAACCCGCTGCGATTCGAGTCGGATCTGGAGGGCCTCCTGCACGGAGGTCAGATCAGTCACTCGCCGTCTCCAGTCCGGGGATCTTCTTCAGCGCCGCACCGAACTTCGGATAGTTGGCCTTGACTCCGTCGTCGAGATCGATGATGACGTTCTCGGATGCCTTCGGGTAGAGGGTGTCGTGCTCGTACTCGTTCAACTCGACCACGATCTTGCGCAGCCGGTCCGCTTCCTTCGCGTTACCGGCGCGCTCGGCCTGCTGGAGTGCCGATTCCAGCTTGGTCACGTACTCCCGGAGGTAGGTCAGCACTGTCGAGACCGTCGACGGCGTATAGCGGTGCAGGTAGATCAGGGCGTTGAACGAGCCCTTGGGGCTGGCGAAGAGCCAGTAAATCGGCCGCTTCTTGTAGCGCTGGACGTGGTCGTCGTAGAACCTTGATGCCGCCCCGCGCGCAGTGGTCTTGATGAAGTAGTCCCGCAGCGTCCGAATGCCGGTGATCGAACTCAGAGTCGCGGTGACGAACCGCAGGTTCTCCTCGAAGTGCTGCTCGCCGAACGCGACACGGAGGAACTGGCGGAACAGCTCGACGATGTCGTCCTCGAACCAATCTCCGTCCACGATCGGAACGACATTGTCGTCATCCGGCGCGAACGTCGGGTGTGGGACCTTCGTGAGGTAGTCGTCGAGGGTGGATCCCTGGTCGCCGAGGATGAGGCCTGGCTTGTCCAGGCTGTAGCGACCGAACATGCAGCCGACAGCGTAGGAGATGAGGTCGACGATGGCGGACTGGGCAAACAGGGCGTCGCGCTCTTCGGGCGTCTTGTTCGGCCAGCGGAATGCGGAGTTGTTCGTCAGCGACACCCGTTCCAGCGGCACATACGACGGGACTTCGTCCTCGAGCCCGTACAGCTTCGCGACAGCCTCGTTGTTCGCGATCTCCAGCTGTTGCTGGGCGAGTGAGCGCTCGGCCCACTCTTCTCGATGCTGCGCAACGGTCTGTTCAAGTGTCTTCAACTGTGCCTCACGAAGGATCGCCGGTATCTCGAATTCCCCTGTCGGCCACGGCCGGACACGGAAGGTTAGCCATTGGGGTAGCCGATGTGCGTGTGCCAACACTACCCGCCAGGCCCAGCGTTTCCGCAGACGCCATGAGCGCCGCTCGGGTCCTCGTCCGGTCGGTGTGGAGGTAGGACTGGGTACTGAGCACTGAGGAGTGTCCCAGCACAGCCTTGATGGTGGTCTCGTCGATTCCGTTGGCGAGCAGCAGGGTGGCGGCCGTGTGGCGAGCCTCGTACAGCAGCGGGTGGCGCTTCCGGCCGTCCGGGAGTGGCACGGTGACCTTCGCTTGCTCGGCGAGCTCGTACCACTGCTTTCGGTCGAACTCGGCCGATCGCGGAGTTCCATCGTCTCGAGGCCAGACCAGCCCGTGAGGCGACAGCGACTGCGTCCGCCACGTCCTGAGTGCGACGACGAGCCAAGGGACGAGCGGAATGACGCGACTGCCAGCGCGGGTCTTTGGGCGCACGAGGTGGTAAGCGCCGTGCAGGTGGCGATGCTCGAAGCCGCGGGGGACGCGGAAACCGCTATCTGGATTCCGGTGTTCGACGTACGGCAGTGCTTTGAGTTGCCAGGCAAGCGCCATCGTCTCAGCGTCGAGGTCGATCATGTCCCAGGTCAGGCCGAGCGCCTCGGCCGGGCGAAGGCCTCCTACGAGGGCTGCTACCCAGCGTGACGCGTCGGGCCGGTCGGCGGCCACGGCGAGGATCTTCATCGCGTCGGCGACACAGAGCGGCTGTCTCGGTGAGTGCCCATGCCCGGGGCCAGGCGTCTCCCGCGCACGCTGACAGACCTGGTACCCGTCGGCGACCGCATCGGCGAGGAGCTTGCTCAGCACGGCGTAAGTGCGCTGCATCGTGGCGAGCGCCAGCCCGGCTTCCTCTTGAGACGCCGCTACCCTGCGGATGTCCGATGGCGTCAGGGCGTCGAGCCGCAGGTGCCCGATGGTCGGGACGATCCACCTGCGGACCGCTGAGCGGTCCGAGATGAACGTGCCCGGGCGCACGATCCGCTGGCGTTGGGCGAGCCACTGGTCGGCCCACCGCTTCATCGTGACGGTGGCGAATGTCGCTGCAGGACCCTCAGCCGCGATCCGTCGGTGTGCCTCGGCGAGCCTGGCACAGACCTCGGCTTCGGTCCGCGCCTTCAACGTGAGTCGACGCCGGGTTCCTCGAGCCGTCCAGCCGACTTCGGTGGTCGCCACCCATTGCCCCCGCGAGTTCTGGTAGACGGAGCCTGTTCCTTTGCTGCGCTGCTTTGATTTTGGCATCCCCTATGGTCACCTCCGCCTCCTGGCCAGGGGTAGCCATCGGGGTAGCCATTCCGCACGCTGCTCCCTGAGACACCGACGGCGGCGTAGGCCGCAAGACGTCGTCAAAGCAGCGGCGAGACGGGCTTACCTCAACACAGTTCATGAAGGACGAATACCCGACCGCGAAGTCGGATCTCATGACGGCGTTCATGGTCCGGGCACAGAAATTGACGACTGGTAGTGGCGGCGTTTGGGCGATGATCAACCTCCCGTCGTGGATGTCGTTGAAGTCGTTTGAAGACCTGCGGCACGACCTGCTTCGGGACCAGCGGATTGTGTCGATGGTCCACCTTGGACGAGGCATCTTCGGGTCGGACTTCGGCACGGTCGCGTTCGTCATGAACAACGCGCCGGCCGGGACGGCGAAGGGCGTCTATCGTCGCCTCTTCGAGCAGCACGTCGATGTCAGGTCGGTCTCCGCGATCGAGGCGCTCTTTCTCGACGGCACATACAACCGCCACGTCGTGCCGCAGGCTGACTTCGCGGCCATCCCCGGCTCTCCGATCGTTTACTGGCTCAGTGAAAAGATGCGCGCGGTCTTCGCTAGGGCGGGAGATGGCGGCGCGCTAGGGGTTACGTACGGCGTCGCCCAGGGAATCACAACAGGAGACAACAGACGCTTTCTCCGCTTGTGGTGGGAGGTGAGTCGTTGCGGATCGGAGTTCAGTCGTGACCACAACACCACAACACCAACGCGGCCTTGGCAAGCGAGCGATAAGGGAGGCGATTTCCGTCGGTGGTACGGCAACAATGACTGGGTCATCTTCTGGGGCGATGACGGCCAAGCGGTTATCGACTTCGCTGGCTCCACGCCAAGGAATATTCATACGAGATTCAGGCCGTCCATCGCCTGTACGAAGATCTCCTCCGGAGGAATATCCTTCAGGGCGCACGATCGCGGATTCATCTTCACTGACGCCGCTGTTGCAGTAACGGGCGACGACGACCTTGACTCAGTTCTTGGATTTGCAAATTCCTCAACTGTAAACCATATGATGGCAGCGCTGGCGCCTACCTTAAACTTCGAGGTTGGGCAAATACGATCGCTTCCATGGTTGATCGATAGGGCTGACACCGGCGTGCTCACTCCTATCGTTGCACAGCTGAAGTCAAACTCCGTCGACGATTGGGACTCTGCCGAGACCTCATGGAGCTTTCAGGAGAACTCGCTGGTTACCCTGTGTATGGCCTCAGCCGGCAGCCAAGCGAACTAAGCACCTCCGAAGGCTGCGATGAGTGGGTTCCGCTCAAAGCCCCACGATGTCTCGAATTCGTCCCAGTCGGATTTTGCGGTTGCAACCAGCGCTTGTGTCGTTGACGGTGGGAGATCCGCGATCGCGTCTGGAACGGGGGTCTTAGCTACATCGCCGACGGAGGCAGTCATCGTGGGAGTCAGCGCTTCCAGGATCACCGTCGCGCAGGGAGCGTTCATTACCGCGAGAAGGCGATCTTGCAGCGACGTCGGACCGAATATAGAGTTGCCCTTGTTGCCATGAATGAAGCCCTTCGGGAAATGCCTAAATGAGGGCGCGCCTGACGAGATGTCGGACCATGACACAGACGGTGAAAAGTAGCGGTCGCGACCCTGGCCCCGGACGAGGGTCTTTCCCGCTGGTACCAAGTATGGGTATCTCCTCGCGAGCTCTTCCTCGATTTCCCGCCCATCCCTCTCCCAGTTGACGACGTATTCGTGGTTGCCGTACCAGCGCCTGAACGCGCCGCCTTTGTTGTAAGGGAACCACCTCGCACCAGCCGTTTCGGCCGCGCGCAATGAGTCACAGGCAAAACTTGATCGGCTGCTGGCTACCTCCCACCACAGGCGCATGAAACGGGCGTTGTCCCCGGTTCGCAGACCCACAAGCGGAGAGCTGACCTCACCAAGCGGCTTACCGACGCGGAAAGTTGCCCGAATCTTTTCACTGAGCCAGTAAACGATCGGAGAGCCGGGGATGGCTGCGAAATCGGCGTCCGACGCCAGGTGGAGACCCGCATCCTTGGCCCGAACCTCAAGGGCGGCGCTGAGCGCAGCGATCTTCTCCGCTTCGGAGGTCCCATCGACGAGGCGGATGAAGGTGCCAGCCTGCTTCCGAGCAGCGCCCCGATTATCCGTCGGCACGTTCACCAGGACGAACGCAGTCGAGGACACGACCTCGCCGCCGATCGAGTCGAAGGCGCGAGCACCAAGATGCAACATCGAAGCGATTCGCTGCTTCGTAAGGAGTGAGGCTCGGAGCTTTTCGTACGAGCTGAGGAACATCCAGGACTGCATCGTGATCATCGCCACCGCTCCTCGCGGCCCGGCGAGATTGGTGCAGCGCTCAATAAAGCCAGCGAAGAGATCGGACTTCACGTCCGGGTATTCGTCCTTCATGAACTGTGAAAGCAGGGCGTTCATCTGCTTGCTGCCCATGTAGGGCGGGTTCGCGACGACCACCGCGTAGTCACGCGTGAGGCATGTAGCTTGGTCGATGATGCGCTGGGCGCGGTCGACAGCACCGAGGCCGAGGAGGTCGCCGTCGCCGTCGCCGTCGAGCGTCGCGAGGTGCTTCGCGAGCCGGACCGTCAGGTCGGGGTTGGGCTGGATGAGGGAGCCGAAGGTGTCGGCCTCGGCGAACTGGTTCCAGAACGCCTCCTCCGCGTGCCGGTCTCCGTCTTTGGTGACGAGGTAGTCCAGCTCGTGCGGAGCGAAAGTGATGGGCTCAAGGACACAGATATTCGGCTCGACCGCATTCTTGAGGAAGAGCTTGCGCTTGGCCGCGGCCTTCATCGTCAGGGCGAACGCGGCCAATGCACCTGCTCGCGGGTCGATCTCGGTGCCGTAGAGGTTGTTCGTGAGAATCAGGCCCGGGATCTGCGACGGCGTATAGCCCTCCTCCTCGTAGATCTCGTACAGGAGGTCGAAGGCGTAGGTGAGCATGTGGCCCGAACCGCATGCCGGGTCAATGACCTTCAGCTCCTCCGGCGTGGTGATCTCGAGAAAGTCGGTCTCCTCGTCAACCGGGGCGATGTAGTAGTCCATCTGGTCGACGAGACGAGACTCAGGGCGGTTGAGCATCCACAGGCGGCCCACCGAGTTCTCAAGAAGGTAGCGGACGATCCAGTGCGGGGTGAAAAGCTGAGTGGCAGCGGGGATCTCGTCGGCACCGGCTTTCTTGTTCTTCTTGAACCCGGCGAAGACCTCGTCCTTGCGCTCCGAGATGTAAAACTGGTACAGCCAGCCGATGACCTCGACATCCCGACACACGTCCTGCGTAAGCACCTTCACGGAGCGACTCAGGGCCGAGTCTTCAGCAAGAAGATTGGCCGGGATGAGCAACTCGGTGTAGTCGCCTTCGCGCTCGAATATGAAGGGCATTGCGCTGTTCCAATAACGGCAATAATCCGTGAGGAGCAACGCGTACGCCTCCGCCTGAGCGTCGGTGCCGGTACGCGGCGGGCGGGTGCCGTTGAGCAGCCCCGTGATGGTCGCGGCATCCGTTCCCCTGACCACCCCACCATCGATCTGGCCACGCTTGGCTGCGGCTAGCACCTCGGGCTGACCGACTTGATCGGCCGCAGGCGAAACCACACCAATGCCGGTGTAGCCGTTGGCATCCATGAAGCGTAGGGCGATGATGCGGTTGAACCACGTATAGGCAACCTTGTCAGCCACATGCGCCTTGCCCTTGTCACCTCCGCCCGCCCGGGCGATGGCACGCTCCAACGCAGCCACTGCCCGGGGCTGCTCGACGCGCTCAGGTGAGCCTTGGGGGAGGACCGCGATGATCCGCGCACCTACCTCACGGATGAGTTCCGTACGCGCCGAGGTGGCGAAGGACTTGAGCGGGGCGGTGTCCATCAGAGCGTGATTCGCTTTCCGTCGTTGAGGGTGGCGACAAGCGCGTCGCGCAGTGCGGCGAGGTAGTTGTCGATGTCGGTTTCGGATTCGAGGACACCGGAAACACCCGAGACCTGGATCGTCTTGACCGACACCATCGGCTTCGGCGCCGTCTTATTGTCGCCCCCGCCTTGCTGAGACTCGACGAGTCGGCTCAGCAGCACCGGGTAGTCGTCCTGTTCGAATGTTGAACCTGTCTGAAGAATGAGCGCGATCTGAGTCTCGCCGACAAGTCGCGCAACGATCGAGTCGATCTGCCCGATCACACTGTCCTGGGCGCTGGCGGTGGCGGCGGCGTAGTAGACACTGCCGAGAATCTCCGCCTTGCGGCCCTCGATCGCTGCGGTTACGTCCGCGCGCTTCTCGGCAACGACGTCATCGATCTGCCCCCGCAGGGCGTCGGCTGCGACCTTGAGCTTGTTCATCTTGCTGCCGCGGAAGGCATTGGGATCGGCGAGCAGCGCCGTGACCGAATCGGCACTGCCAGGCAGGTAGCCAAGGTTCCCAGCATTGGCGGTCAAGAGGGCCTGCGCGTCGTCGAAGATCTTGGCCTGCTGGCCCTTGAGGAAGGACCTGATCGGGTCGATCAACTCTTCCTTGGCTTCGCGCAGCTCGTCGGCCTTGTCGAAATCACTGAGGTACCAGTCCACCGTCTTGCCGACAACGTGATCGAGCATGGTGACGACGTCGCAGAGCTGGCTGACGAACGAGTACCGACTGCTGGAGACGAGGGCATTGAGCTCATCGCGCCTGGCCGCGAGCTTGTCCTTGCCGAATCGGGCCAACTCGGTGGGGTCGCTCGGCACGGCACCCTCGTCGAAGAAGTCGGCGCAGAACTTCTTGAACGCGGCGACCTTCGTCTGGTCGTATGACTTCTGGGGTGCCACGACGGTGTGCTGGTGCTTGCCGGTGTTTCGGATCAGGGTTGCTGCCTCGGTGCGAACGACCGGGTTGGAGTCGACGCTCAGCGCCACCTTGCCGGTGCCGACGAGCCAACCCAACACCACCTCGATCGAGCCGAGATCCCAGCCGTAGGGCTTGCGCTCGAAGCGATCGACGACCTTCTTGATCGTCACCTGCTCACCCAGACCCGTCTGAGTGAGGATCCAGGACTCCATCTCGGTGCCCGGGGAGGTGAGAACACTCAGGTTTCCCGCGCTGAACAGCCCCTGGTCGTCCTGGACCGCACCGGCGACCTGCTGTTCGGGGTACACCTTGCCGCCGAGTAGACCGAGGTTCGTGTAGGTCCGGCTGACGAGTTCCTGGAACCCATCCGCCACGCGGGTGAGGGCGTCCTGCGAGTTTGAGGTGACTTCGGCGGCGTTGATGACCAGCTGCGCCTTGCCGACCGCCTGGCGAAGGCGCTCGATGAGATCCTTCTCGCGGTCCGCGTTGAGCACCTGCTTCGACTGGAGGAGCGCTTGCACCGACGGCGTCGCGCCCGAGTTCGTGCGCTGTTTGGTGTACTTCTCGGTCTTCAGCAGCAGACGCAGGTCCGCCAACAGGCGTTTGTCGCGACCGAGGAACACCCGGAGCTCGTCCCTGCCCATGCTCTGCGCGGCGATCTCCGAGTCGCTGTAACTCGTCTCCGGCGTGATGAAGTGGATGGTCAGCTCGCGCTGGTTGCCCTGCACGATGTCATCGAGCTTGTAGCCGAACGGGAAGTCCTGTCCGTTCTTCGCGTATCTGAGCTTGTTAGTCTTGAGGATGTCGGACGAGAGGTACCGGAAGAGCTTGCTGGACACCTCGGAGGAGTCGATGTCGACCCCTTTGATTTCCTTCTCGATCTCCTGTTCCTCATTCGTCAGGTACTCGTAGATGTTGCCGTTGCGCTGGACGTAGGACTGCGACTCCAGAAGGTTGAGTGCCTCCTGCACCTGCTTGCCCAGACCAGTGAGATCGAGCCCGAAGCGGTCGTATACCAGCACGGTCAGATTGCGGGGCGTTGCTTTGAATGTGTCCACGTACTTGACCAGGAACAGCGCCTTCAGCAGGCGGTTGGCCAGGATTGTGACGTCGGAGTCAGGGTCTGGCAGGTGCTTTTCGGCTTGGAGGACCGCGCTCTGGGTCGCCGACTTCAGCGCCGCGCTGATTCCGGCGAACATCTGGTCGAAGGTCGCGAGGTAGCCCATCTGCTCGCCGCCGATGTGCTTGGCAACCTCCTGCACCACCCCGAGCATGGACCGCTCGCCCACCGAGCTGTTTCTGCCCTCGAACATGTTGTGGTCGGACAGGCCCTCGATGGCCGCCTGGAACATCGGGATCTGGTAGGTGACAAACGGGTAGGTGTTGACGAAGCGGGCCTCGTCCACGTAATTGCGGTACGACTTCGCGCCGTCGACGAAGTTGAAGATCGTCGGGAAGTTCGCGGCTTCGTTGGCGTAAATTGACTCAAGCTCGGCCGCGCCTGCATCGTTCTTCTCCAACAGACGCTTGCTGATGACCTCTTCGACGTCCTGGCTGGTCAGCTTCACTTTCGTACTGAACCGGGCCTGAATCTTGGAGAAGTCGTTGCCCTGCTCTTTGGTTCGGTCGCCGATGACCTTGTCCATGTCCTCCTGCGACGTGACAAAGACCCAGGACAATCCCTTGCACTTGGTGTTGAGGGACTCGGCGATCGACTGGAGGTTGAGCATCAGCTTCACGTCATCGGCGATGAACTGGCCGACCTCGTCGACGAGGAAGTTGAGCCGGAAGCCGGGCTCCTGCTTGTCGATCCATGCCTTTACCGATGCTGCGAAATCCTCGATCGAGACGGCGTAGGAGTTCTGGTACTTGTCGATGATGCCGGTGTTCGCCTCGCCGTTGACCTCGGCGAACGCCTTGTCGATGTTGTGGCCCTCCAACGCGGTCTGCTCGCGCCCCTGGGACCAGTCGATGCCGGCGTATTGGGCAAACACAGTTTTGAAGGCGTCGTACTGGCCGCGCTTGTCCAGATCTTCCTCGAAGCGGGCGACGGCACCGTCGTTGCCGAAATAGCCGCGGCTTTCGTCGAAGACCTTGACGAACACCTTGAGCAGGGCGTCGGTCTGGTCCTTGGCGATCAAGGTCGCCTTCACATCGATGTTGAACAGCAGACTCTTCGCGGGGATAGCCGCAGCCTTCTTCAGCGAAGCAATGAGCATCGCATCGTCGGTCTTGCCGAGGAAACTCTCGCTTACCTTTTCGCGCGGGAACGCCTGACCCTCGACGTCGCCGAGGAGGTGCGCGAGCATCTTGAGTAGGTGGGACTTACCGGAACCGAAGAAGCCTGAGATCCACACACCATTGGAGTCCGTGTAGTTGGTGTACTCCTCCAGCAACGGCGCAACACCCTTCGCGGCGTCGTTGGTGAAGACATACTCCTCGACCTCAATGCCCAGGTGGTCGGCATCGTCGGCCTGGACGACGCCCCCGATCGAGCGGGTGATGTCCTTGTGGAAGATCTCGTTGAGTTTCATCGCATCATGCTTCCTGGTCGAGAATGCGCTTGGCACGGTAGAAGGAATCGTCCTTGAGCTGGGCGAACAGCACCAGTGCTGAGCCCTGGGTGGCCGACACCTCGTACCGTCCGGGGAAGAACATCAGCATCGGCTTATCCGAGACGACGGTTTGCAGGTTGCTCAGCACTGTGTGTGAACGCACGAACGGGAACACCTCGCCAATTCCGGTGAGGAACAGGATCTGGAACGACTCGTCCGCGATGCGCTCCTTGATCGCCGGAGCGAGATGCCTTTCCGGGTCGAGCATGTTCTGCAGCATCTTGAGGAATTCGGGCTTGTCCTTCGTCGGCTCAGCAGCAAGGACGCGATCCCACACATTGCGCTTTTTGAGCAACTCGACACACAGGTCGTAGAGGTTGATCTCGAAGACCTTGATGCCCAGCTCGGTGTCGAGCTTGGTCTTGATGCGCTTCTTGGCCTGGGCGACGTCGAGCGCCCAGGCCGGGTCATAGTCGTAGACGAAGTGGGCGACCTCGTTGCCGAGGCCCTCCATCTTCAGGAATCGTTCGCTGCTGAGCACGTTGAACAGGTGCTCCTCGTGCTGAGCCAGTGTCGTCTTGGAGTGCAGGGGCATTAGACCACCCTCGTCGGGAAGAAGCGGATGTCGCTCGGTATGCGGTGGGTGAGGCATTCGACGACGCGCGCGGAGAGAAAAGCGGGCTCGATGGCGCCCTTCGCCGTCAGCAGCCCTGCCTCGACCATCATCTTGAAGACCACCTGCCGGAGCTTCTTGTACGAGAGGTCGGTCACCTCGTTCAGCTCGTCGTGCCACATGGCCTTGGTGCGGTAGAAGGAGTCGTAGTCCTCGTAGGACACGGCACCCGCCAAGGTGAGGAAGCGCTCACGAAGGACTTCCTCGGCGAACTCCCCGATGAGGTCGTAGCGACGGCACGCGGCTGCCCACATGAGGTGGCCGCGCTCGGAGGCCGTGACGTCGGTGAGGATCTCGACCTCACGGTCGGACAGCGCCGATAGGCGGTTGACGGCCTCTCGCGCTCGACGGACACCCGTGCTGCGAGTGCGCGTTTGAAGGAGATTCTCTTCGACGGCGATGTCGCGTACCTTCGCCCAGTCGCGATGCTCGGCGTACACGGGTGCCAGGACTGCGGCCTCTCGCTCCAGGAGGCCGCCGGTCGTGAACGACAGTGCGTAGCGCGACGACGCGGGCGAGCTGCTGCTCACGGGACACCCCCTCTGGAAAATGGTGAGTCGATCAGGATACGTCAACCCTCCGACACGTTGGCCGACGAGCGGCGCGGGCGATCACGTGTCGGCCTTGTCGTCGCGCTCGTGAGACTCTGGAGCGGCCCCGCCGCCACGCACCCACTCGTCGATCTCGCTGGTCTGGAACTTCCAGAGTCGGCCCACACGGTGAGCCGGCATCTTCTTGTCGGCGATCCAGTCGTAGACGGTGTCTTTTGTGATGCCAAGGTGAGCGGCGATCTCCTCAGCAGACAGCCAGGGCTCAGCCACGCCAGGACACCTCCGGGGATCGGGTGCGCGGATCGCGCACAGCCTTCATCCTATCGACTGTGAAACCCTGTGGGTACCCGTGACGCTCGGTGTCACCCGGCAAGACCCGCAAACGCCTCTCCCGCTTCACTGTTGACGGGTGACGATCGATCACCGAGCACTCGCCTCCTGCGGGCAGCGGCTCTCGTGCGAGAAGCGCCCGCACCGATCGCGGTGGTCACCGAGCCGTACCGCCGGCCAGCGGCCGCCCTGCGGTTTCTGAGCGTCAAGCTCCTACTTCACCCTCACCACCGGGGTCCTGATCTTTCGTGACCGCCGAATGGGCCACGAGACGCAGCCCGCCTACCGGGCCGGTTGAATCAGGCTGGTTCGGTCGCCGAGGCGGCTGAACTCGCGGAGCGATTTCGATGGGCAAAAGGTGACACCCCGGCAACTCTCGGACGGTTCGTGATGGCTCATGTCGATGACAACAGCACAGTGCGTGAGTTGGCCAATGATGTTGTGATCGGCAGGTTTCGGCATCTTTCGTCTGGCGATTGCCGCCGCATTGCAGGTTCAACGCCAGCCGTCCTGGACCCAGGGGTCCATCACGCCTGGTCATGCTCCCCCGGAATGAATCGCATCGTGACAAGTCGTGTGAAAGCGCGGGTCTCCACGCCGCTCTTGTCACCGCACGCATCGTCGACACCAGTGTTGACGTCGACGCCGAACGGGTTGACCGCCGAAATCGCTTCACAGACGTTGTTTGCGGTGAGGCCCCCGGCCAGGATTACCGGCGTACCAGCGAGACGCTGCACGATTTGGCGGCTGATCGTCCAGTCGTGGGTCTCCCCAGTACCTCCGAGTCGATTACTCGTTCGGGTATCGAGTAGCACCCAATCACAGTAAGGCGCAACTTCGATGGCTCTGTGGACTGACTCGGGCCCGTCCACATGAACGGCCCGGACGATGATCAGGCGGTCAGGTGCGCGGTCGTATACGTCCTTGACTGTCTGAATGCTGACGAGGCCATGAATTTGTACTATTTCGGCATCCATCGCAGCGGCCAGGGCCAGAATGGCTTCGGCATCCTCGAGATGGGTGACAAGCACCCGGCCAATTTCGGGAAAGCAGAGCCTCGCTTGGCGCGACAGCTCGATGGCCTCAGCGACAGTCAGGGCGTCTTCGCTTTCGTGCGTAACGCCACAGATGAAGCCGATGGCGTCAGGTGAGCTGGACAGAGCGACCTCCAGGTCCCTCGGAGATCTCACACCGCAGATCTTGACCCAGCCGCCAGTGATCATGGTTGCAATTCTACGCGGGTGTTCGTACCGGAAGCGTTTGCCGGAGTTAACAATTGCGCGCGATAGCAACGCCAGGGAACTGCAGAACGTGTTGCTTTTATGCAGCCCGGTGCCGCCGATCGAGCGGACCCTATGTCAGTAGGAACGCCAAGAAGGGGAAGATACCTGCGGTGAAGATCGCGGCGACCAGCGAGACCATCTTGCCCCTGGTGAGCCGATGGAATCGGGTTGCTGCCCAGCAATAGAGACCGACCGAGATGAAGGCTGTGCCCCAGTATATGAGAGCCCGGCTGCCTGGCTTTCCCAGGGGGACGAGAATGCCCTCGTCGAACATCAACGCGAGGAAGATGATGGTGAGGCCGGCCGCCAGGCCCATGCCGAAGATCGCGGCGCCCGCCGAGCTGTTCATTCGGATCGGCGGCAGCTTCGATGGGGAGATATTCTGCGGATCGGTGTGGTGGCTGCTATTGACGTCGCACAGCATGTCGAAGACGGTGCCGGGGTTGACCCGCTGGCGCACTTCGGCATTCACTTGGATCAACGCGTGGATCGATTGGGCAGTCGCGTACGACGTGATGATGCCGCCCCGGGAGGTCTTGAACCCGCCGTGATCACGGTGTGTGGGCGAAAGTTGCTGGTAATCCAGCAGTTCGGTGAAGCCGCTTCTGAACGCGGGGTGGAAGATCAGCTGCTTTCGCGAGGTCGACAAAGCCATGATCGACTGTGGAAGCGTTGCGTGGTACCAGGTTTGGGTGACGTTGCCACGACGAATCGGCTCCTCCTCGAGGGTGCCCGGTGCGGTCTCCAGGTAGTTCAGCACGTGGTCGACCGCCCGCGCGTGTGCTCGTGTGATGCGCGGGTTGCTCATTTCCGCGAGGGGGCCGGTACCGAGAAGGCACGCAATCTTCGCGGTGGCGAAGTTGGTGGTGGCGTGAGGATCGTCGTGCAGCAGTGCGTTGATGAGGAAGTCGCAGCCGCGACGGACGGCAGTGGCAGCTTCGGTGTCGGAGTCGGGGAGTTCCAGTAGTGCCCGGATCGCTGCCGTCGTAGACGTGACTGAGATCGAGGAGATCCCGTCGGACATCGGCCAACCGCCCGAATGAGCGTCCTGAGCGGTGAGAAGTGCCTGGCGATACGGGAGTATGTCCGGGAAGGCTTCACCCGCGCTCAGCGCGACCAGCGCACGCAGGCGCCACGCCGCGTCGACAGGTGACTGGAAGGTCCACTCGCCCTGGGTTGCATGGGTGACGCTGCCCAGGCGTAGTAGCGCCGTGACGCTGGGCTTTTCCGGTACGTCGAGGGTGGGCGCCAGTAGGTGGACCGGCTCGTGTGTTTGGGCGGCGGTCAATGCACAGACTGCCTCGGCGGTGTCCTGGGGATTTGGGGCCACGTCCGGCGACCAACCCCAACCCGCGTGCGCGTCGTCGACGCGGACGACGTTGGCGTGTAGCCAGCCTGCCGCGATCACAATCCTGTCGTCGACAGTCGACATCAATCCCCCTGGTCAGAAGTCGAATATGTTGCCTCGCAACGTATATCCCACTTGCAATTGTACGTCGTGAGGATGCAACCAGGGGCTCACCGCCGGAATGCTGACTGGGTCGGATCCTTGTGGGCGATCGAAGGAACGAGTTGAACGGGCGCGATTCGGACGGATCAGAGGGTCGCGGCCAGCACCGCCCTAGCGAAGTCGCGGGCTGGTGGGCCGCTGACGGTGGGGGAGGGGTCGTAGTGGGTGTGGGGGATCAGGTGGCCGCTGTGGATCAGTAGGTCGATGGTGGGGCGGATCAGGGCGTAGGCGGTGAGGGGGGTGACTGGGTCGCCGTGGATTCGCCAGCCGGCGGCGGTGAGGGTGGGGGCGATGGTGTTCAGGGGGTGGGTGGCGTTGGTGGCTATGGCCAGCATCAGGAGGGCTAGGGCCTCGTGTTCGAAGCTGCGGTCTGTGCGTGGGGGTGGGCCGGCGATGGCGGGGAAGCGTTGGGAGATGTGGTGCCACAGCAGGATTGGGTTGTGGTGGGTGGTGGTGGCTAGTTTGGTGGGGAGGAGTTTGCCGGTGTGTTTGCGTAGTAGGCCGAGGCGGGTCAGTGATTGGCGGAGGTCGGCTACCTGGGGGGTGTGGTCTTCGCGGTTGCCTTTGCCGATCCAGGATTTGTCGAAGCCGAAGTCGGTGAAGATTTCGTGGACTACTGCCGGTGGGAGATAGCCTGCGGCGGTTAGCTTTACGCCGTCGCCGATTCGATCTAATAGTCGGACATAGGGTTTCGCGAACTCGGTGGCGTCGGCCAGGTCGGGGGTGATGGGGTCGGTCAGGTTGGCGGCGTTGATCATTCGTTGGAGCGAGCGGCGCAGTGGGTGGGGGGCCGCGGCCAGTAGGGGTCTGAGCGGGGCGGGGATCGGGGTGCTCGGTTCGCCGGTGCGGGTTGTCGGGCCGGTGCCGAAGGTGGTGAGGTTGTGGTTCACGGCGTCGATGTCGAGGGGGATGGGGGCCCAGTCGGCGGGGTTGGTTTCGGGGCCGTAGAGCTCGGCGATGTGGTTGCGGGCGGCGGTGTGGGTGGGGTGCTCGGGGTCGTTGGCGGCGGCGAGCATTTCGTAACCGTGCGGGCCGCCGCTGTCCTCGGCGGGTGCGGGGCGGGCGCCGTCGAGGCAGATGGCTCGGTGGTCGTGGGGGGTGCGGTCGGTGATCTGGTTCAGGGTGATGGTGTGGAGCCAGTTGTCGCCGAAGTCGTAGCAGTAGGTCAGGGTGTCGGTGGGTTTGCGGAGGAGTTCGTCCAGGCGCACCTGTTCTTCGGGGATGCCGGGTGCGTCGCCGAGGTCTACCTGTTGTGGGCACAGGTATTGCTCGAAATCGGTGCCGTAGTAGTGGGGGTCGCTGCTGAAGCCGTGCAGGTGGGAGTCGTTCCAGCCGAACGCGGTTTGGATGATGTCGTGCAGTTCGTCCAGGTACAGGTCCGAGGCCACCGCGAGGGTGCGTGAGACCGGGGGCATGGTGTCGGCGAGGGTGACGCGGACTTCGAAGGTCACCACGTCGGTGCGGGGTGCTCGGCGACGCGAACGGTGGGTGTCGCGGAAGGGGCTGACATTGCCGAACGGGCTCGCGGGGGCCGATGCGTCGCTCACGATTCGACCCTAGCAACGGGGATCGGCGACGCATCGCAGGTCAGCAACCTTTGCCGCGAGCGGGGTTCGCGGGTGGCGGCGACGCACCGTCGGGGCAACTGTAACGACACGCGGCGCAAGGATTGCGGGATCGCGTTCGGTGATAGATGCTGGTCCGACTGTGTAGTGTGCGTCTGGGCGTGACTTTTCCGCGACCATTTCGTAATCTTTCAGTGACCTGTTCTCGACAATGACTGGTGATCTACAACGTGACTGCTTCGCATCGCAAACCGTCGGCTCCCAAGAGTCGTATGCCGCTGGCTGTCTGCAGTCTGGCCGCCACCATCCCTGGAATGTTGTTGATGACGTTGCGGCCCGGTGCCGACGTCGAGGCGGTGGCTTCGGTCGAACCGCATACGACCTCCGCGATCGAGCCCGACCCGATCGCGGCCGCGCCCATCCACGACGCACCGCAGGCGGCGCCGATCGTGCGGGCCGACGACGAGATGGCGGCGCTGTCGGCATTGAAGGTGAAGGTGCTGTGCGGGACGGAGTTCAACGGGACTCTGCCGCACGTGGCGCAGGTGGGCAATCTGCTGCAGAAGATGTTCGGGGTCAGCGATATCGGTGGTGCGCACGGTCGCTACGACGGTGACCACGGTGCGGGGCAGGCGCTGGACGTGATGACGTCGAACTACGCGCTGGGCACCACGATCGCGGACTTCGTGCTGGCCAACAAGGCGCGCTTCGGGGTCACGTATGTGATCTGGCAGCAGCGGTACAACGACGGCAACGGCTGGTCCTTCATGGAGGATCGCGGCAGCCCGACGCAGAATCACTATGACCACGTGCATATTTCGTTCGAAGGGTCCGGCGCGGCGAACATCGCCTGCTGATCTTCGCCCGCGGTCGTCATATCGCCTCGCGAAAACCGTTGTCCTCGTACGGTGTCCAGACATCGATGAGGAGGTTGTGCGGTGGGACGGTTGGCCGGCAAGGTTGCGGTGATCAGTGGTGGGGCTCGGGGGATGGGGGCCGCACACGCTCGGCGGTTTGTTGCTGAGGGTGCTTCGGTGGTGATCGGGGATGTGCTCGATGACGAAGGTGCCGCTGTCGCAAAGGAACTCGGTGTTGTGTATCGGCACCTTGATGTTCGGGAGCCGGAGCAGTGGGGTGCGGTGGTTGCGACTGCCGTCGAGGAGTTCGGGGGGGCTGCACGTGTTGGTGAACAACGCGGGGATCGTCAATGGGAATCGGCTCGTGGACTTCGCGTTGGACGAGTGGCGGCGGATCATCGATATCAATCTGACGGGGACATTTCTCGGGATGCAGGCGGCGGTGCCTGCGATGACCGACGGTGGGTCGATTGTGAACATCTCGTCGGTGGAGGGGATGCGGGGAAGTCCTGGGCTGCACGGGTATACGGCGACGAAGTTCGCGGTGCGGGGGTTGACGAAGTCCGCCGCGCTCGAGCTCGCGGCGCAGGGGATTCGGGTGAATTCGGTGCATCCGGGGTTGATTTCGACGCCGATGACCGAGGGGATTCCGGCGGATTTTCTGCAGATTCCGTTGAAGCGGGCGGCGGACGCGGATGAGGTGTCGGCGCTGGTGGCGTATCTGGCATCGGACGAGTCGTCGTACTCGACGGGGGCGGAGTTCGTGGTGGACGGTGGGCTCACGGTCGGGGTGCCGCACAAGAGCTACTGACGGCGCGATCGCGAAGTTTGGCCGCGAACCGGTAACCGTGGTCCGCGAAAGCGAGGAAGATGGGGGTATGGCCCCCAACAGTGCGAAATATCTGATCAGCAACGGCACCGACGACCGGGTGTCGCTTTTCGATGACGGGCGCGTGAAGGTTTGGTCGACCAGCCATTTATGGACCGAAGAAGGTCGCGAGCGGCACAACGCCCTCGGCGAGACCGTGCTGCTCGGGATCGGGCGCACGCTCGGATCGCCCGGACCGGTGGATCGGCGGCAGCAGTGTGATGCGGAGTTCGAGCTCGACCCGGAGAAGGGTCACACGATCGCCGCGACCGTGGGCGCGGACAACGGCACGTTCGTCCAGTTCTTCAACGACGGCACGATCGCGGTCGGCAACGACGGGCGTGATGTGGCCACGGTGTTCAACGCGGGTCGGGAGACCAGTTCGGCACGCGGAGTGAACAGTGTCGGCGGGTCGGTGATGATCACCTTCGGTGGTAGCTACCGGCCACGGACCAAGCGCGACAGCGACTTTCAGGTGGAATTGAGCGAGGCCACCGCGCCTCGGCCGAACCGGCTGTACAAGGACGAGTTCCAGGTCAAATAGAGCTGAGCCGGGGCGACCGATGTGGTCGCCCCGGCTCGGATTCGTCAGCCGTAGTAGCAGACGTAGTGCATCGTCTCGACGACCTCGATGTCGAAGGCGCTGTCGCCGGGCACCTTGAACGACTCACCGGCACGGTAGGTGACGGCCTCGGTCTCGCCGGCCAGTGTCACGTTGGCCTGGCCCGCGACCAGTTCCATGATCTCCGGTGCGCCGGTGGTGAAGCGCAGCGACGACGGCTGGATCACGCCGACCGACACCGAGGCGCCATCGGGCAACTCGAGGCTGTAGCTGACGCACTTGCCGTCGAAGTAGACGTTGGCCTTCTTGTTCACGGAGACGTTCTCGAACTTCGACATGGGTCCTTCCGAGGGGGTGAGGGGACCCTTATTCTAAGTCAGCTGCCGAAGCGGGCCAGGACCGAGCTGGCTTCCTGGGAGGCTGTGCCTTCCTTGGCCAAGTGCGACATGGTTTCCGGGATTTCTCGGCCGTGGTGGGTCATGGCTTGGGCGTAGAGGCGGCCCGCTCGGTAGGAGGAGCGGACCAGGGGGCCTGCCATGACGCCGGCGAAGCCGAGGTCTTCGGCGACCTTGGAGTGGTCGACGAATTCCTGGGGTTTGACCCAGCGGTCTACGGGGTGGTGGCGGGGCGACGGGCGCAGGTATTGGGTGATGGTGAGGATGTCGCAGCCTGCTTCGTGCAGGTCGCGCATGGCCTCGGTGACCTCTTCGGGGGTTTCGCCCATGCCGAGGATGAGGTTGGACTTGGTGACCAGGCCTGCTTCGCGGGCGGCGGTGATGACTGCCAGGGAGCGTTCGTAGCGGAAGGCGGGGCGGATGCGCTTGAAGATGCGCGGGACCGTTTCCAGGTTGTGCGCCAGGACCTCGGGGCGCGCGGAGAAGACCTCGGCGAGTTGGGCGGGGTCGGCGTTGAAGTCGGGGATGAGCAGTTCGACGCCGGTGGCGGGGTTGATCGCCTTGATGGCGCGCACGGTTTCGGCGTAGAGCCAGGCGCCGCCGTCGTCGAGGTCGTCGCGGGCCACACCGGTGATGGTGGAGTAGCGCAGGCCCATCGACTGGACGCTCTCGGCGACGCGGCGGGGTTCGTCGCGGTCGAGGGCGGCGGGCTTGCCGGTGTCGATCTGGCAGAAATCGCAGCGGCGGGTGCACTGCTCACCGCCGATGAGGAACGTGGCTTCGCGGTCTTCCCAGCATTCGAAGATGTTGGGGCAACCCGCTTCTTCGCACACGGTGTGCAGGCCTTCGGATTTCACCAGGCTCTTGAGCTCGGTGTATTCGGGGCCCATGGTGGCGCGGGTGCGAATCCAGCTGGGTTTGCGTTCGATCGGGGTTTCGGAGTTGCGCGCCTCGATGCGAAGCAGCTTGCGTCCGGCGGGGGCAGAGGCGTCTACGGAACTCACCGGACCGACTCTACGCTCGGGGCCTGCGCGGCGGCGGGGGTGGTGGTGCGATCAATGTCATGGGGTGCGACGGGAATTTCACCGTCGAGCGCGGCAACAATCGCGGCGGCCACCAGCGGCTTGAGTTCGGCGACGGTGACTTCGCGGCCGAGCTCGCGGGTCAGAGTGGTCACGCCCGCGTCTTTGATGCCGCAGGGCACGATCGCCTGGAAGCCGTCGAGGGCGGAATTGCAGTTCAGGGAGATGCCGTGCAGGGCGACGCCGCGTTGCACGCGCACACCGATCGCGGCGATCTTGCGTTCGGCCAGCAGCTCGGTGGCGGGCAGCCACACACCGGAGCGGCCTTCCACGCGACCGCAGGTGATGCCCAGACCGGTGATCACCTGGATCAGTGCCTCTTCGAGGCGACGTACGTAGTGAACGACATCGACGGGTTCGGCCAGTCGGATGATCGGGTAGCCGACCAGTTGGCCGGGGCCGTGCCAGGTGATCTTGCCGCCGCGGTCGACCTGCACCACGGGGCTGCCGTCGATGGGCAGGTCCTCGGTTTCGGTGCGGCGGCCCGCAGTGTAGACCGACGGGTGCTCGAGCAGGAACAGTCGGTCGGCACCTTCTGCTGCGGCGCGCTGATCGGCGGTCTGCCGTTGCAGGTCCCAGGCGGCGTGGTAATCGATGAGTCCGAGATCCTCGACCACGATCGGGGTCGTATCGAATCGAGCGGACGCGGTGGGGCGCGTGTCGTTCACCGTTGCGACGTTACGCCCACCGGCGGATGGTGGCGAAGGCTGGTCGCCGCGCCTTTCGGCCCGGGTCAGGGTTCGACGGGGAAGTTGCGTTGCATCAGGGTCAAATCCAGCCAGCGGCCGAATTTGTAGCCGACTTCGGGGAGTTGTCCGACGGTGGTGAAACCGAAGCGTTCGTGCAGGACGATGGATGCGGCGTTGCTGGTTTCGATGGCGGCGATCATGGCGTGGACGCGGCCGGAATCTGTTGCGCGAGTGATCAATTCGGTGAGCAGAGCGGTGGCCACGCCGCGGCGATGGAAGCGGCTGTCCACGTAGACCGAGTTCTCCATCGTGAAGCGGAAGCCGGACTTGGGGCGCCACTGGCCGTAGGAGGCGTAACCGGCCACCTCGCCGTCGATCTCGGCGATCAGGATCGGCATCCCGGCCGCGGTGCGATCGGCGAACCAGGTGAGGCGGTCGTCGAGGTCGACTTCGGCGGTGTCCCACAGCGCTGTCGACTCGGCGATGTTGGTGTTGTGGATGGTCAGGACGGCGGGCAGGTCGGCCTTGTCGGCGTCGCGGATCAGCATGAAGAACTCACTGTGGGCCGACGGCGGCCGATAGAGCGGCGCCGATAGTGGGATGTGCGAACGTGTAACCGGCGTCTTCCAGCACGGCGGGGATGGCGCGAGGACCGTGCATGATCGAGTCCGCCAGCTCGCCGACCAGCGCGTGCAGGGCGAAGCCGGGGACGATGAACGGGGCCGGGCGGTTCAGCGCACGGCCGAGGGCGCGGTTGAATTCCGCGTTGGTGACGGGGGCGGGGCCCGTGGCGTTGATCGGGCCGGAGATCTCGGGGTGGGTGAGTGCGAAAACGATCGCGCCCACTTCGTCATCGAGGGAGATCCACGGAAAGTACTGGCGGCCGCTGCCCAGGCGTCCGCCCAGGCCCAGCCAGTACAGGGGGTGCAGTTTGCTGAGCATTCCACCGTTACGTGACAGCACCACGGCGGTGCGGACCAGCACCACGCGCACGCCCGCCTCGACCGCGGGCTCGGTGGCGGCTTCCCAGTCGCGACACAGCGTGGCCAGGAAACCTGTTCCCGCAGGGGAGGTTTCGTCGATGATGGCGTCGCCGGTGTCGTTGCCGTAGAAGTGCGCGCCGCTGCCGTTGACCAGGGTAGGGACACCGGCGGCGGCGACTGCGGCGGCCAGCACATCGGTGGGGGTGATGCGGCTGTCGCGCAGCAACTGTTTGTAGCCGCCGTTCCAGCGACGGTCACCGATACCGGCGCCGCACAGGTTCACCACCGCGTCGGCCCCGCGCAACGCCCGCTCATCGAGCTGGGCGCGCGCGGGATCCCACGTGTATTCGTCGGGCGCGGCGGCGGGGCGACGCACCAGACGACAGACCTGGTGCCCGTCGCGGCGCAATGCCGCGACGAGCGCCGTGCCGATCAAGCCGGACGAACCGGCAATGACCACCTTCATGCGATTCCTCGACTACAGGCCGAGATCGGCCTCGAACGCCGAATCTTCCAGCCGGTGCTTGATGGTGGAGACGAACCGGCCCGCGTCGGCACCGTCGATGAGACGGTGATCGTAGGTCAGCGGCAGGTACACCATCGAACGCACGCCGATGGACTCGCCGCCGGTCTCGTCGGTCACCACCACCGGGCGCTTCACGATCGCGCCGGTGCCGAGCATGGCCGCCTGCGGCGGAACCAGGATCGGGGTGTCGAACAAGGCGCCCTCGCTACCGATGTTGGTGATGGTGAAGGTGCCACCCGACAGCTCGTCGGGCTTGAGCCCGCCGGTGCGCGCGCGGTGGGCGATGTCGGCGATCGCGCGGGCCAGGCCTGCCAGCGACAGGTCGCTGGCGTTGTGGATGACCGGCGACAGCAGACCCTGCTCGGTGTCGACCGCGATACCCAGGTGCACCGACGCGTGGTAGGTGATCTCCTTGGTGTCCTCGTTGTACGAGGCGTTCACGTTCGGGTGCACACCCAGCGCTTCGACCACGGCCTTGGCGAAGAACGGCAGGTACGTGAGGTTCACGCCCTCCCGCGCCTTGAACGAGGCCTTCGCCTGCTGACGCAGCTGCGCGATCTTGGTGACGTCGGCCTCGTGGACCTGGGTCAACTGCGCGGTGGACTGCAGCGATTCGCGCGTCTTGGTCGCGGTGATCTGCCGGATCCGGCTGGCCTTCTGCGTGGTGCCCACCAGGGCGGCCAGCTTCGGGGCGGCGGACTGCTTGGCCGGGGCCGCGGGTGCTGCGGCAGCGGCCGGAGCCGGTGCGGCGGGCGCCTTCTTGGCTTCGGCGGCGGCGAGCACGTCCTGCTTGCGGATGCGGCCGCCGACACCGGAACCGGTGAGGGTCGACAGGTCGACGTTGTTCTCGTCGGCCAGTTTTCGCACCAGCGGGGTGACGTACGGGGTGCTGCCGTTCGACGAGGCCGGGGCCGCGGCGGGCTTCGCAGCCGCAGCGGGCTTCGGGGCCGGCGCGGGGGCCGGTGCCGGTGCCGGTGCGGGGGCCGGAGCCGGAGCGGGCTTGGGCGCGGGTGCCGGAGCAGGCGCCGCGGCGGCGGGCTTGGGAGCCGGTGCCGGGGCGGGAGCCGGTGCCGGAGCAGGCGCGGCGGCGGCGGGCTGACCGCTACCGATCACACCCAACTGACCGCCCACATCGACGACATCGTCTTCCTGCGCGGTGATCTCGAGCAGCGTGCCCGCGACCGGCGAAGGGATCTCGGTGTCGACCTTGTCGGTGGACACCTCGAGCAGCGGCTCGTCGACCGCGACGGTGTCGCCCACGGCCTTGAGCCAGCGGGTGACGGTGCCTTCGGTGACGGACTCGCCTAGCTCGGGCATCTTCACCGGCGTGCCCGAAGCCGCGGAAGCGGCAGGCGCGGCGGCCGGGGCAGGCTCGGCGGCGGGAGCCGGTGCGGGCTCGGGCGCGGGGGCCGGTGCCGCGGCGGGCGCGGGGGCTTCGGTGGGGGTTTCGTCGGCATCGCTGATCACGCCGAGTTCACCGCCGATCTCGACGACGTCGTCTTCCTGCGCGACGATCTTGGAGAGCACGCCCGCGGTGGGCGACGGGATCTCGGTGTCGACCTTGTCGGTGGAGACTTCCAGCAGCGGTTCGTCGACCTCGACCGTGTCCCCTTCCTGCTTCAGCCACCTGGTCACCGTTCCCTCGGTGACGCTCTCACCAAGGGCTGGCATCTGGACGGAGAAGGCCATGTCCTCTGACTCCTCTGCAGTGTGTACCCGGCGGACATTCGTCGCGGGTCGCGGCTTTCGTCCACCCCGCCGGTCTCGGCGGAGCACCCGGGAAACGTTGGTTCTTGTTCCGGCAACCATCCTTGCACTCGCTCGCCGCCGGTGTAGCGCAGGGCGGCGATCCGGGCGAAGCTGGCACCATGGAATGTACGGCGGTGAGCAGAATTCCGCCGGAATGTAGGAGGTCGGGCCGGATGGGTTTGCTGGATCGTTTCCGCGTTGGGCGCGGTGCGAGCAGGTCAGTCGCGCGGGCGGGCGCGTCGGAGGTGAGCGCGCTGGCGGACTGGGCGCGGGCGCGGCGTGGGGTCGAGGCGTTCATCGAACCGCGGACGACTGTGACCGATGTCACAGCGGTGCTGGTCGCTTCCGACGGCGAATGGACCCGTCGGATCGTCGGCGAGAAGGGCGCGCGGCGGTTGGCCGGTGCGTTGAAGATTCCGGTCTACGACGTGAACCGCACCGGATATCCGCAACGGATGCGCGACTTCGATGCCCGCCGCCGTATCGAAGCGCGGCGGGCTCGCGAAGCCGAACTGGGGGACTGACTACTCGGCGCCGATCTGTTCGATCACGGTGATCAGCGTGCGCACGGGAACGCCGGTGCCGCCCTTGCCGATGTAGCCGAACGGGCCGCCGGTGTTGTAGGCCGGACCTGCGACGTCGAGGTGCGCCCACGGCAGACCCTCGGGCACGAATTCCTTGAGGAACAGCGCGGCCGACAGCATGCCGCCCCAGCGGTGCGGTGCGACATTGGCCAGGTCGGCGACCTTGGAATTGATGTCGGCGCGCAGTTCGGCGGGCAGCGGCATGGCCCACCCGTTCTCGCCGACCTCGCGCGAGGTCGCGGCGACGCGGTCGCGGAATTCCTCGGTGCCCATCACGCCCGGCGTGCGGGTGCCAAGGGCGACCATCTGCGCGCCGGTGAGGGTGGCGACGTCGATGAGGTAGTCGGGGTCGTCTTCGACCGCGCGCACGATGGCGTCGGCCAGGATCAGGCGACCTTCGGCGTCGGTGTTGATGACCTCGACGGTGGTACCGCCGTACTGGGTGAGCACGTCGCCGGGGCGCTGCGCGGTAGCCGAGGGCATGTTCTCGGCCATCGGAACGGTCGCGGTGACAGTGACCGGCAGACCCAGCCGCGCGGCCAGCAGCACGGTCGCGATGACCGCCGCCGCGCCGGCCATGTCCGACGTCATGTTCTCCATATTGGCGGCGGGCTTGATCGAGATGCCGCCGGTGTCGAAGGTGATGCCCTTGCCGACCAGCGCGACCTTCTTCGGGCCGCCCGCGTAGGTGATGCGGATCAGCCGCGGCGGGCGCGAGGAGCCCTGGCCGACGCCGATGATGCCGCCGTAACCGGCTGCGGCGAGCGCGTTTTCGTCCAGGATCTCGACCTCGAGGCCCGCCGCCTCGGCGAGCACACGGGCGCGATCGGCGAACTCGGCGGGGTACAGGGCGCTGGGCGGGGTGTTCACGAAATCGCGTGCGGTGGCGATGGCCTCGGCCACCAGCTGGGCGCGCAGCAGTTCCAGGGTGCCGAATTCCGGTGTGGGAACCAGCAATTCGACACGCACGACCGGCTGCTCGTCGGGCTTGGGCGCGCTCTTGGCTTTGAACGTGGGGAAGGTGTAGGCGCCGAGGTAGAAGCCTTCGGCCGCGGCACCCAGATCGATGCCCGACAACGTGGTGGCGACCAGTTCGGTGCCTGCCAGCGAGCGGGCGGCGGCACCGGCGCTGCGGCGCACCTGTTCGGCGTCGACCTTGTCGGCCGCGCCCAGTCCCACCGCCAGCACACTGCCGACGTTGGCCAGCGCGGACGGCGCGGGCACGCGGGTGAGTTCCTCGGGCTTGCCCTTGGCACCGACCGAGCCCAGCGCGTCCAGCAGTTCCGCGCGGACCTGCGCGGTGAGCACATCGCCGAACAGGTCGGCGGGCACGATGGCCGGTCCGTTCTCCGAGGACGTCAACCCGATCACCAGCACGTCGGTGTCCGCGGCGAGGGTTTCGGTGCGCGCCAGTTCCGGTCCGAGTGAGCGTTCTGCAACAGCTGTCATTGCCCCAGGTTATTCCGTCGCGCTCGGGGCTCGCATCACGAGTCCGGATGGTCGGGGATTACTGGGAATTACTGGACAATACTGGTAGCTGTGGATACGCTCCGTGGCGTGATGGACTCGGCGGAACAGCTGGAGGAGCGCATCTCCGGTTTGCGGGCGCAGGTGCGCCGCGCCGCCGCGGGTGGGGATCGGGCGTCGGCTCGACAATTGCGGGCGGAATTGCGCAGGGCCGAATTGGCTTGGGACGCGGCCGTTCTGGGCTCGGAGCCCGAAGAACCGGCCGAAGCGCCGGGGGTGCCGGTGCGTGAACACGTGCACCGCGCGTTGACGTTGCTGTCGGTGCCGTCCTCGCCGAAATTGGTGCTGGCCACCCATGACGCGTTCTTCTCCGGTGAACTGCTGCCCGCCCGGCTGACCAGTTTGCGACGCGACGAGGAACGGTCGTTCCGGTCGGCGCCGTATGCGCGTCCGTACTACCTGTGCGCGGCGCTGACCACCGATCTGCTCGCCCCCGCGCGGGGGTTGATGGCGGTGAGTTCGTGGCCGCTGGAAAAGCGGATGGTGGGGCCGTTGAGTCCGCGGGTGGGGCTGCTGATTTCCGCTATTCGGTTGGCGGAACATCTTTCGGCGCAGCCTGCGCGGGAAACGTCGGGTTTGCGCGTACTGTGGCGGCTCGCGGTGTCGATTCCCGGCATCTCCAGTGCCCCGGATTCGCTGGATCCGGCGACGGTGATCGAGGCCGCGCGGCGCGAGCTGGCGGTGCACGAGGACGAAGACGCGCGGCAGCGGCTGTCCGCCGCGCGTCGGGCGGCGGATCAGCTCACCGATCCGGCGGCACAACTATTCGGTGTTCGGCTCGGCGTAGCCGATCGGCGACGAATCGAGGTGAAATGAGCACTCTCGCAGCACAGTTGGACCAGTTGCGCGGCGACACCCCCGCGACCAGGCACAATGCCCGCACCATCGCCGCGCTGACGGCCAATCCCGGATGTGCCCGCCGTGCCCTGCTCGACGCGGCCGCGGTGGACAAGACCGTGATCGCCCAATCATTGGGTTTCCCACCGCAATTCGGTCAGTCCCAGTTCGCGATCACTCGCGGCAATGCCTTCGAGGCGATGGTGAAGGCGAACGGTTGCGCGGAATTGTTGGCTCTATTGCGCGACACGCTGGGCCTGACCATTCCCGAAGTCGCCTACCACGACCTGAATTCGGTGGGCGAGAACACCGGCAATGCCGTGCGCTATCAACGCACAAGGCAGCTGCTGAAGAGCACGATCTCCGCCGGTGACGGGACGCTGTTCGATCATCCGATGTTGCGGCTGGATATCGCCGGTGCCACCGCCTATCTCGAACCTGATGTGGTCGCGGTGCAGGTGGACGGCAAGTTCCATGTGGTGGAGATCAAGGCCTTTCCGGTGATCGACGGGCAGGCCGATCCCGAACAGGTGGCGGCCGCGGCGCGACAGTCGGCGGTGTATGTGATCGCGTTGCGTGAGTTGATGACCGAGATCGGGGAATCGCCGGAGATCGTGTCGCACAACGCGATTCTGGTGTGCGCGAAGGATTTCTCGAACCGGCCGACCGCCGCGATGGTCGATCTGCGCAAACAGCTCGCGGTGGTGTCACGGCAATTGACCCGACTCACCGCGATTCCCGAACTGCTCGAACAATTGCCGCCCGAGGCCACGTTCGCACCGGGGGAGAACCTGGAGAAGACCATCGCGGCGATCCCGGCCCGCTATGCGCCCGAATGCATGTCCAGTTGCGAGTTGGCGTTCGCGTGCCGGGACGAGGCGCGGGTGTGCGGTTCGGTGGACGCGCTGGGGCGGGGCGTGTGTGACGTGATGGGCGGGATCGAGAACGTGCACACCGTGCTCGGATTGGCCGACGGCACACTGGAACCCGGACCCGAACACGCCGACATCACCGCCATGCTGCGGACCGCGCACCGGCTGCGCTGGGAGATGGCCGGATGAGCGTGCTGGCGGCGCTGGCCAAAGCCGAGGCGGTGCGGGCGGGGCGTGCGCAGGCGACCGCGGCGATGCGGCACATCCACCTCGCGCAGCGGCCGCTGGTGGCGGTGCCGTTGCGGTTGGCGGGGGAGGCGGCGGCGCCGGTGGCGATCATGATCGGTAGCTCGCCCGGTGATCAGAACGTGCTCACGGTGCCGCAGCCGCGTGACCGGGTGCTGCGGTTGCGTTTCATCGAACAGCTCGCTGATGTTGTGCTGCCGTATCTTTCGTCGTATCTGGTGGAGACCGAAGAGCTCACCACCAAAGCGGGGGAGACCTACACCCGGTGCCTGGACGCCCCGCAGATGTGGACGCCGAACCCCGGCGGCGTGAATTTCCTGAAGCTGCTGGGGCGTTCGGTGCGGTTTCATCGGGTCGACGGGGAACACCCTGTGCCGGAATCGATTCCGCTGCTGGGGCGTTGGCTCACCTGGTTCGGTGATCGGGCCGAGCATCCGGGTTCGGCGGTGTTGCCCGCGATGACGTCGGTGTTGGCCGCGCACTGGGCGTCGGGTCAATCCTCGTTGGAGGACGGCAATCTCGCGGCACTGCTGGGGTGGATCGACCCGCCGGCGGGGTTGACCGGCGCGGAAGCTGCTGCGCTGGCGGAGGATCCGTTGTTGTCGCCGCCTGCGGGTCCGGCCAGTGATCCCGGATTCGACAACGAAGAACTCGCGCCGTTGATCGCCGCCTACAACGCGGCCGCCGATGATTCGGCGAGATCTGTTGCAGCCGAACGGCTCGAGCGGTCGCTGCGTGGTCAGCTCGAACCGACGTGGCAGTTGATGTGGCGTGCGATCGAGCTGTTGGATGCGTTGCCCGAAGGTGCCAGTGTGGAGAATCGGTGGACCGACGATCGGGGTGCGTTCTCCCGGTTCGCCGCGGACGTGCTGGAAGGTATTCCGCAGGCGCGCCGCGATTCCGCTGTTCCCGCGGTGCGCAGGCTGTTGGAACGCGAACGGGCGTTGGAGGCTTTGCAGGCGCAGTGCGCTTTCGATGATCCGCTGCTCATGCTCGAACATCGCGTCAGCGGGGCGGCCTTTCGCGGCACCGTCGTGCACAGTGAGCCGGAACGAGTGGATAGGACGGGGTCGCGTCCAAAGCTTCGCCCGCACATCCACATTCGCACCACTGATCCATTCATCGCTGCGGTCGGTGAAGAACTCACCTGCGTCGAACGGCCGAAGCAGACCGGGCTTGTGGTCGACATCGACGGGGACACCATGGTTCTCGAACTGTCCGGCGGGATGGGGCGGAAGATGATCGCCGATCCGGGCACGGTGCCCGAGGAAGGCGACGAGCTCGGGTTCGCCCGGTTCAAGCCGACACCGTTCAACGGAATGCTGAATCTGCCCGCACGCGAAGAGACTCCGTGGACCCACGGCGGGCCGCCGCCGGAGTGGACACCGCCGACCGACGACGACGGGGAAGAACTGCAGTGACCACACCCGACCAGGCCGTCGCGGGAATTCTGTCCGACCTGCGCGACGACACCCATCGCGCGATCGTCGTCGACTCGCCGCCGGGGGCAGGCAAATCCACGCTGGTGGTGCGCGCCGCCCGCCAGCTCGCGGAAGACGGCGATCAGCGGATGATCGTCGCCCAGACCAACGAGCAGGTCGACGACCTCATCGACCGGCTCGCCGCCGCCGACCCCGCGCTGCGGATCGGGCGGCTGTCCAGTGCCGCCTATGTGGTGAGCGACCGGGTCGACCGGCACAGCAATGTCCGGGTCGCCAAGCAGCCCGGCGACCTCGAGGACCGTGCGATCGTGATCGGCACCGCGGCCAAATGGGCCACCATCACCGACGGCACCTGGACGCACGCCATCATCGACGAGGCGTACCAGATGCGCTCGGACATGTTGTTGCGCATCGCGAATCGGTTCGAGCGCGGGCTGTTCGTGGGTGATCCGGGGCAGTTGGATCCGTTCGCGACCGTGGAGACCGCGCGGTGGGCCGGGCTCACCTGGGATCCGACCATGAGTGCGGTCAGCGTGATGCTGGCCAACAACGACAACATCCCCACCCACCGGCTGCCGGTGTCGTGGCGGCTGCCCGCGACCGCGGCGCCGGTGGTGTCGAAGGCGTTCTATCCCTTCACCGAATTCCAGTCGGGTACCGGATTCGGTGATCGGCGTATGGATTTCACCACGCGCGGGATGGGTGGGTCGGTCGACGCGGTGTTGGAGGAAGCGGCTGTATCCGGTTGGGGCTGGTACGAATTGCCCGCTCGGCATACTTTGCGTACGGACCGGGAAGCGGTGGCTGCGATTGCCGCGATCGCTGCTCGGCTGATCGAGCGGGGGGCTACCGCGCACTCCGAATCGGGTAGTCATCCGGTGACGGTCGAGCGGGTGGCGGTCGGTACGGCGCATCGGGATCAGGCCGATGCTGTGCGGACTGCCCTGCGGGGGACGTGTGCTGAGGCTGTCACCGTGGATACGGCCAATCGGTTGCAGGGGCGCGAATATGACGTGACGTTGGTGCTGCATCCGCTGTCGGGGCGGCGGGATGCCAGTGCGTTCCACCTGGAGGCGGGGCGGTTGTGTGTGCTGGCGTCGCGGCACCGGCACGCGTGCATTCTGGTCGGTCGGGCGGGTATTCCTGAGTTGCTCGATGCTCATCCGTCGGCCGAGCCCGTTCACCTGGGTGTGGCGGTGAAGTTCCCGGATGGGTGGGAGGCGAATCAGGCTGTGTTGAGCCATCTCTCGGCACACAGGGTGCGTGGTGTGGGCTGAGCCCGTTCTAATTCAACCGTGCCGCAAGGCGTTTAGCGTTCATGTAGCCGATCGCTTCGATGGTGACCATCGGGTTCACGCCGGGAGCGGTCGGGAAGGTCGAACCGTCGGCGACCACGATGTTGGGTACCTCCCAGGTCGCGCCGTCCGGGTCGGTCGCTGACAGGGCCGGGGTGCCGCCCATGCGGGCTGAGCCCATGATGTGCAGGGCGCCCATCGAACATCTGCCCGGTCCGTAGCCTGCTGTCCTGCAGGCCGCGTCGAACTGCGCCAGTGAGCCGCGGTTGCCTGGTTCGAAGGACACGCCTGCCTGATGACCGGAGTAGATCTTTTGTGCGCCTGCTGCTTCCAGCACCGAGGCCGCGCCGACGATGCCGGTGTGCAGGTGGTTGGCGTCGTAGTCGGACAGGCGGTACTTCACGATCGGCTCGCCGGTTTTGTCGACCGACACCGTGCCCGAGTCGCGATCGCGAGTGATCACGCCGATCGAACTCGTGCGTGCGAAAGCGCCCATGGTGGTGCGGAATTCGGCTGCGCCGCGCCAGTTCATGAAGCCGGTTGCCAGGCCCGGATGCATCGGGCCGGTTTCGTAGATGACGCCGTAGCCGTTGCCGTCGAGGTCGGCGTGTTCGCGGCTGATGCGGGCTTGCAGCGCGCCCTCCCACGGGCGGATCTGTTCCTCGAAGACGCCGAAAACCGCTGCGGCCGGGTGTAGTCGCAGGTGTTTGCCGATGTTCTTGTTGCCCAGGCCGGATCGGCGTAGCAACGCCGGTGTCTGGATCGCTCCCGCGGCGACCACTACCGCACGGGCGCGCACGGTGATCTCGACTCCGTCGGAGCTCAGCGCCGAAACTGATTCGGCGCGACCCGAATTCACCGTGATGGTACGAACATTCGCATCGATGACCAGGCGGGCACCGTGCGCGGCCGCGTCGGCGAGCCATGTCTTGGTCGCTGACTGCTTCGCGCCTAGTCGGCATCCGTAACCGCAACGACCGCATTCGATTCCGGCATCGCAGGCATCAGTCACGTTGCGCGGCAGAGTGTCCACGTCCCAGCCCAGTGCGCGGGCGCCGCGTTCGAGAATGCCGTCACGCGCGGACAGAGGGGACTTTTGGTCGGTGACCCCGATTCGCTTCTGCACCACGCTGAGTGCGTCGCCGAACTCGTCCTCGGCGAACTGCGGCACCCCGGTGTCGGCCCACTGCGCGCGGACCGCATCGGGTGTGGGCAGGCACGTGCTCCAGTTGACCACGGTCCCGCCGCCCAGGCAGCTACCGGCGACCAGGGTGAGCTGGCCTTCGGCGGTCGCTGCGGGGCCGGGGGAGTACAGGCGGGTCAGCGCGTCGAGTTCACCGTCGCCGAAATCTTGGTCGTCGTAATAGTTTCCGCGTTCGAGCACCACTACATCGAGACCGGCCTCGGCGAGCACGGCGGCTGCGGAACCACCGCCGGCACCCGAGCCGACCACTACGACATCGCAATCCAAGGTCGTCGCCTCGGTGTAGTGGAGCGGGTGTAGCGGCGGTTTCGGTGCGCTGTCCAGACGTCCGGCGGGCCCCGGGTAGCCGATCGCGGTCCACAGCGGATTCGCCCCTGTCGCACCAGGACTCACGTTGTAGGACAGCAGCGAGGCCTGCTTGAGCGCTTGAAAGATCGCGCGGGCCGGGGCCAATCCGGAATCGCCCAGACGCAACAGCGCCGCTTCACGCTGCCCGTGCGCCAACGAGGAGAACCGGCGAAACCCACTGCCGGTGAGCAGCCCGAAAGCGCGAGAGTCCCACAGCCCCAACAGCATTGCCAGCTGTTTCTGCTCCGCCTCGCGCGGATTGCGGCTCAGGATCGACAAGATCGTCTCGACCGCGCCCACCTCGCCGGCGCTGGGCGCACTGTCGTCGCCGGGGACGAACGTCTCGCAGATCATGCGCAACGCTGCCCGCTGTTCGGCCGTAGTTTCCATGTGCGCACCACCCCATCTCAGTCTGGGGTGATGTCTATCACGGTCACCGTGACTGTGCAGGGGGTCAACGGGTTTCGGGCCGGGCAGTGCAGTGCCCGGCCCGAACGCGGGTCAGTCCGCGGTGAACTGAATCGTTTTCAACGTCGGCGTGGACAGATCCACCTCGGCCGAGGTGACCGCGCGGACCGCCGAATCGTGGCGATACGCGGTGAGCTGGTAGCGACCGGGCTGCAGGCCGCGGAAACTCACCTGGCCGTTCACGCCGGTGGACATGTGGCGGTGAATGTTGTCACCGCACGCGTCGATGCCCGTGAGCACGATCTTGCCGCCGGCGATCGGCTTGCGGCTGGCCTGCGCGATCAACACCGCGTCGATCTGGCCCGCGGCCGTCGGGGTGGCTACTCGCACGCCCCGGTCGTTGGGTTGCGCCTGCCGTACCTGCTCGCAGGGTGCTGCCTCCTGCGCGATCGTATCGTCGTGGCCGGGATGCGCCCCCGCGCTGCCCACCGCCAAGCCGATCGCAGCGGTGGCTGCCAATCCGATCGTCAAACACTGTGAGATGACCAACCGTGGCATCGGGCCGTGTTCCTCCTACTTCCTCGGTGACACTGGATGTGCGCGTGGATTTCGAACGAGGTAACGCTGCTGCGGCGGCAACAATACTGTCGGGAACTCGAGCGCGAACACCGGCGTTCCATAGACAGGGTTGTGGCCGACCTGTGCGACCGTATGACGCAAATCGAGGAGGACGTGTGACCGACACTCGCAAAGCGATTCTGGCCGGTGGATGTTTCTGGGGAATGCAGGATCTGATCCGGCGCCAACCGGGCGTGGTAGCCACCCGCGTGGGCTATACCGGTGGCACCAACGACAATCCGACCTACCGCAACCATCCCGGCCACGCCGAGGCAGTGGAGATCGAATACGACCCGACGGTCACCGATTACCGTGCGCTGCTCGAGTTCCTGTTCCAGATCCACGACCCGACCACCAAGGACAGGCAGGGCAACGATCTCGGCGACAGCTACCGTTCGGCGATCTTCTATCTCGACGACGAACAGCGCCGCATCGCGCTCGACACCATCGCCGACGTGGACGCCTCGGGGCTGTGGCCGGGCAAGGTCGTCACCGAAGTGACCCCGGCGAGCACATTCTGGGATGCCGAACCCGAACACCAGGACTACCTGATCCGCTACCCCGACGGCTATACCTGCCATTTTCCGCGCCCCGGTTGGACACTGCCCCATCGCGACACCATGGGCGGCTAACTGTTTCGTACTCCGCACGGCGCACCGCCGATATGCCATGATCGGCAGTATCGGCGTTGCGTGCGAAGGCGTCGGCTCGAAACAACTCACGACGGTGGCCGTGGTCGCCGCAGACGATGAGGGGACAGATTTCGAATGACGTACGGACAACAGCAACCCGGATATGCCGCGCCGGGACCGCAACTCAGCGTCGGTGACGCACTCGGCTACGGCTGGGACAAATTCAAGAACAACGCCCTGGTGTGGATCGGCATCATCGTGGTGTTCGCGCTGATCCAGGTCGCGATCAATTTCATCTTCGGTTCCTCGGGCTTCCTGGTCACCGACGCCGACGGTGACATCAGCTTCGGATTCAGCCTCTGGGGATTCCTCGGCAGCGTCATCAGCACCGTGGTCGGGTACCTGATCTCGGCGGCCATGGTGCGCGGCTCGCTCGAGGAAACCGACGGCCGCAAGCCAGGTTTCGGTGACTTCTTCCAGTTCACCAACGTGGGCGCGGTGATTCTGGCGTGCTTCCTCGTCGGCATCGCCACCGGCATCGGCTTCGCGCTGTGCGTGCTGCCGGGCCTGGTGATCATGTTCTTCACCTGGTTCACGATCAACTTCGTGCTCGACCGCGACCAGGACGCCATCACCGCCATCAAATCCAGCTTCTCCGCGGTCGCCGCCAACGCGGGCACGCTGCTGCTGCTGGCACTGGCCCTGGTCGGCATCAACATCGTCGGCGCGCTGCTGTGCGGCATCGGCCTGCTGGTCACGCTGCCGGTCTCGGTCATCGCCTCGACCTATGCCTACCGCGTGATCGTGGGCGGACCGGTCGTGGGCGGACAGGGTGTGGCTGATCCGGGGTACCCGCAGCAATACGGCGGGCCCGCAGGTGGATTCGGTGGGCAGCCGGGGTACGGCGGTCCCGAAGGTGGACAGGGTTATGGCGGACCCGGCTACGGCGGACCCGAAGGTGGGCCCGGTTACGGCGGTCCCGGTGGACCGGGCTACGGCGGTCCGGGTGCCGGCGGACCCGGTTACGGTGGGCCCGGCTACCCCGATGGTCCTGATCTGGGCAAGCCCGGTGACCAGGGTTGGGGACCCGAAGGTAACCGCTGACAGTTGACCCACGAAGGGCGTGCGACATTCGATCGCACGCCCTTCGTGCTGTGCAGGGGCAGTTCGTCGGAAACGCACTTGTCGGTGGCTGTCGGTAGCATCGGAATTCTTCGAACAAGGGGGAACGATGCGGGGGACATGGCGGGGTCGGTCGTGGTGGGTGCGGGGTGTGGTGCTCGCGCTGGTTGCCGTTGTCGTGGTGTCGCTTCCGGTGGTGGGGGTGGTGATCGCGTTGCTGGTGTACAACGTCGGGGAGCAGTCCGACCAGGCGCGGACCAGGGGCAAGGACGCGGTGTGGCTCGGTCACGCCTGGGTTGACGGGCGTCGAACCGATGCCGATATCGACGGCTTGGTCACCTTGTTGGCGGGCACCGGTGTTCGGGATCTGTACGTGCACACGGGGCCGTTGGAGCACGACGGGAGTCTGCGCGACGATCTCGCGCCGCGCGCGCAATGGTTCGTCGACGCGGTGCACGCGCGATTACCCGAGATTCGGGTCCAGTCCTGGCTGGGCGACATCGTGCAGCCCGAATTCGACGGCCTGGACGTGGAATCCGCGCAATCCCGTGATCGAGTAGTGGCGTCGGCTCGGCGGGTGCTCGCCTACGGGTTCGACGGGATCCACTACGACCTCGAACCCATCCGGTCGGGGTCGCCGGGATTTCTCGCCCTGCTCGACGCGACGCGCGCGGTGACTTCCGCGGCCCACGTGCCGCTGTCGGTATCTGCGCCGGTGATCGATCCGCTGCCGGGTCTGCACTCGGTGGGTCTGGCCGTGGCCGACCACGGAAAATGGTGGAGCCAACACTATTTCGCGCAGGTGGCCCGCCGAGTCGATCAGGTCGCGGTGATGTCCTACGACACGGCGATGCCCACACGAGCCCTGTACAGCGGCTACGTGGCCCAGCAGACCGAGCTGGCCGCGCAGGTGACACCCGCCGACGTCGACCTGCTGATGGGAGCACCCGCGTTCTGGGCTGATGACCGTGGCCACCGGGGTGCGGCCGAAACGGTTGCCGCGGCCGTGCGGGGAATCCGCCTCGGATTGACGGATTCCGATGTCCACCGTGCGAACTTCGGTGTCGCGATGTACGTGGATTTCGCTGCCACGCCTCGAGATTGGGCCGACTATCGACGGGATTGGTGTCGGATGGCCGACTGAGTCAGGGCTCACGGGTGGGCGGTTTGTCGGAATTCTGGGGTTATCTGCGGCGGTCGGTGAGCCAGGCCAGGGGGCGGCGGTGGTGGGGGCGGGGGCGGTTTTCCCAGCGGGGGTTTTGTTCGTCGCGGCGGTAGACCGGGACTCGGCCTGCTACCGAGAAGCGCAATGTTGTTGCGGTGCCTACTACTTCGCCGTCGGCGGCTACCGCCAGGGGGATTTTGGAGGTGATGGTGAGTTCGTGCATTTGGCGTTCGCCGTAGACGCGGCTGTGGCCGATGGCGGCGAGCATGAGGGCGATGACGGCGCGGGTGCGGGAGAAGCGGACGTCGGCGCGTAGCCAGCGGACGTCCAGGAGGCCCTCGTCGAGGCGGGAGCGGAAGGCGGGGACGGCGCCGTGGGGGTGGTAGGGGCCGTTGCCGATGAACAGGAACCACATGTCGTGCCAGCGGTCGTCGAGGCGGATGTGGATGGGTTCGGCGCGGCGCAGGGTGACCACGAGGGCGGCGGCGAACGCGGGCCACTTGCCCCAGCGGTCCTCCCACTGCTCGCGCAGCCGGACCAGGTCGGGGTAGGCGCCGATGCTGGCGGTGTTGATCAGGTGGTGGGTGTGCGGGCCGGTGGGAGTGTCGAATTCGACTGCGGCGATGTCGACTTCGACGGCTTCGCCCGCGCCGGTGGCGTCGGCTACTTCGCGCAGGTCGTAGACGCCCAGGTCGCGGGCGAAGTGGTTCAGGGTGCCCGCGGGGATGACGACCAGGGGGAGTTTGTTGCGGATCGCGACCGCTGCGGCCGCGGCGATGGTGCCGTCACCGCCCGCCGCGCCGACCGCGAGGATCGCTGAGTGCTCGTCGTCGGCCGAACGGTTCAGCGCGTTCTGCAGAATTTCGACGGCGTCGCGTCCGGGTTCGGTCTGCACGAGGGTGGCTGCGGGCAGCGCGTCCGCGATATCGGCGGTGGGATCGTAAGAAGAATCGCCCGAACGCGGATTCACCAGCAGCAGAAGACCTTTGCCGTCGGCGAGGATCGGCGCACCGTGCACCACGTGCGCGTCGGCTTCGTCGGATTCGCGGATCGGCCACCAGCGGCGGGTGGTCAGGGCGATCGCGGTGCCAACGCCCGCGCCGACCAGCACGTCCGACGGCCAGTGCGCGCCGGTGTGGATGCGCGAATACGCCACCGCGGCGGCCACCGGCGCCACGGCCAGTGCGGTGCGCGGGCTCTCCAGGGCGACGGCGGTGGCGAAGGCGGCGGCGTTGGCGCTGTGCCCGGACGGGAACGACGACGACGCAGGCGCCGCGACCAGCCTGCGACCCAGCGGCATCAGTTCCGCCGGTGGCCTGCGGCGTGGGATGAGCGTTTTGAGCACCAGGTTCACCAGGAAACTGCTGCCACCCAGCGCGATCACCCCGCGCAACGCGGCCCGTCGCGGCGGTCCGGGTTTCACCGCGAGCGCCGCCGCGACCGCCAGCCACAGCCCGCCGGTGTTGGCGGATCTGGTCAACCGCAGCATCCCGCGATCGACCGCGGATTCGGGAATTCGCGACACCGCCCGGCTCATCGTGTCGTCCATCCGGGCGACATGGCCGAAGCGTGCTCGGGGCAACTCACTCACACCGAGAACCCTACAGCCGTTGGCCGTCAGCATCTTTCGATGCGATCAGGCACTGTCCGCGATCTCGCCGACAGCGGTCACACCGCGACCGATAAACTCGCCCCATGACCGACACCGCACTGCTCGAGGGCCCCATCCACGCCGTTCACGTCGAACTCGGGGCCACCTTCGCTCCCTTCGGCGGGTGGGAGATGCCCGTGCAGTACGCGGGCACGGTCGGCGAGCACACGGCGGTGCGCACCACGGTCGGGCTGTTCGACGTCAGCCATCTCGGCAAGGCCACGGTCGCGGGTCCCGGCGCCGCGGCGTTCGTGAACTCGGCGCTGACCAACGACCTGGATCGCATCCGGCCGGGCAAGGCCCAGTACACGCTGTGCTGTGCCGAAGACGGTGGCGTGATCGACGACCTGATCGCCTACTACGTCAGCGAGGACGAGGTGTTCCTCGTGCCGAACGCCGCCAACACCGCCGCGGTGGTCGCGCAGCTGCGCAAGGTGGCGCCCGCGGGCATCACGATCACCGACCAGCATCGCGACTTCGCGGTGTTCGCGGTGCAGGGCCCCAAGGCCACCGAGGTGCTCACCGCGCTGGGCCTGCCCACCGACATGGAGTACATGGCCTACGAGGACGCCGAGTGGGACGGTCGCCCTGTGCGCGTATGCCGCACCGGTTACACCGGCGAACACGGCTACGAACTGCTGCCCGCCTGGGACGACGCCGAACCGGTGTTCCGCGCGCTGATCGCCCAGGTCGAAGCCGCGGGTGGTCAGGCCGCGGGCCTCGGCGCGCGCGACACCCTGCGCACCGAGATGGGCTACCCGCTGCACGGACACGAACTGTCCCTGGACATCACTCCGAACCAGGCCCGCACCGGCTGGGCGGTCGGCTGGAAGAAGCCGGAATTCTGGGGCAAGGACGCGCTCGCGCAGGAGAAGGCCGACGGCCCGCGTCGCACGCTGATGGGCCTGAAAGCCCTGGATCGCGGCGTGCTGCGGCAGGGCCAGACGGTGCTGCGCGACGGCGAACCGATCGGTGAGACCACCTCGGGCACGTTCTCGCCGTCGCTGAAGGTCGGCATCGCGCTGGCACTGCTGGACACCGACGCGAAGCTGGAACCCGGCGACGAGGTGGAGGTCGACGTGCGCGGACGCAAGCTGCGCGCGCAGGTCATCCGGCCGCCGTTCGTCGACACCAAGACCAAGTAACTCCCCGTACCACCACCACATCGGCCCGGATAGGATCGCACCATGACAGTCGCCGCTCAGTTCACCCGTATCCCGCATCCCGCGCCCACCCCGGCGCAGCAGCGGGAACAGGTACTGACGGCGCCCGGCTTCGGCCGGTACTTCACCGACCACATGGTGTCGATCGACTACGCCGACGGCGTGTGGGGCAATGCCCGCGTGGAACCGTACGGTCCGCTGTCGATGGACCCGGCGACCATGGTGTTCCACTACGGGCAGGCGATCTTCGAAGGCCTGAAGGCCTACCGTCAGCCCGACGGTGAGATCGCCACGTTCCGCATCGACGCCAACGCCGCGCGCTTCCGTCGCTCGGCGGCGCGCATGGCGATGGCGCAGCTGCCCGAGGAACTGTTCATCGAATCGGTGCGTCAGCTGCTGGACGTGGACGCCGACTGGGTGCCCGCCGCCGGGGGCGAGGATTCGCTGTACCTGCGGCCGTTCATGTTCTCCACCGAGGCGGGCCTCGGCGTGAAGCCGGCGTCGGCGTACAAGTACCTGCTGCTCGCCTCGCCCGCGGGTGCGTATTTCCCGCGCGGTGTGAAGCCGGTGCGGGTGTGGCTGTCGACCGAATATGTGCGCGCGGCACCCGGCGGCACCGGTGAGGCGAAGGTCGCGGGCAACTACGCGTCGTCGCTGCTGGCGCAGGCGCAGGCCACCGAAGAAGGCTGCGACCAGGTGGTGTGGCTGGACGCTTGCGAGCGCCGGTATGTCGAGGAGATGGGCACCAACAACCTGTTCTTCGTGTTCGGCACCGGTTCCGACGCGCGCCTGGTGACGCCGGAACTGTCCGGTTCGCTGCTGCCCGGTATCACCCGTGATTCGCTGCTCACGCTGGCCGCGGATTCCGGGTATCCCGTTGAGGAGCGCAAGATTTCGGTGGAGGAATGGCGCAAGGGTGCCGAATCCGGTGAGATCAGTGAGGTTTTCGCGTGCGGGACCGCCGCGGTGATCACGCCGGTCGGCTGGGTGAAGTCCGCGGAGGGCGAATTCGCTATCGGCGGTGGGGAACCCGGTGAGGTGACCATGGCGTTGCGTGACACGTTGACCGGGATTCAGCGCGGGACGTTCGCCGATACGCACGGGTGGATGCGCACTCTGTAAGTCCCACAACAGCATTGGAGAGCGGGTCCCTTCGCGGGGCCCGCTCTCGTGCTGTCAGCCCGGCATCAATGCCTGCCACTCGCCCAGCGACTTCGGGCGAAGGACGTAGTTGCTGTCGCGCACGGAAGCCAGTGCGGCACTGGGTGCTTCGGAGTACCAGTGGCCCGGGTAGACGACGGGGTTGCCGTCCAGGGCGGCCAGTTGCTGCAGGCTGCGGTACATCTCGTCGGAGTCGCCACCGGGGAAATCGGTGCGACCGCAACCGTCGACGAACAGGGTGTCACCGGAGATCAGGCGGCCGTCGAACAGGAAGCACTGGCTGCCGGGGGTGTGGCCGGGGGTGTGCAGTAACTCGATGTCGAAGGCGCCGACCTTCACCTTGTCGCCGTGGTCGTGGCCGGTCAGCTCGCTGTCGGCGATGCCGGTGGTCTGCGCGACCCACTCCAGTTCGTGCTTGTTCACGTGCACGGGCACGTCGGCCTTCTCGAGCAGTTCGGCCACGCCGCCGAGGGTGAAACCGAGCATGGTGCCGCCGACATGGTCGGGGTGGTGATGGGTGGCCAGCACACCGGACACGCGCATGCCGTCGGCCGCCGCGACGTCGACCAGGTCGGCCGCCGCGTAGGCGGGATCCACCAGCAGGGTCTCGCCGGTCTCGCGGTCGCCGATCAGATACGCGAAGTTGCGCATCTGCGTGGCGATCGGATCGCCGACGGCGTAATCCCGGCCGGACAGCAGCTGGCGGAAATAGAGGCGCTCGGATGACATGCGGTCCACTGTATTGCCACCGGTGTGCTGGGGGTGCACCCGAGTACCGTTGACCGGACGGTCTGTGGGACCACACAACCCCGGACATATTGGACTTGTGACCAGTCCGAGTTTGTCCTGCCCGGTTGTTTGGTTATCCCGCCAGCGAGAAACCCACTGCGGCACAAGAAGCCGCGATTTCCACGACCGCGCCGAGAACATCTCCGGACAGGCCCTCGAAACGACGGACGCAGTGCCGGGTCACGAACACGGTCACAGCGAGCACCGCGAGCATGATGATCGGGCCGAGCCAGAGGTTGTCTGGGATGGCCGCGACCGCGGCGAGGGTGGCCAGGGCGGGCCACAGCAGGACGGCTGCGCGCGGTTGGGTGTTCGCTACCAAGGCGCCGAAGCCCGCGTCGGGGGCGGCGGGGATGCCTCGACATGCCAGGACCACCGCAACGCGGCCCGCGGTGACGGCGAGCGCGATCGCGAACCAGCGATGTTGCTCGGCCAGGGTCGCGAACGCGACGGATTGGATGGCGATGGCGAAGATGAGGGCTGCGACGCCGAAGGGGCCCGCGCCGCCGGACTTCATGATCTCGCGGGCGCGCTGGGGTGGGCCGTAGCTGCCGAGTCCGTCGACGGTGTCGGCCAGGCCGTCCAGGTGCATACCCCTGGTGAGCAGGGCTAGTAGGCCGACGGTGAGTAGTCCGGCGAGCAGGGTGGTCAGACCTGCGGTGACCAACAGGTACAGGGCTGCCGCCGCGAATGCGCCGAGGGCGACGCCGATCAGCGGGGCCAGGGTGATCGCGTGGCCTGCGGTGCGGCGGTCGACGTCCGACGGGCCGGGAACCGGGATAACCGTCAGCCAGGAGATGGCCAGCCGTAAGCCGTTCATGACCATGCGCTCGATGCGGTGTCACGACGATCGGCCGCCGAGGGAACGCTGTTGGGTTGAGCGAGTGTGTCGGATTCCTTTGGCCTGCAGGAAGATTCGACGTGCGTCGGACGTGGTTTGTTCACTTCGCGAGGTCGACGGTGTCGGTCTCCGCGGCGGCGGTGCTCACGCCCGCGTCGGCGAAGGTCGACATCTCGGCCAGGGTCGCGACCGCGGCGCGCAGGATCGGCAGGGCTGTGAGCGCGCCGGAACCTTCGCCCAAGCGCATCTCGAGGTCGATCAGCGGGGTCAGGCGCAGGTGTTTCAGGGCCAGGTCGTGGGCCGGTTCGGTGGAGCGGTGGGCCGGCAGCCACCAGGCTTTCGCGCCCGCGGCGAGGTCTTCGGCGACCAGGGCGGCGGCGGTGACCACGACGCCGTCCAGCAGCACCGGGGTGCGGCGCGCGGCGGCCTGGGCGAGGAAACCGGTCATGGCGGCGAAGTCGGCACCCGCGGCGACACGCAGCAGGTCGACCGGGTCGGAGGCGACGGGGCGGGCGCGACGCATACCGTCGCGGATGGCGGCGACCTTGCGAATCCAGCCCTGATCGTCCACGCCGGTGCCACGGCCGACGGCAGCCACGGGTTCGACACCAGTGAGGGTGGCGATCAGCACGGTGGCGGGGGTGGTGTTGCCGATGCCCATGTCGCCGGCGATGAGCAGGTCCGCGCCGGAGTCGATTTCCTCGTCGGCGATCGCGCGACCCGCGGCCAACGCGGCGGCGACTTCGTCTTCGGACAGGGCGTCCTCGCGGTCGATGGAACCGCTCGAGCGACGCACCTTGTGCTGGGAGATCGACGCTTCGGTGTCACCGTCGACGGCGATATCGACCACGCGCACGGTCGCGCCCGCCACGGCGGCCAGCGCGTTCACCGCGGCACCACCGGCCAGGAAATTGGCCACCATCTGCGCGGTGACCTCGCTCGGATACGCCGAAACCCCGTGCTTGGCGACACCGTGATCACCGGCGAACAGCACCACGCGGGCACGGTCGAACTGCTTCGGCGGGCACACGCCCTGGCAGGCGGCGACCCAGTTGCCCAGTTCCTCGAGCCGTCCCAGCGATCCGGCCGGTTTCGTGAGCTGCGTCTGGCGCACCTGCGCCGCCGCGCGCACCTGCGCGTCCGGGGCCGCGACCGGGTCGAATCCGTGCGTCACTGGCAAGCCTTTCGAAAGTGGTGTGTTCGGGGCCCATCTTGCCCGGATCGCGGTGCGCGGCGGCGACCGACCCGGCTCATTTCAGTCGAACGGGCAGCCCGGCGACGATGAGATAGGCCTGATCGCAGACCGCCGCCAGTCGCTGATTGAGGGTGCCGATCTCGTCGCGGAACAACCGGCCCGAGCGCGTTGCCGGGATGACACCCATGCCTACCTCGGGCGATACGATCACCAGCCGCTGGTTATAGGCCTGCACGGCGTCGACGAGCTCGTCGCAATCGGGGGTGACGGTGCCGCGCGGTGCGTCCCAGGCGTGGCGGGCGTCCAGGCGTGCGGTGAGCCAGGTGCCGATGTCGTCGAGCAGGGTCGCGGGGGCTTCGGTGGCGAGAACTGTTGCGGGCTCGGTGTTCTCGACCGTTGTCCAGTGCGCGGGGCGGCGGTCGCGGTGGACGGTGATGCGGTCGGCGAAGTCGTGATCGGTGGGGTCGAGGACGGCGGTGGCCAGGTAGCGGACCGTGGGTGCGTCGGTCAGCAGGTTCTCGGCGAAGGCGGATTTACCCGAACGGGCGCCTCCGAGCACGAGGGTCCGGGGTGGCCTGGCGGTGGCGGGCATTCGAGCACGGTAGCTTGTCTGCCGCCCCTCCGCCTCTCCGCGTATTCTGCCGGTCGAAGGGCGGTGGGACGGTGTTGTGCCGGGCCTGCGGTTAGTAGGACTGCGGTTTTGGGGTGGTTGGTGAGTTACCCATGTTCTTGCGAGATCAGTGCGCGCCAAGGGCATCGAGGATCATCGGGCGGGCATTGGTGAGCGACTGCTGCCAGTACGGCCAGGTGTGGGTGCCGTTGGTGAAGTCCATGCGGGCGGGAATGCCGAGCGCGTTGACGCGGTCGCGGAAGATGCTCGCCGCGATCACCGCGAGCGCTTCGATCCCGGCGGCATTGATCGTGTTGCCGACCCCACCGGGCAGATCGAGCGGACCGGGCACGCCGTTGCCGGTCGTGATGTACATCGGCAGGCCGCGCAGGCGCTCGGCCTGGACGGTCACGTCGTTGCGGCCCCACGCGGGATCGCCTGCGGGACCCCACATGTCGTCGACATTGAAGCCGCCCTCGTCGAGCATCGCCGCGCGCATGGCCTGGTTCCACATCGGGTAGGTCGGGTTCAGGAAGCCGGAGAACGAACCGGCGAACCGGAACTGATCGCGATGGTGCGCGGCCAACGCCAGCGCGGCACTACCACCCATCGACACACCGACCACGCCGTTGTTCGTGCGTGAAACACCGTATCCCGCAAGGAAATCGGGCAGTTCACGAGTGAGGAACGTTTCCCACTTGTAGGGCGTCTTCTGCCCGTTGGTGCTGCTGGGTCGGTACCAGTCGGTGTAGAAGCTGGAATGGCCGCCGACCGGGAACACCAAAGTGACGTTGTCACCGGCGAATTGGCGCACCGCGTCGGTGTCGGTGGTCCACTGGCTGTGATCGCGGGGCGCGCGCAAACCGTCGAGCAGATACAGTGCCGCGCTGCCACCGCGCGAGGCCCACTGCACCTGAATCTTGATCGGGCCCATACCCGACGGCACCCACAGTTCCTCGAAACTGCCTGCGGGCGTGCGCAATACCGGCGCCGCACTCGGCACGGCACTGGCCGCGGACGTCCCCACGGTCGACATGACCACGGCCGCCGTAGCGATCGTGAGAGCCTTGCTCAGCCGACGAAAATTACCCCACCCAACGTGAAACACACGGCAAGCTGATCAGTTTCAGCGACTTGCGTCAAGCCGACTGTGGTGCCTCACAACAGCGCCGGGGGCTGGATTTGCTGACATTCTGCAAGTATATGGCTTGCCATGTAAACTGGAGTCGGCGGAAAATCAGGTCATGGAGGGGAGCGGATTTTGATGGTACGCAACAACTCGCTGGGGTACGTGATCAACCACCTCGCGCGGCTTATGGAACAGGCGTTGCGCGATCGCATCGCCGAATATGGCGTAGTACCAGGGCAATTCGCGCAACTGCTCGCACTGTACGAGGAAGAGGGGATCTCGCAACTGGCGCTGTGCGACAAGGTGCGCATCGATCAGTCGACGATGGCGCACACGCTCAAACGGATGGAGCGGGACGGCCTCATCGCGCGCGTTCCTGATCCGCGCGACGGCAGGCGGGCGTTGATCTACCTCACCGACCGATCCCGCGCGCTACGCACCGCCCTCACCTCGGCCGCCCAGGACGTGAATGACCTTGCTACAGCAGGGTTTACTGACGTCGACGCGTTCCTTCGCATGGCTCGACAGTCGATCGACAACCTCGAGGCCGCTCGTGCGGCATCGGAAAGAGGCACGCCATGACGTCACGCATCCATCCGATCGCGGGTTCGGTCGGGCTGCTCATCATTGTCACCTTCTGGATCTCCACAGTGGTCAGCGAGCTCAGTGGGTCCAAGGAGGCGATCGTCGCGGTCAAGCAGGCCATTCCGTGGGGCTTGCCGATCCTGATAGTCGCGCTCGCCCTCACCGGCGGCACCGGATTCCGCCTGGCGGGGGACTCGACGATGCCCGCCATCCTTGCCAAGAAGCGTCGGATGCCGTTCATCGCGGGCAACGGGCTGCTGGTCCTGGTTCCCTCGGCGATCATCCTGGCGGTGCTCGCTGGTCGCGACGAGTTCGGGCCGCTGTTCTACGGCGTGCAGGCCATCGAATTGATCGGCGGCGCAACCAATATCGTGCTCATGTCCCTCAACGCCCGCGACGGGTTTCGCATCACCGGCCGTTCAACACGCTGAGCCGAAGCGGCGGCGGTACTCGGTGGGGGCGATGCCGACCTGGCGTTGGAAATGGTGGCGCAGCAGCGCGCCGGAGCCGAAACCGGACTCGTCGGCGATGCGTTCCAGGCCCATCTCGGTGTCTTCCAGGAGTTGCTTGGCGAACAGCACGCGCTGGGTCGTGAGCCATTTGACCGGGGTGGTGCCGGTTTCGGCGGCGAAGCGGCGGGCGAAGGTGCGGGTGGACATGCTCGAGCGGGCGGCCAGTTCGTCGACGGTGTGCGGGTGGGCGAGATTTTCGGTGAGCCAGGTCAGGGTGGTGGACAGGCCGACCGAGCAGCATTCGGGCACGGGCTTTTCGATGAATTGGCGTTGGCCGCCGTCGCGTTGCGGGGGCACGACCATGCGGCGGGCGATGCCGTTGGCGGCGGCGGTGCCGATCTCGCGGCGGACCAGGTGCAGGCAGGCGTCGATGCCCGCGGCGGTGCCCGCGCTGGTGATCAGGTTGCCCGCGTCGACGTAGAGGACGTCGGGGTCGACGGTGGCTTCGGGGAACATGCCCGCGAGTTTGTCGACGTAGCGCCAGTGGGTGGTGCATTTGCGGCCGTCGAGCAGGCCCGCCGCGCCGGCCAGGAACGCGCCCGAGCAGACGGTGAGGATGGTGGCGCCCGCGTCGGAGGCGTTGCGCACGGCTTCCACGACCCGGTCGTCGTACTCGCCGATGGGGGCGGCGGGCAGGGCGACCAGGTCGGCGCCCGCCAGTTGGTCGAGGCCGAACTCGGGGGTGACCGTGATGCCGGGGGTGGTCGAGCGCAGGGGCTTGCCGGGGTCGGCGCCGCAGACACGGAAGTCGAAGCCGGGCAGGCCGTCGGCGGTGCGGTCCAGGCCGAAAACCTCACAGACGACACCGAATTCGAACATGGCGAGTCGATCGTTGAGGACTACGGAAACCTTCGACAGCATGCCTGAAGCATAGCTGGCTGAATCTTTACGCACAATGACAGAACAGCCACTTTCGGCAGGATGTCAGCGAGAGCAAAATTACTGCCATGCTTACTTTCCTGATCGTCCTCACCGTCATCGTCGGACTCGCCGTACTGATCGGTCGCGGCACCGCAGGCTCCACCGGAATCGTCGATCGCGACGCCCAGCGCATGAATGTAGAACTCGCGGCCATCGCAGGACATTCCGGCTACATCCGCCCCGGCCATATCTGACAAGGCGGCCTGTACCGCACCTACCCGGGAAACACGAATGCCGTCCCCTTCTGGAGGGAACGGCATTCGTTGTTAAGGAGGGGACTAGACGGCAGCGCCGGGGCCCACTCGGGGCTTCGGGGCGCGCATCTTGCGGATCTGGGAGGCGCGCACGAACGCGTACCAGCCCAGCTTGAAACCGGTATCGGTGGTGTCGGGGAAACGTTCGATCACCCGGTTGTTCACGATCTTGCCCAGCACGAAGCCTTCGATGATCATGAAGACCATCATCACCAGCATCGCCAGGGTGACGATCGTCTGCAGGCCGGGGGCCACGAACATCGACAGGATCAGCACCAGCGCCATCGGCATGAACAGGCCGACCAGGTTGCGGCGGGCGTCGACCAGGTCGCGCACGTACGCGCGCACCGGGCCCTGATCGCGGGGCAGCAGGTACTTGTCCTCGCCGGCGAGCATGCGCGCACGGCGGTCCTGCACGGCGGCGCGACGGTCTGCCGCGGCGGCCTTGCGGTCCTGTTTGGTGCCCTTGACAGTCTTGCGGCGGGCGCGGGCTTCCTTGGCGGTGAGCGGGGCGGGCGCGACCGGGCCGCGCCGTTTGCCTTCGGCCTCACGCCTTTTCGGAGTCGGCCTGCCCTTACCGGGGGTCGACGAGGTGGTGGCGGCGGCCTGTTCGGAGCCGGGCACCGACGGGTCGACGGACTCGTCGATGGTGCTGGACTCGTCGCGACGGAACAATTTCACGTTCACCAGGCTATTCGATGGGGCCGATCATCGGGAAATGCGGTCCGCTCAGCGGTGGGCCCGGTCTCATCGATCGTCGGGCTGAGGCCGCGATCACACCCGTTCGGGGCGTAGTGTGGCCATCAGCACCCAGGTGGCGTCTACTGGCTGCGCCGAGGGTGGCAAAATAGGAATAAGTAGTAGCTGCGACAGCGTTGGAATACGTCGTGCGCTGTGCACCGCAGGTCCGTTGACGGGCTGAGTCGAACTAGGAGTGTCCATGACTGTGCAGAACGAGACCGCCACCGAGACCCACGGTGCGACGCTGACCGACGCTGCCGCCATCAAGGCGAAGGCGCTGCTGGATCAGGAGGGTCGCGACGACCTCGCCCTGCGGATCGCCGTTCAGCCCGGTGGCTGTGCCGGCCTTCGCTACCAGCTGTTCTTCGACGATCGCATCCTCGACGGTGACATCGTCGTGGAGTTCTCCGGCGTGAAGCTGGCTGTCGACCGCATGAGCGCCCCGTACATCGACGGCGCCTCGATCGACTTCGTCGACACCATCGAGAAGCAGGGCTTCACCATCGACAACCCGCAGGCCACGGGTAGCTGCGCCTGCGGCGACTCGTTCAACTGATGCTCGGTGCCGCGAGTCAGCGGCACCCACCAGGCCACGCCCGGGATCGTTGTCGTTGCGTGGCGAGGTAGCGAACAGGTGAACCACAGGCGGTAGCGCTTGCTACCGTTGAAGTCCGGGATCTCGGTGATCCCGGACTTCTCTGTTTTCCTACCTCTAGCGTCGAAGGGGCCCTGCCTCGTGCCTGTTGCCGTGTCCGCATCCATCGCCACCGACCACCTCATGCGTTTTCCCGGCCGGTTCGCCGATGCGCTGCTCGCCGATCAACTCGACCATGTGTCCCTGAGCTTCCTCGTCGACGACCTGCAGATCCGCCGCGGCGGAGTGGCGGGCAACATCGCCTACGCGATGGGTCTGCTGAAGCAGCGCCCCGTGCTCGTCGGCGCCGTCGGTGCCGATTTCGCCGATTACCGGCAGTGGCTGGAAAGCAGCGGCGTCGACTGCTCGGCCGTGCATGTCTCCGAGAAGGCGCACACCGCGCGTTTCGTGTGCACCACCGACGAGACGATGGCGCAGATCGCGTCGTTCTATCCCGGTGCGATGAGCGAGGCGCGCGATATCGACATCGCCGCGATCGCCGCCGAACACGACATCGACCTGGTGCTGGTCGGCGCCAACGACCCCGAGGCCATGGTCGCGCACACCCGCCAGGCCAAGGCGCAGGGCATCGCGTACGCCGCGGACCCCTCGCAGCAGCTGGCCCGCCTGGACGGTGAGCAGGCGACCGAGCTGGTCGACGGCGCGGCCTACCTGTTCACCAACAAGTACGAGTGGGCGCTGCTGCAGCAGAAGACCGGCATGAGCGAAGCGGAGATCACCGCCAAGGTCGGCATCCGGGTCACCACGCTTGGCTCCGAAGGCGTACTCGTGGTCGACACCGACGGCACCGAGGTCCGCGTCACCGTGGTCCCCGAGGTCGCCAAGATCGACCCCACCGGCGTCGGCGACGGCTTCCGCGCCGGCTTCCTCACCGCCCACCGCGCCGGCCTGTCCCTGGAACGCGCCGCCCAACTGGGCTCCCTGATCGCGGTGCTGATCCTGGAAACCACCGGCACCCAGGAATGGACCCTGTCCACCGAAGACGCCCTCGAACGCCTCACCAAGGCCTACGGCCCCGAAGCCGCCGACGAGTTGGCCCGCCTGCTCTAACTGGACCAATGATCACCACGCTGTGGTGGCGGCATCGCCCGAGAGGCCTCCGCCACCACAGCGTGGTGATCTTGAAGTCCCCCCTGGGTTTTCGGTCCTGGGGGGGTTTCGTGCGTTTAGAGGGAGACCGGGTAGACCGGTTCCTGGATTTCGGGCTTGATGCGGTCCTCCACGAAGATGCCGTGCCAGACCATGAAGACCAGCAGGGTCCACAGGCGGCGGCTGTGGTCGGAGACGCCGGCTTTGTGGTCGCGCAGCATTTGGAGGATGGCCGGCTTGTTCAGGAGGTGGTCGGTTTGGGACTCGGCGATTTGGGTTTCGGCCCAGTCGTAGAGTTCGGTGCCGCGCAGCCAGTGGCGCAGGGGGACGGGGAAGCCGAGCTTGGCGCGGTTGAGGACGTGGTCGGGGACGATGCCGTCCAGGGCCTGGCGTAGCGCGTACTTGGAGGTTTCCTTGGTGATCTTCTGGTCGAAGGGGATGCCTTCGGCGACGCGCATGACCTCGTTGTCCAGGAACGGGACGCGCAGTTCCAGGGAGTTGGCCATGGTCATCTTGTCGGCCTTGACCAGGATGTCGCCGCGCAGCCAGGTGAACAGGTCCAGGTGTTGCATGCGGGCGACCGGGTCCCAGCCGGTGGACTGGGCGTAGATGGGGGCGGTGACGTCCTGGTGGGTCCACTCGGGGCGGAAGTCGCGCAGCACCGAACGCAACTGGGCGTCGTTGAAGCTGCGGGCGTTGCCGTAGTAGCGGTCCTCGAGGGACAGTGAACCGCGCTGGAGCAGGGACTTGCCGCGCTTGCCATCGGGCATCTTGTCGCCGAGCCTGCCCAGTAGCTTGCGCGCACCGGCGGGCAGGTACTCGAAAGGCTTGAGCGACAACGGTTCCTTGTAGATGGTGTACCCGCCGAACAGCTCGTCGGCGCCCTCGCCCGACAGCACCACTTTGACGTGCTTGCGGGCTTCCTTGGCCACGAAGTACAGCGGGACCAGGGCCGGGTCGGCGACCGGATCGTCTAGGTACCAGACGATTTCGGGGATCGCGGCGGCGAACTCGGCGGGGGAGACCACCTTGACGATGTGGCGGGCGCCGATCAGCGCGGCGCTCTCGGCGGCCACGTCGACCTCGGAGTAGCCCTCGCGCTCGAACCCGGTGGTGAAGGTGATCAGGTTCGGGTTGTGGCGCATGGCCAGCGCCGCGATGGCGGTGGAGTCGATGCCGCCGGACAGGAAGGAACCCACGGTCACATCGGCGCGCATGTGCTTGGCGACCGAGTCCTCGAGCGCCGCGGCGATCTCGGCGTAGCGGGCCTTCTCCGAACCCTCGGTGAACGGGCGAACCCGGAAGTCGGGGCGGAAGTAGCGGGTGGCGACGGGCTCCTGGCCGACACTGACCGTGGCGTAATTGCCCGATTCCAGGCGGCGGATGCTCTTGTGCAGCGACTCGGGCTCGGGCACGTACTGCAGCACCGTGTAGTGCTCGAGCGCGCGCGGATCCAGCTCGTCGGACACCCCGAGCGGGCCCAGCAGATCCAGCAGGCTCTTCTTCTCGCTGGCGAACGCGGTGCCGCCGGGGCCGGTCGCGATGAACAGCGGCTTGATGCCGAACGGGTCGCGCGCGAGGAACAGCTGCGACGTCTCGGTATCCCAGATCGCGAACGCGAACATGCCGCGCAACTTGCGCACCGATTCGGGGCCCCAGTAATGGAACGCCGCCACGATGGCCTCGCCGTCACCTTCGGTGGCGAACATCTGGCCGTCGGGGAACTGCGACGCGTGCTCGGCGGCCAACTGCTCACGCAGTTCGAGATAGTTGTAGATCTCGCCGTTGAACGTCATCGCGTACCGCTGCGGATTCTCCGCGGGGCCCCAGCGCAGCGGCTGGTGCGAGTGTTCGATATCGATGATCGACAGGCGGTTGAACCCGAAGATCATGTGCTCGTCGTGCCAGGTGCCCTTCTCGTCGGGGCCACGGTGCCGCTGGCAGTGCAGCGCGTCGTACACCTGATCGACCACCTCGGTCGTCGCCGTATCAGCTGTCAGGAATCCGAGCAGTCCGCACACGGTGTCGGCAACCTTCTCTCGTTCGATGATGGGTGGCCACAGAATGGGCCGAAACGCTGTGTCCGAGTATGCCGCACACCTGCCCGACACGCCGCGTGCGCCCGGTCACGTGCGGTGCGCGCGTGACAGATCGGGGGCAAACCGCAGGTCGCGATGGCGGACGCGGTCACTGCGGAGTGTCGAAAGTGACCCCGCGACAAGACAGTGCCCGCTTTGGTCTACGCTGCGTAGTACTCAGGTCCTTCTCAGGTGTGCGTGCGTCACAGCGGCAATACTCGAGGCGACCTGAAATTGCTTTGAAGAGGTGTCGGAACGGGCGAATCGCCGCCCGGACCGGCGCAGTGTGTTCCGAATGTGTGGCGACCAGGAAGGCGTGAGCGTGGCGCACAAGGCGAGCGAAGAGATCGGGGCACGACCCGTAGCGGGTCGGCAGGGCCGGATCCTTCGGCGGGCTGGGCTGGCGGTGTCCTTGGGGATCACCGCGGTGCTCGTCTCGGGCTGCTCGATCGACAATGTTTGGCTGCGGTTCGGCTGGCCATCGGGTATCACCCCCGAGGCGGCCCGGATGCGTGAGCTGTGGACCTGGTCGGTCCTGGCCGCGCTCGTGGTGGGCGTGCTGGTGTGGGGCCTGACCTTCTGGACGGTCATCTTCCACCGCAAGCGCAAGAACTCCCCGGAGTTCCCGCGGCAGACCGGCTACAACGTGTCGATGGAATTGACCTACACGGCGATTCCGTTCGTGATCATCGCGGTGCTGTTCTACTTCACCGTGGTCGTGCAGAACTACGTGCACGAGAAGACCGACAACCCCGATGTCACCGTCGACGTGACCGCCTTCCAGTGGAACTGGAAGTTCGGCTACCGCAACGTGAACAACGTGGGCGGTCTCACCTGGAACGGCATCGACACCGAGAAAGAGCTGCTGAACGAAGAGCAGCTCGCCGAATACCGTGAGCTCAAGAACGACAAGGGTCACCCGCAGCCGGGTCCGTTGCACGGCAAGCCGGCCAACGACATCCTCTCGTACCTGCACTACGACAAGGTCGAGACGTTCGGCTCCAGCGAAGAGATTCCGGTGCTGGTGCTGCCCACCGGCAAGCGCATCGAGTTCCAGCTCGCCGCCGCGGACGTGATCCACGCCTTCTGGGTGCCGGAGTTCCTGTTCAAGCGCGACGTGATGCCGAACCCGAAGGAAAACCACTCCGACAACGTCTTCCAGATCTCGAAGATCGAGAAGGAAGGCGCGTTCGTCGGGCGCTGCGCCGAAATGTGCGGCACGTACCACTCGATGATGAACTTCGAGGTCCGTGCGGTCTCGCCGGAGAAGTTCGCCCAGTACATCAAGGCACGTGAGTCCGGCATGACCAACGGTGAGGCCCTGGCCTCGATCGGCGAGTCGCCGGTGGCCACCTCCACGTACCCCTTCAACACCAAGCGCGATGCCAAGAGCGCTTCGGTGAACGAGAGCAAGTGAGGATTCTGATATGAGGATCGAAGCGCGGATCTTCGAACTGCTCACGGCGTTCTTCATCCTGGTAGGCATCGTCTACGGGTTCTTCACCGCCCAGTCGCGCACCGGTATCGAGTGGGCAGGCACCACCGCGATCGTGCTGACCGCGGGCCTGTCGCTGATCATCGGCACCTACTTCCGGTTCGTCGCGCGTCGCATCGACCTGCGGCCCGAGGACTACGAAGAGGCCGAGATCGTCGACGGCGCCGGTGAACTGGGCTTCTTCTCGCCCGGTAGCTTCTGGCCCATCACCCTCGCGGGTGCGGGCGCGGTGACGGCGCTGGGCCTGGCGTTCTTCCAGTTCTGGTTGATCGGTCTGGGCGTGGTGCTGGTGCTGGCCGCGTCGGCCGGGCTGGTGTTCGAGTACTACCTGGGTGCTGAAAAGCACTGAGCGACAAGCGATAAGGAAGGCCCCCACCGAATCCGGTGGGGGCCTTCCTTTTCGGCTTGTTCTTACACGCTGTAGCGCAGGGCCTGTTCGGAGCGGCAGATGTCGTCGATGCCGGACACGATCTCGCGCAACTGTTCCGAGGGCAGGGCCGACGGGCGAAGGCGGCAGGTGAAGGTGATCAGGCCGTAGTCGGCGGGGGCGAGCCCGCGCGCGGCGGCTTCGGCGCGCAGGTATTCCGAGCGCACGCCGTAGGTCATCGCGGAGATGACGGTGAAGCAGCCCGAGCGTTCGCGGTGCGCCGAGAACAGGTCGTGCAGGCCGTAGAACACCGAACCGTAGTTGGCCAGGGGGGCGAACACGCCGACGCGGTAGGCGGGGCCGCGCTCGGAGGAGTTGATGACGGTGTCGGCCAGGTACTCCGCGTCGCGCATGGTCAGTACCTTCGGCGCGAACATCAGCGCGCCCGCGGCGGCGTTGCGCACGGGCATACCGGCACGACCACCGGCGGCGGAAGCGATGGCGCCCAACGACTTCCGGGTGCGGGTGCCGACCTCACGTCGGGCGCGCAGGCCGCGGGTGGGGGCGGTGGGGTACAGACTCGACCACTGGCCGAAGCGGACCGCGCCCAGGGTCACCTGGCCGGTGCCCACGGGGCGCGCCACCTTCAGCGGGGCGGTGTCGACCCAGCGGCCGACCTGCAGGGCGGCACTGCCGGGGTTGGTGATCTCGGTGGTGGCGTGTTCGACGAAGGAGTCGAAGTCCAGGAACCGGTCCGCGGCGGTGGTGAGCATGGTGTGGTCTTTGTCGACGTCGACCACGTCCAGGGTCAGGGCGGTGATGATGCCCGCGCGCCCGCCCGCGCCCAGGATGCGATGGAAGCGTTCGGTGTGGTGGCCGCGTCCGCAGGTGCCGATGCGGCCGTCGGGGTCCACGTACTCGAGGTCGACGATCTGGTCGATGAACATGCCGTAGCGGTGCGAGGCGGTGCTCACGCCACCGACGGAGGCGAAACCGCCCGCGGTGATGTCGCGGTGGTCGCCGACCACGGGCAGGCCCAGCGCGTGCGCGCCCAGGCGTCGGTCGATCTCGGACAGTTTCGCGCCCGCCTGCACGCGCACGGTGCGTCGGCCCAGGTTGATGTCGAGGACCGAGTTCATCTTGCGCAGCGACAGCACCCCGCGCTGATCGGTCATGCCGAAGGACTCTTCGGTCTGTTCACCGCCGCGCACCGTCAACCGTTCCGACCGATCGCGCGAATCCCGCACGGTGCGAACGACATCCGCGGTGTCGGTGGGGAGATATTCTTCGGAGGTAACGGTATGCGGCGTGCCCATGACCGCATAGCTAACCATAGCCGCGCGGTTCTTGCGCACAGTACTTCCCACCTATTTCCGTGTGGGCGCGAGTAGCTTGCTGAACAGGACTTTTCCTGTCGCGTCGCACAAGTTGACGGTCATTTCTCCGGACCGGCCGTCGATTTTCACTTCGCCGAAGTGTTGGTACTCCGGGTCCATGGGGGAAGTGTTGGGCGTGGGCGGTGCGTGGACGTAGACCGCTTCGGGTCCGAAGGTGGGATCGAGGGGGTTGGGGCCGAACGCGCCCGCGTTGAGTGGGCCCGAGACGAACTCCCAGAACTCGTCGAAATCGGTGAAGGCCGCGCGGGCGGGGGAGTAGTGGTGCGCGGCGGTGTAGTGCACGTCGGCGGTGAGCCAGACGACGTCGCTGACCTTGTTGGCCTTGATCGACGACAGGATCTGCGCGATCTCGGTTTCGCGGCCCGAGGGGGCGCCGGGGGCGGCGTTGGCGGGGCCTTCGAAGGCGGTCTTGCCGTCGGGGACGACCACGCCCAGGGGCAGGTCGGCGGCGACGATCTTCCAGGTGGCCTTGGAGTCCCTCAGGCCCTCGGTGAGCCACTTGGTTTGGGCGGCGCCCATCGTTTGACCCTGGGGGCCGGTGTTGGCGGTGTTGGCGTCCTTGTAGGCGCGCATGTCCAGGACGAACACGTCCAGGAGCGGGCCGTAGGAGATCTTGCGGTACAGGCGTCCGTCCGCAGCTTCTTTGGGCTCCAACGGCATCCACTCGTGGAACGCCTGCCAGGAGCGCGCGGCGAGGGTGTCCATGCTGCGCTCGGTGTAGTTCTTGTCCGCGGCCACCGTGCCGCCGGGGGACCAGTTGTTGGTGGTCTCGTGGTCGTCCCACTGCACGATCTGGGCGACCGAGGCGTTGAAGCGGCGGTAGTTGTCGTCGCTGAGGTTGTAGGCGTAGTTGCCGCGGAACTGGTCCAGGGTTTCCGCGGGGGCGTTCTTGGCCTCGGCGGTGATGTTGCGCCAGATCCGACCGTCGGGCAGGGTCACCGTCTCTTTGAGGGCGTTGTCGGCGTAGATGCAGTCGCCGGAGTGCAGGAACAGGTGCGGGTCGCGGGCGGCCATGGTGGAGAACACCTTCATGCCGCCCAGGTCGGGGTTGATGCCGTAACCCTGGCCCGCGACGTCGCCGGACCACAGCAGGGAGATGTCCGAGGGGGCGGTCGGGGCGGTGCGGAATACGCCGGTGAGGGTTTCCGAGCTCGCGCCGTCTTCACCGTCCAGACGCACGCGGTAGTGCACGAGTTGTCCTGCGGGTAAACCGTTTACGCGCACGCGGCCCGTGCCGTCGGAGGCGGGGGTGAGCAGCGGGCCGGTGAAACGTTTGACGTCGCTGAACTTTTCGGTGGCCGAGGTTTCCACTACCAGCGTCGCGGGCTTGTCCGAGCGCGCCCAGATCAACGCGCCGTCGCTGCGCGGATCACCCACTGCCACACCGTGAGTCAGTGTGGGGCGGGCTCGGACCAGGCCGGGGCCGTCGTCGCCGCAGGCAACGAGGGCGGGGGTGGTCACCACGCCGAGAGCGGTTGCGCGCAGCAGCGTGCGCCGAGACATCGCGAAATTCGGGACAGCCATGCGACTTACGGTGCGCCACCGAGGGGAACGGGCGGTCGTGCGCGCGGCAACAGTGCGTGAACGTCGAACTACAGGCCCGCGGCTTTGGCCGTTTCGGGATACCAGCGGGTGCATTCGGCGCGCAGGGGGACCGTGGTGTGCAGTTGGCACAGGATGGCCACGCCGCCGAGGAAGGAACGCAGGATGGGGGTGTGGCTGGGCGGCATGGTCAGTTGGCGCAGGATATTGGTCAGGCGCAGGTCGGTGATCAGGCGGACCTGTTCGCGTAGCCAGCCCGCCGACAGCGGGTAGGTGGTGGCCAGCAGGGCTTCGCGGACCGGTTGCAGGCGCTGTGCGACGGTGGCGATGTCCAGGTCGCGGTCGGGGGCGACGAAGCCGTGGCGGCGCATGGCGGCTTCGAGGTCGGCCGGGGAATCGGCGATGACGGCGGCGCCTACGTCACCGACGACGTCCAGGAACGCGGGCGGCCACGGGGTGCAGGCACCGAAGTCGACCACCCCGAGGCGGCCGTCTGGCATGCGTTGGAAGTTGCCGGGGTGCGGGTCGCCATAGACCAGGGCGGCGCGCGCGGGGGCCGAGAACAGGAACCGCAGGATCAACACGCCGAGGCGGTCGAGTTCTTCGGCGTTGCCGCCGATGATCAACTGGGACAGGGGGATTCCGTCGAGCCATTCGGTGATCAGGACATCGCCGCGTTGCGCGATCACCCGGCCGACCACGATCTCGGGATCATCGGCGAAGGCGGTGGCGAAGGCGCGCTGGTTGTCGGCCTCGCGGGCGTAGTCGAGTTCGTCGCGGATCTCGGTGCACAGGGCCTCGACGACCGGGCGGGTGTCGGCGCCGGGGAGCAGCGCGGTGAACAGCGGGGTCGCGCGGCGCAGGGCTTGCAGGTCGGCCAGGACGGCCGCGCGGGCGCCGGGGTACATGATCTTGACCGCGACCTGGGTGCCGTCGTGCCAGCGAGCGCGGTGCACCTGGCCGACCGAGGCGGCGGCGCAGGCGCGGTCGTCGAACTCGGTGAACAGTGCGCGCCAGTCCGGGCCGAGGTGGGTGGACAGTTCGGCGTGGACCGCGCCGGGCAGCATCGCCGGGACCGAATCGTGAAGTCGCGCAAGGGCTTGGCGGAACGGTTCGGCGAGGTCGGGGGCCAAGCCCATTTCGAGCAGGCCGAGGAACTGGCCCAATTTCGCGACGCAGCCTTTGAGTTCGCCCAGGACCTGGAACAGATGTTCGGCGGTGCGGACGCGGATGTCGCGGTCCACCTCGCCGGGGTCGCGGCCCGCGACGCGTTTGCCGATGCCCGCCAGGCGTCGACCGGCGTACGCGACCGGAACAGCGGCCAGGCGAGCACCGCGGACAACGCGGCCGGTGGGCGGATTGCCCTCGCGAGACCGTCGAACGAACGGCATGACCCGACCGCCCTCGGATTCGCCGACCATGTGACCCTCGCTGTCCCCCGACGCCGACCGGTTGTCCACCCACCGGTCGGTCTCTGCCCGCAGACGCTACCAACAGCGGGCGCGCCTGTCCGGGCAACTTATCTCAGGGGGACAGCGGGTTTCAGCTGGCGGCGGTGTCGGGGATGCGGGTCGCGTCGAGCTGGCGGTCGGTGGGGGCCACGCCCTTCTTGAGGCTGTGGGCGTACACGTCGACGTATTCCTGACCGGTCAGGCGCATCAGCTCGTACATCACCTCGTCGGTGACCGCACGCTCGACGAAACGGTTGCCGCTCATGCCTTCGTACCGCGAGAAATCAAGCGGCGCACCGAATTTCAGCGTGACCTTCTGGCGACGCCACTTGAACGGTCCGGGCGGGGACACCTTGTCGGTGCCGATCACCGCGACCGGGATCACCGGCACGCCGGTCTCCAGCGCCAGGCGCGCCATGCCGGTCTTGCCCTTGTACAGGCGACCGTCGGGGGAGCGGGTGCCCTCGGGGTACAGGCCGACCAGACGGCCTTCGTCGAGGAGCTTGGTGGCCGCGTTGAGCGCGTCCTCGGCAGCCGAGGCGCCGCTGCGGTCGATCGGGTACTGGCCGGTGCCGCTGAAGAAGAACTTCTGCAGGCGACCCTTGAAACCGGGGGTGGTGAAGTACTCGGCCTTGGCCAGGTAGTTGATCCGGCGCGGGCTCAGCAGGGGGGCGAACAGCCAGTCGGAGAAAGACAGGTGATTGCCGGCCATGATCGCCGGGCCGGAGGTCGGAATGTTCTCGACGCCTTCGACCTCGGGCCGGTTGTACACGTGCATGAACGGTCCCACGAGAACGTACTTGAGTAGCCAGTAGAACATGGCGTCCTTTCTCCGGGACCGGATGACGGGTAGTGCCTGGTCGAATACCGACTTTACCGGTGGTTACAGGTCACAACCAACCCAGGCTGGTAGCCGACGCGCATGGCTGTGACGCTCATCTCCCCGCGCGGCCCGCCACCGGGGCATCGACCGCCGCCCTGGCCAATTCCGCCGCGCCGATCATGCCCGCGGCCTCGCCCAGTTGGGTGGTGCGCAGGCGGGCCAGCGGGCGGTGGCCGGCGCCGGTGACCGCGGCGGCGTAGTGCTCGCGGGCCTCGTCGAGGAACAGCGGGGCCGAACTGCTCACGCCTCCCGCGATCACGATCAGATCGGGATCGAACAGGTCGCTGACGAACGCCAGGCCCAGACCCAGCCAGCGGGCGAAGTCGGCCATGACGCGAACCGCGAGGGGGTCGCCGTCTTGCGCGGCGCCCGCGACTCGGCGGCCGGTGAGGGAGCCGGGGTCCGCGATCACGTCGCGGGCCAGCACCGACCGCACGGGGTCGGTGGCCAGCAGTTCGATGGCGGTGTCGGCCAAGGCCGTTCCGCTGCAGTAGCGCTCCCAGCAGCCGTGTTTGCCGCACGGGCAGGCGCGGCCGTCGGGCACGACCTGCAGGTGGCCGAGTTCGGGGGCGATGCCGTGACTGCCGCGGTACAGCTTGCCGTCGATGAGCAGCGCGGCGCCGATGCCGGTGCCGATCGCCACGAGCATCACGATGTGCCCGCCGGCCGCGGCGCCGAAACGGTATTCGGCCCAGCCCGCGGCGTTCGCGTCGTGCTCCAGGATCACCGGCAGGCCCAGACGCGCGGAAAGACGTTGGGCGACAGGGGCGTTCTGCCAGGGCAGGTGCGGGGCGAACAGCACCGTGGACTGATCCGTGGAGATGAACCCGGCCACCGCCAGCCCGACCGCCGCGATCGGATGCCGTCGGGCCAGCTCGCGCACCGAACGGTCGATCGCGTCCTCGAGCGCGCGCGCCGAATGCGGGGTGGGCGCCTGCACGGTGTCGAGCACCTCGCCCTGCGCGTCGACCACCGACGCGCGAATGTTGGTGCCACCCACGTCGATACCGACGGTGAGCAGGTGGGCCGGGTCGGTCCGCTGCGTCATCCCCGGATCGTCACCGGAATGTCGACATATTGCGAGCGTGGCGCGCGGGTGGGGGTCGATCGATCGTCGGCGGCTTCGGTCGGCTCGGGAGTGATGTGCGGGGTGGAGGGTGCGCGGGTCGGGCGGGGGGCGGCGTGGCCGTCTACTCGGCGGGGGCGCGGGGGTGCTGACTGGGCATGGTCGGCGGTGGCCCACCGTGGGTGACCGGCGGCGTCGGCGGGCGCGGCGGTGTGGTGCCGGTGTGCTCGGTTCGAGGCGGTCTGGTCGTCCTGGGCGGTAGCGGTGAACGGTTCGCCGGGGTTCGAATCAGGGTGTCCCGCAGCGTGATCCGCCCACTCCGGCGGCAGCACCGGCTCCACCGGAATGCCGGCCAGGGCTTCGCGCAGCACCGTCACCATGGAGGTGCCGTGTTCGGCCAGGGCGGCGATGACGTCGTGGTGGTCGCCGCGGACCAGGGCGGCGGCGGCGCAGACCGGGCACCAGGCGCAGCCGCCCAGGTCGGGTTGGCCGTCGGCGGCGGTGCGGCGCAGCATCGGTTCCACGCGCGCCAGCAGGACTTCGGCGAGTAACCGCATTTCCTCGGTGAACTCGGCGAAGCCGTCGGGGTTGGGCCCGCGGCGGTCGGATTGCCTGTCACTGCTCATCTGCGGTGGCCTTCGTGTAGTTCGGATCGGCGGGCCACACCCGCGGATCGGGCCGGAAGCGGACCACGAGATGACCGGTATCGAGTTCGGCGCCCGCCACCGTGCAGCGGCGCAGCACCGGTGCCAGGCGCACGCGGGTACGTACCCCATCGGCTCCCACGATCAGATCGTCCTCCACTCGGCCCAGCCGCAAGGTGCCGGGATCGACCACCGGCAGCCGCATCCGCATCGCGTACACGGAGTCGACACCGGAGCCGGACTCCCATCGAACCATCGGTTCACCGGTTTCCGCACCTGCAGCGCGCTGGGCGGGCAGCGTGTCGAGCGAAAAGGAGAACGCCGACAGCGAATGCACGCCCACCGGTTCGGCGCCCGCGTGTTGGGCGATCAAGATCGGGACGTCGGTGAGTTGTTCGTGCAGCCGGGCAACGACTTCCAGCTGTTCGGCGCGCCGATTGAGGTACCAGTGCACGGCCGGATGGGCGTTGTCGCCCGGTGGCGGTACCGCGGCCAGCACCTTGTTCACCACCACCGCGTTCATCCGAAGGCCGAGCAGCGCGGCCGCGGAACGGACCCGGCGGGCCTCGGCGACGGCGACCTGTTCGGGGCCGGTGATCAGGCGGGCGCTGGTGCGGGTGCGGTCGGCCAGCAGGTCACGCACCTGCGTCACCGCGACCACGATCCGTTCGACCGCCGCCGCCAGGACCGCTTTGCGCAGGTCCAGGCTGATCGCGCTCATCGTACGGGCGTGCTTGGGCCACAGGCGTTCCAGATAGTTGAGCATCGTGTCGGGGGCGGTGACGATGCGCAGCATGTCGGCCGAGGGCGGGCAGTCCACCACGATGACGTCCCAGTCGTTTTCCTCGGCGTACTGGGCGATTTCGACCAGCATCAGCAGTTCCTGCACGCCGGGCAGACCGGTCAGCTCGGCGGGATCCAGCGCGGCCAGGTCGATGCCGTGGTCGTGGTTGCCGCCCTTGGCCAGCATTGCCACCACATCGCGGAAACGGTCTTCCAACAGGGCAAGTGAGTCGATCTCGATCACTTCGATGCCGGGCGCGACCCTGACCACGCCCGCGACCGTGCCGGGGTCGTGGGCGATGCGGAAACCCAGGGCGTCACCCAGCGAATGCGCCTGGTCCAGCGACGCGATCAGCACACGCTGGCCCGAGCGGGCATAGGTCATGCTCGTCGCGCAGGCCAGCGTGGTCTTCCCGACACCGCCCTTGCCGACGAACAATTCGACGCGGGTTCCGCCCGGGGCGTTCAGCCTTCGACCCGCTTCTTCAGTTCGTTCAACGCGGTATCGGTGATGACCTTCTCGGCCTTGCGCTTGAACATGCCGATCATCGGGATGTTCAGGTCGACGGTGAGTTCGTAGACCACCTCGGTGCCGCCCGGTCGATCGAACAGTTCGTAGCTGCCGTCCTGGGCCTTCTGCAGGTCACCGGTGAGCAGCTCCCAGCTCACGGCCATACCGTCGGCGCGCCAGGTGTACGACAGCACGTAGGTGTCCTTGACCACGCCCGCGTCCAGCACGAAACGGGCCTTGGCGGCGCGGCCCTGCGCGTCACGGTCGAGGACCTCGACAGATTTCGCGGCGGCCACCCACTCGGGGTAGGACTCCAGATCCGCGATGACGGCCATCACTTCCCGTGAAGGTGCGTCGATGAGGATCGAGCGTTGAGTCCTATCGGCCATAACACGAATCCCTATTCTCTGAATCAGTGGAGTGCTGCGACTGCGGGGGCTACGCCTGCCGGGCGGCCTGCTTCGAGGCGGGCTTTGAGTTCGAAGGCCATGTTGCGGCCCGCTACTCGGCGGGAGCGGTTGGCGGCGGCCAGGGTGCGGGCCGACTTCGACTCCGCGGCGGTGGGTTCGGCGTGCAGGAAGTAGTGCAGGATCACGCCGTCGGGGAATGCTTCCAGCCAGACCTCCATGGTGCCGGTCAGCGCGCCCGCCACGGTCCAGCGGATGCCTTTGTCGGCGCGGTCCTCGCGCACGTCCAGGCGCAGGTCGGGCCACCAGCGCTGCCAGTTGTTCGGGGCGCACAGCACCGGGGCGACCGCGGTGCCGGGGGCGGCGAGGAAAGTCTGATCGGCGACCTGGATACTGCTCACCTGGTGCAGCGTAGTAGACGCCACACCCGCGACCGGCCGGGGTGTCACCGCAGCAGTTCCCGCAAGCGGGCACCCTGCCGATCCCAATGCCAGTTCTGTTCCACCCACGCGCGGCCCGCGGCACCCATCGCGGCGGCCTTGTCGCGATCGGTGAGCAGTTCGACGATGGCGTCGCTGATCTGCGACACCGACCGGCCGTGCACGACCAGCCCGGTCTCGCCCTCGCGCACGGTTTCGGGGGCGCCACCGGAATCGCCGGCGACCACGGGCACGCCGGTGGCCGAGGCCTCGAGGAACACGATGCCCAGGCCTTCGACGTCCAGGCCCGCCCCGCGCGTGCGGCACGGCATCGCGAACACGTCGGCGAGGGTGTGGTGCGCGGCCAGCTCACCCGAAGGCACCCTGCCCGTGAACACCACACTGTCCTGCACGCCCAGCGCCTCGGACAACGCGCGCAGCCGCGTCTCGTACGGGCCGCCGCCCGCGATCACCAGCACCGCGCCGTCCACCCGCTCGCGGATCTCGTTCATCGCCACGATCAGCATGTCCTGGCCCTTGCGCGGGACCAGCCGCGACAGACACAGCACGGTCGGCCGGTCGCCGAGCCCGTAGCGGGCGCGCAACTCCTCGCGGGCGGCGGGATCGGGCCGGAATTCGCTGGGGTCGACGCCGGGCGGCAGGTGTTCCAGGGCCGCGTGCGGGCCGAACGCCGACGCGAAACGGCCGCGCGTGTACTTGCTGACGTAGGTGATCACGTCGGTGTGTTCGCCGATCGACCGCAACACCTGGCGCGAACCCGGCAGCATCGACCAGCCGACCTCGTGCCCGTGCGTGCTGGCCAGAATGCGCTGCGCACCGGCGCGGCGCAGCATCGGCGACATCGCCGCCAGCGGTGCGGCCGCACCGAACCACACGGTGTCGCACTGGTGTTCGCGCAGCAGCGCGCTTGCCTGCTTGATCACCGCGGGGGTGGGCAGCATCAGCGTGGACGGGTGCCGCACGACCTGGAACTTCTGCGCGGCGTCGAACTTCTCGTGGCTGTCACCACGCCAGCGCGGCGCGTACACGACGAGATCCTCGGGCGGCAGCTGATGCGACAGCGCCTGCAGATAGGACTGGATTCCGCCCGGCCGCGGCGGGAAATCGTTGGTGACCAGCAGAGTTCGAGCCATAAGAGAACAACCTAACCGGTCAGACGGCGTGGCCGCGCAACCAGGCACGCCACCCGTCGAGCAACTCCGCGCGCGAGGCGCGCAGGACATCGGTGAACACGGCATCTTGCGCCGCGGGGGACTTGGGGCCGGTCGCGAGCTGCTTGTACAGCGCGGTGAGCGTGGCGGTGCCGTACCGGTCGGCCAGGAATGCGCAAGCGCTCCAAGCACTTTCGTACGCGTAGGCCGCGTCGACACCGGTGAAATCGGCGTCGACGACGAAATCGGTGGGCAGCGTGCCCGCGCGTAACCGGGTGGTCAGGGTGGGCGCGATCTGGGAGAAGGTGCTGCCCTGGCTGCGTTGGGCCACGTACTCGGCGAAACCCTCGAGAATCCACAGCGGCGCGCCGTCGGCGGTATCGGCCCTGGTCGCGACGTGGGTGAGCTCGTGACGCAGCAGCGTGGCCAGACCCTCGTTGCCGACTCGGCGGCGCGCGTCGGGGTTGAACACCACGCGCTGGTCGGTGGGCTGCGTGCCCGGCGTGTAGGACCCGGTCAGCGACACCGCGGCCACATCGGCGGCGGTGGTGCCCGCGGACCTGGTCAGCGCGGTGAACTCGGCAGGGCTGCCCGCCACGACCACCACCGGCGCGCGGTTCCAGTCGGTGCCCCACACCTCGCTCACATCCGAAATGGCCGGGGGCAGTTGATGTTCCAGCACATCCAGGTCGGCGCGATGGCTCGGATGCGCCACCAGCAATGCCTGCGAGGCGTCGACTTCACGCACCAGGATCGGGCCGTAGGGCTGCAGGTCGCGGCGCACCGAGCTCAGGCGCGGATTGTCGATCGCGGTCGACGTGCCCAGCACCTCGGCCTCATCGGTGGCCAGCTGCAGCGGACCCGCGTTGCGCGGCACCAGGATCAGGGCCACGCACGCCCCGGTCAACAGGGTGACCGAGGCGAGGGTGATGCAGAATTCGAGTCTGCCGTTCGACGACAACCACGAACGCAGGCCGGGGCGAGGGAACGGATCGGTCACCGGTGCCGCTCAGTATCGCCGGGCCGAGTGGTACGGGGTGGTGTTGATCGGCGCGACAGCCACCGGCACACCAAAGGTGGAGGCGTGCACCATCATTCCGTTGCCCGCGTAGATACCCACGTGGGTGATGTCGGGATAGAACAGGATCACGTCACCGGGCAGCAGCTCGTCCTTGGACACCGGCGTGCCGTAGCTCGCCTGCTGAGAACTGGTGCGCGGCACACTCTTTCCGACCTGCTTGAACGCCCACTGCACGAGACCGGAGCAGTCGAACTGATCGGGGCCGGTGGCACCCCACACATACGGATCGCCCACGCGGGTCAACGCGGCGGCCAACGCGCTGGTGCCGCTGCCGGGGACCAGCCCGGCCAGCAGCGAATCACGGTCGAAACCGGGCGGGAACGGCGAACCGGCCAGCGCGGACTTGTCGCGCGCGGACAGCTGGCTCCACGCTTCGACCACCTGGGTCGTGGAGGTGGCCAGCTCCTGGCGTTTGCGGTCGACGTCGATGCGCACGGCATCGGCGGCGGCGGTCGCGGCGTGCGCGGTGTCGGCGGCGGCGCGGGCGACGGTGTCCGCGGCGGTGGCGGCGTCGGCGGCCAGCTTGAACTGGCGCACGGTGTCGGCGGTCTGCTGGCCCAGCACATCCAGGGTGGACATCTTGTCCAGCAGTTGCTGCGGCGAACCGCTGGACAGCACCGCGAACATGCTGTTGGTGCGCACGCCGGTATAGGCGGCCACGGCGGTGCGGTCGATCATCGGCTGGAACTTGCGCACTTCGGCGCGGGCGGCCTCCACGACCGCGGTGGTGGCGGCGACCTTGTCGTCGGCCACGCGCTGCGTCGCCAGCTTCGCGTCGAGATCGATCTGGGCGTTCAGCGCTTGCTGATTGAGCTGCTCGGACCGGTGCGACAGGTCAACCATCGCGGTGATCGCGTCCGTGGCGGTGGTGGGCAGGGCGACCGGGTCGGCGACCGAGGGGCCCGCGGAGTAGATCGCGCACACCAGGATCGCGGCGGACAGGGTCCCGGCCAGACCACGCGTGACGCGTGAGTTCCGGTGGTGTGCAGTCACAGTGCCCCGTGCCCCGTTCTCTCGTTGTCGCCGATTCCAGCGCATACCGCAGCGCGAACTTCCCGTCAGCCGAGAAGGTCTCGATCAGGTTACGGAACAGTATGCGCCCGTGTCCAGCGAGGCTGGACTTCCGCTGAACCGGCGGTGACGGTGCGCCCTTCCCCGTGAACGACGCACCGTACCCCGCGTCGACTCAGAAGCGGCGAGCGCCCGCGAACGGCATCGACGACACCGAGGCGATCTGGACCGGGGTGCCCGCGGTGGAGGCGTGCACGACGTTGCCGTCGCCGGTGTACAGGCCGGAGTGGCCGCCACCGTAGAACGACACCATGTCGCCGGGCTGCAGGGCGTCGATCGACACCGGGGTGCCCGCACCCAGCTGGGCACCGCTGGTGCGCGGAATGTCGACGCCGGCCTGGGCGTAGGCCCACTGGACCAGACCCGAGCAGTCGAAGGCGTTCGGGCCGGCCGCGCCGTAGACGTAGGGGGAGCCGATCTTGCTCAGCGCGGCGTCGACGGCGATGTCGGCGGCGGTGGCGCGCGGTGCGGTGAACACCGGCGGTGCGGCCGGGATCTCGATGCCGGGCACACCCTGGGGCAGGGGGATCTCGTTGGGAACCTCGAAGGTGCCGATGCCGGGCACGGTCACCGGCGTCGCCGATGCCGGGGCGATCGGCAGGAGGAACGCGCCGATGGTGGCAGCGCCGACGGCTCCGACGGCAACGGCACGCTGCGCCTGACGCTTGACGGTGTTGTTCGCCATGATGCGGAACTTCCAATCTGCCCCACGACGACGCATCCGTATGACGCGGCGGGCTTCGTCTCGCTAGCCGTTTCCGGTCGGCGGGACTCCGTGAGGTCTCGAAAAGGTTACGAAGACATCACGGGGGTTTGTAAAGTCGGACATGGGTCCAAAGGGCGTTTTGGGTGATATCGCCGAAGAATGGGTGCGAGCTGGGTCACACCCGATCACGAAACGATAACGCCAGGTCGCGTCAGCCGAGATTTTTCGGTGCTAGCGGCGCGTCGGAGGCGCCGTCCACTCGGGCGTTTTTCCGAGGGGAATCAGTGAATGCGCAGGTGGCGTACGTAACACTCCCTCGCGAGGGGCCTGTTGCGTGGCTCACCGCGCGGGCGGCGCGCCGCCGACTCCGGCACCCGCCGACCGGTAAGGCCGATTACCCGTTGGAATCTTAGGAATTCATGTGAATTTCCAATATGTGTGAGCCCGGTCACTTTTGAGTTTGATCTTGGGCATTTTGTTCGGATCAGAACGAAACCCTCGCACCGAAATCCCGGCACAGAAGATCCCGAGCCCCGTTGCCCCGCGTCGCGCAGCGGTCCGGTCCCGTCCCATCGCCTCGGCGGAAACCCGTTGTGGCAGTTAAGGTACGGCCGAATGTTCGCAGTTCGAAGGGGGCGCGGGTGGCCGACGACCAGGTTTTGACCGACATGCTGACAATGCTGGATCGCAGTCCGGAGGTGCTCGCGCTGCGCGTGTGCGTCATCGAGCTGCTGATCGAGCGGCAGCGTTATGCCGACGGACTGGCCCACTGTGGGGTCGCGCTCGGCCATGATCCGGGAAACGCGCAGGTCCTGGGGTTGATGACGCGGTGCACGACGGCACTGTCGGGTGCTTCTCCCGCTTTAGAAACCGCCGCCGCGGCACCGTCGGGCTTCGACTGGGACGCCGCCGAACACGAAGTCGGCGACATCATCGAACCGGCGTTCGTGCACGGCGTGCCCACCGACTTCGTCACCGAGGACGACGCCGCCACCGTCGAACACCCCACCCTGCGACTGGCCGATGTCGGCGGCATGGCCGAGGTCAAGCGGCAACTCGACCTCACGCTGCTCGGCCCGCTGCGCAATCCCGAACTGGCCAAGGCCTTCGGCACGTCGGCGCGCGGCGGCCTCCTTCTCTACGGCCCGCCCGGTTGCGGCAAGACCTTCATCGCCTCGGCGGTGGCCGGGGAGCTCGGCGCCAACTTCTACCCGATCGAGATCGCCGACATTCTCGACATCTACATCGGTGCCAGCGAACGCAACCTGCACAGCGTCTTCGAGATGGCCCGGCGCAACGCCCCCTGCGTGCTGTTCCTCGACGAGGTCGACGCACTCGGCCACAAACGCAGTCAGATGCACGCGTCCTCGGGCATGCGCACGGTCGTGAACCAGCTGCTCACCGAAATGGACTCGGCCACCCACAGCAACGACGGCGTGTTCGTGCTCGGTGCCACCAACCACCCCTGGGACGTCGACGTCGCCCTGCGCCGACCCGGCCGCTTCGACCGGATGATCTTCGTCGGCCTCCCCGACCTCGCCGCCCGAAAATCGATCCTGCACTACCACCTGCGCGAGCGCCCCGTGGCGGGCATCGACCTCAACGCCCTCGCCACCCACACCGACGGCCTCTCCGGCGCCGACCTCGCCCACGTCTGCACCTCGGCCACCCAACTCGCGATGGCCGACTCGATGCGCACCGGTGAGGTGCGCCCGATCGGCATGCCGGACGTGCAAGCGGCTCTGGCTCAGATCCGGCCGAGCACGGGGGCGTGGTTCGAATCTGCCCGCAACGTGGTCGAGTTCGCCAACGGTGACGGCAGCTATGACGAGCTGGCGCGGTATCTGAAGGGACGTCGATGACATCGGTGGAGTTCGACCGGGCGATGGTCTTGGAAAAACTCGGGCGTCACGAGGCCGCCCGAGAGAAGTTCGCGCAGGTGGTCGCCGCCGAGCCCGACAACGTCGTGGCAGTCGCCATGCTGGCCGTGACCTTGATGCAGACCGGCGAATATTCCCGTGCCACCGAGGTGGCACGGGACGCCATCCGGCTGCGGCCGGACTTCGCGGTCCCCTGGGAGGTCGTCGCGATCGTCGAGGGCGTCTTGGCCGAGCGTGCCGGTGATGACCCCCGCGCGGTCCAGCACGAGGAAGCGGCGATCGTGGCAGCGCGTCGCTGCCTCGAGCTGGATCCGACACGCGTGGGGGCATATCGGGCGCTTGCATTGGCGGTCCGGCATCGCGACAAGCCCGGTGCGATAGCGGCGATCGAGACCGCGCTCGAACTCGACCCCGACAACGCCGACCTTCATCGCTTGCGGGGACAGATCCTCTGGGACGGGCAAGAGCCCGACTTCTGTGAGGCTGGGCGGCAGGCGATCAACCGCGCGCTGCAACTGGATCCCGATGATGCCGAAGCGCTGTTTCTGCTCGGCTACGACGCAGCGCACCGAGGCGAGTTGGCTCAGGCGGACCTGTGGTTGCGGCGAGCTGCCGAGATCGACCCGGGCTTCGGGTCGCGCGTGCGTGATCTGCTGGCGTGGATCGCGGCCGCGAGGTCGGGCAACGACCAGCCTGCCGATGCGTTCGACTCAGCGAGCTCTTCGCCTGCTGACGGCGGCTCGCCTGCACGAGCACCAGCTCCTGCGGCCGGGACGGATCCGGTGCGGCACCCTGGTCGACCGGCGCGGCGCTCACAGGAGCCCGTCCAGTCGAAGGTGCGCGCGGCATTCAGAATGGTCGGGGTTGTCGGTGCCGTGATCGTTCTGGCCATGTTGTTCTTGGCGAAGCTGGTGAACTCTCCACTTTTCGCGCCGCCGTCGCAGCCTCGACATTCCGAGACATTCGTGCCCGGTGATCTGCGCGCGCCGATAACAGTGGCGCCGACGGGCGCACCGCGATGGACGTCGCCGGGCGGCTGATCGCCGACCTGCCGTCGGTTCGACGGACGGCGCTGACATCGATCGTCGGAGGGGTGAACCGCTCGGACACGGCGAGCTTGTCGGACCCCCGCCCTACGCTGCTCGCCGTGCCCGATCCCGTTCCGCTCCCAGCCGCCGCGCGGCAGCTGGCCTTCGATGAGCTCGATACGCCGCTGTACGCCACCACTTTCGTCGTCGTCGACCTGGAAACGACCGGGACCAGCGCTGATCGGGACGCGATCACCGAGATCGGGGCGGTGAAGGTGCGTGGGGGAGAGGTGTTGGGGGAGTTCGCGACGTTGGTGAATCCGGGGTACGCGATACCGCCCGCGATCGTGCAGATCACCGGGATCACCACCGCGATGGTTTACGGGGCGCCGCGGATCGCGGAGGTGCTGCCGGGGTTCATGGAGTTCGCGGCGGGGGCGGTGCTGGTGGCGCACAACGCGCGCTTCGATACCGCCTTTCTCAAAGCGGCCGCGGCACGGCAGGACATCGCCTGGCCCAACCCGCAGGTGCTGTGCACGGTGAAGTTGGCGCGGCGGGTGCTCACGCGCGATGAGGCGCCGTCGGCGAAACTCGGGGTGCTGGCCCGGATTCTCGGTGCGTCGGTCACGCCGACGCACCGCGCGCTCGATGACGCCCGCGCCACCGTCGACGTGCTGCACGCGCTGATCGCCCGGGTGGGCAATCAGGGCGTGCACAGCCTGACCGAACTGCTGGACTATCTGCCCGGCGTCACCGGAACCCAGCGCGCCAAGCGCACTTTCGCGACCGATCTGCCTGCCTCACCGGGCGTGTATCTGTTCCGTGGGCCGTCGGATGAAGTCCTCTATATAGGGACAGCGGTAAATCTGCGTCGGCGCGTGCGCAATTACTTCACCGGTTCGGAGACTCGGGGCCGGATGAAAGAGATGGTGGCGCTGGCGACTCGGGTGGATCACGTGGTGTGCGCGCACGGGCTCGAGGCGGGGGTGCGGGAGTTGCGGTTGCTGGCCGCGCACGCGCCGCCGTACAACCGTCGGTCGAAGTTCCCGAAGCGGGGATGGTGGCTCACGCTCAGTGACGAGGCGTTTCCTCGATTGATCGCGGTGCGTACGCCGACTCGAACGGCGGTGGGGCCGTTCACTTCTCGTGCCGATGCCGTGGAGGTGGGGTTGATCATCGCAGAGTTCGCGGGGATGCGGACGTGCGCGACTCGGCTGTCGCGTGCGGCGAAACACACCTGTCCGCCCGCGGTCGTCGGTGGGTGCTCCGCCGCGCGCCAGGACGGTGATCTCGACGCGGTCAGGTATGCACCCGCCGTCGACGCGGTCCGCGATCTGTTCACCGGGCGTTCCGACGCTCTGCTTCGATCCATGATCGATCGCATCGAAACCTATTCCGCCGCACAGCATTTCGAGGCAGCCGCCCGGCTTCGCGATCGCACCGCCACTGTGGTCACCCGACTGCACCGCACCCAGCGACTGGCCGCGCTGGCTCGCCTGGCGGAGCTGATCATCGCGCTGCCCGACGGTGCGGGCGGCTGGGAATTCTCCGTCATCCGCTACGGCCGCCTCGCCTCCGCGGGCACCGCCGCACGCGGCACCCCACCGATGGCGCTGGTCGACCAGATCGTGGCCGCCGCCGAGACGGTGATCCCCGAGACGGGTGGCGCGGCGTCGGAAGTTCGAACCCACCTGCCCACCGACCTCGCATCTGTGCAGCCCGACCACGACGTCCCGCCGCTGCGAGGCGCACCCCCGGAGGAGGTCGGCGTAATCGCACGGTGGCTGGCCAAACCCGGTGCACGGATCGTGCGGACCAGCGACGGGTACTGCGAACCCCTTCACGGCGCCGCGCGCTGGATGGGCTGGGCGCAACTCGCGCGCACGGCCGCGACCACCAAGAGTGCCGAAGAGCAATATCTGGCCGAACGGTGAGAAATGCAAGGGGGTGGAAGTTCGGCGGATGCAGCCGCTGGAGTCGGCCGAAGGGACGATCCTGGATCATGGACTACGACCCGCGGGCAGCGGGCGCAGAGATAAGGAGTAGCGGCGAATGTTCGTGAAGGTGTGCGGGTTGACCACCGAGGAGCAGATCGACTGGGCCGTCGAGCTCGGGTACTCCGCGATCGGGGTCATGACCACCACCAAGAGCAAGCGCTACCGCACCCCCGAACAGGCCCGCGCGCTGGCCGACTACGCCCGCGGCCGCATCACCACCTTCGCCGTCGCACTGGAAGCAAAAGAAGTCGCGGATGTCGCCGATGCCTTCGACGTGGTCCAGCTCTACCAGTGGGCCGACCTGCCGAACCTGGCCTTCTGCTCCGCGACCCCACCCGAACCCAACCAGACCAGTCAGTACTTCTTCTACGACGCCAGCGCGGGCTCCGGTGTGTTCGAGGAGTTCCCCGACTGGGTGCGCGCCCAACCGGGCCGCGTCGTGCTGGCCGGCGGCCTCGACCCCGACAACGTCGCCGCGGTGATCGCCCGACACCACCCCTACGGCGTCGACGTGTCCAGTTCGCTGGAAACCGCACCGGGTGTGAAGAGCTACGACCTGATGCGACGGTTCAAAGCTGCCACCGCGGGCGCGGAAGTTCTAGAGTGATCCCATGATTACCGCGATCGTGATGATCCAGGCGCAGAGCTCTCGCATCCCCGAGACCGCGCAGGCACTGGCCGACACCGAAGGCGTCACCGAGGTGTACTCCTGCGCGGGCGACGTGGACCTGATCGCGATCGTGCGCGTACGCGACTTCGAACGCATCGCCGACGTCGTCACCGAGGGCATCGACAAGGTGGACGGCGTGGTCGACACCACCACGCACATCGCGTTCAAGTCCTACGCCAGCCACGACGTCGAGGCCGGATTCTCGTTGGGGGAGTAGGGCTTTCAGCGCTCGTCGAGCACCTGGGTGAGTTCGGCCCAGCTCTGCAGCAGTTTCGCCGCCGCGCCGCTGTCCACCGCGGCGGCGGCGCGCTCGAGCCCACCGGCCAGCGCCGCGTCCAGATCGGAGTCGACGTCGCCGACCCCGCGCGACAGGTCATAGGCCACGATCGCCGCGGCCGAGTTCAGCAGCACCGCGTCGCGCACCGCACCCGGCGTCCCCGCGAACACCTCCCGCGCAACCCTGGCGTTGACCTCGGCGTCCCCGCCGCGCAGTTCCGCCAGATCCACGCGGGCGATGCCCAGCACCGTGGGATCCAACACCGTCTGCCGGATCCGCCCACCGCTGACCACCCACACGTCGGTGAGGTCGGAGGTGGTGATCTCGTCCAGGCCGTCGCGCCCGCGCACCACCAGCGCACTGGATCCCCGCGCGGCGAACACGCCCGCGATCACCGGCGCCAGATCGGCGAACGCGCACCCGATCAGCCCCGCGCGCGGCTGCGCCGGATTGGTCAACGGACCCAACACGTTGAACACGGTCGGAATGCCGATTTCCTTGCGTGCGGCCCCCGCGAACCGCAGCCCGGAGTGGAACAGCGGCGCGAAACAGAACCCGATCCCCGCCTCGCGCACCGACCGCGCCACCGACTCCGGCCCCAGCGCCAGCTTCACACCCAGCGCCTCGAGCACGTCGGCCCCGCCGGACTTCGACGACGCCGCCCGGTTGCCGTGCTTGACCACCGGCACCCCGGCCGCGGCCACGACCACCGAGGACATGGTCGAGATGTTCACCGACCCCGAACGATCCCCGCCGGTGCCCACGACATCGACCGCGTCGCCGTCGATGCGCACCAGTTTCGCGTGCCCGAGCATGCCGGCCACCATGCCCGCCAGTTCGGTGGGTGTTGGCCCCTTGATCTTCATGGCCACGCCGAACGCGGCGATCTGGGCGGCGGTGGCGTTGTCGGTGAAGATCTCGTCGATCACCCAGGTGGTGTCGTCCGCGGCCAGGTCGCCACCGTCGGCGAGGGTTCCCAGCACCTGGGGCCAGCTGCGCACGCTCATTCGCTCTGCTTCTCCTTCGACGACACCGTTGCGCCACTACTAGATCGGGCACCGCGGAGGTGACGCAATGTCTTTTGCGCCGTTCGGGCAAGTTTAAGGGGCTGTACGCGGGGGTTGCAGGGCGTCCCACCCGTCGGCGATCCCGTCGTGGCGTTGCGCGAGGCCCGCCATGCGGGAGCGTTCTTGCGAACAGGTCAGCGGATCCAGTCGTTGCACTCGCTGCAAGATGATCGGAACCAAGTCCCCGGACGCGGCATCGCTGTCGACGCGTTCATAACCGTCGTACCCCGCGATCTCACACGCCGCCTCGATCTGGTCGGCGGGCAGGCGCAGATGGTGTCGCAACACCGCGTCGGCCTCCCGATCCAGCTCGCTCGCCCGATCCAGCGCCGTCGAACACGCCTCGACATCGTCGAAGCTCGACGCCACCACCTCCAGGTCCCCGCGCGCGGGATCCAACGCTTGCGCGGACCCACCGAACACGCGCCGCCACATCCGAACCACGACCATCGCCGCCTCCTCGCGTCTCAGCCTATCCACATCAACCGCTGTCACAATGTGTTGTCGCGCGATCGTCGCCAACACGCCGACGGAAGTCGTAGACCCCCTCTGTGCGTGGGTTTTCCGACTCGCGCCACAAACTTTCGTACCCGGGTACATGTGTCGTACTACGAAGAGTCATACTTACCCCGTGACGACCGCAGTAGGCACCCCAGGATCGGCCATTACTCAGCGTGTGCATTCGCTGAACCGGCCCAACATGGTCAGCGTCGGAACCATCATCTGGCTGTCGAGCGAGTTGATGTTCTTCGCTGGTCTGTTCGCGATGTACTTCGTTGCGCGCGCGCAAGCGCACGGCAACTGGCCCCCGGAGCCGACCGAGCTGAACATGACGCTCGCCATTCCGGTCACGGCCGTGCTGATCGCATCGTCGTTCACCTGCCAGATGGGCGTGTTCGCCGCGGAGAAGGGCGACGTGTTCGGCCTTCGCCGCTGGTACACGATCACCCTGCTGATGGGTGCGTTCTTCGTGTTCGGCCAGGGGTACGAGTACTACCACCTGGTGCACGAGGGAACCACGATCGCCGGTAGCTCCTACGGCTCGGTCTTCTACATCACCACCGGCTTCCACGGTCTGCACGTGATCGGCGGTCTGATCGCGTTCGTGTTCCTGCTCATCCGCACCACGCTGAGCAAGTTCACCCCCGCCCAGGCCACCGCCGCGATCGTGGTGTCGTACTACTGGCACTTCGTCGACATCGTCTGGATCGGGCTGTTCGCCACGATCTACTTCGTCCGCTAGCGCGCTGGCGCACCAAGCTTTTGCACAAGTCGGTTCCGTCTACTCCAAAGGGACACAGATGAGTTCATCTCCCCCGTCGGCCCCAGAGCCCGCCGTCGGCCCCGGCACCGGGCAGGCCGCCGCCAAGGCGCGTAAACAGCGTCGCACCCGTCGTCGTATCGCGGGTGCTCTCGCGCTGATGATCGGCTTGGTCGGAGCCGGCTTCCTGGCTGCCGCGCTCACCCCCGCGCCGCAGGTCGCCACCGCGCACGAGGACCAGTCCGCGCTCATCCGCGAGGGCAAGCAGCTGTACGAGACCTCCTGCGTGACGTGCCACGGCGCGAACCTGCAGGGTGTGCCCGACCGTGGTCCCAGCCTGATCGGTGTGGGCGAGGCCGCGGTCTACTTCCAGGTTTCCTCCGGTCGTATGCCGATGGCCGCCAACGGCGCCCAGGCGCTGCGCAAGCCGGCCAAGTTCGACGCGCACCAGACCGACGCGATGGGCGCGTTCGTCGCGGCCAACGGCGGCGGCCCCTCGGTGGTCCGTGACGCCAACGGTGAGATCGCGCAGGAATCGCTGCGCGGCGACGACATCGCCCGTGGTTCGGAGCTGTTCCGCATGAACTGCGCCTCCTGCCACAACTTCACCGGTCGCGGTGGAGCGCTGTCGGGTGGCAAGTTCGCGCCGCCGCTGGCCGAGGCCAACGAGCAGCAGATCTACGACGCGATGCTCACCGGCCCGCAGAACATGCCCAAGTTCTCCGACCGGCAGCTCACGCCGGAGGAGAAGCGCGACATCGTCGCCTACGTCAGGAACTCCGCCGAGGAGAAGGCTCCCGGCGGCTGGGATCTGGGCGGCTTCGGTCCGGCCACAGAGGGTCTCGCCATCTGGGTCATCGGCATCACCGCCGTTGTCGGCGCAGCGATGTGGATCGGATCCCGATCATGAGTGGACAGGAGAACGGCGACATGGGTCGCGAACCCACCGAAGACGAACTCGACGCGATGTCGACCGCCGAGCTCGCGGAGCTCGGCACGAAGCGCGACGACGTCGATGTTGTCTACCGCAACGAGCGGTGGCCGGTGCCGGGCACCAAGGCCGAGAAGCGCGCCGAACGTGAGGTCACGTTCTGGTTCGCCATCTCCGGCCTGTCCGCCGCCGCGCTGATCGGTGTCTTCCTGTTCTGGCCGTGGGAGTGGAAGGGCAACGGCGACGAGGGCCACGCGGCCTACTCGCTGTTCACCCCGCTGATCGGCCTGACCTTCGGCATCTCGGTGCTGGTCATCGGCATCGCGGTGGTGTTGATCCGCAAGAAGTTCATCCCGGCCGAGATCTCCATCCAGCAGCGCCACGACGGCCCGTCGCTCGAGGTCGAGCGCCGCACCCTGGTGGCCGAGCTGCAGGACGCGCTGGACACCTCCACGCTGGGTCGTCGCAAGATGATGCTGGGTACCGCTGGCGCCGGTGTCGGTGTGCTCGGTATCGGTGCCGGTCTGGTGTTCATCGGCGGCATGATCAAGAACCCGTGGGCCAAGCGCGACAAGTCGCCGCTGTGGGTCTCGGGCTGGACCCCGGACTACCCGGGCGAGACCGTCTACATCCGCCGCGACACCGGTCGCCCGGAAGACATCGTGCTGGTGCGTCCGGAGGATCTGGACGCGGGCTCGATGGAAACCGTGTTCCCGTGGAAAGAGAAGTGGCGCGGGGACTCGCACGAGACCCTGCAGTCGCTGCGCGGCATCCGTAACGCCGTGATGCTGATCCGCCTGCGCACCGAAGACGCCGAGAAGGCGATCAAGCGCAAGGGCCAGGAGAGCTTCAACTTCGGCGATTACTTCGCGTACTCGAAGATCTGCACCCATCTCGGCTGCCCCACCTCGCTGTTCGAGCAGCAGACCAACCGCATTCTGTGCCCCTGCCACCAGTCGCAGTTCCTGGCGACCGAGTGGGGTAAGCCGGTCTTCGGTCCTGCCGCCCGCGCACTGCCTCAGCTGCCGATCACCGTCAACTCCGAGGGCTTCCTGGTCGCCGCGGGCGACTTCATCGAGCCGCTCGGCCCGGCCTTCTGGGAGCGTCGTTCATGAGTGTCGGAGATATGGCCGCCAACCAGGCCAACGAGATGGACGAGCGGTATCGTGCCGCCGCGTTCATGAAGCGGTCGATCAACAAGGTCTTCCCGACCCACTGGTCGTTCCTGCTGGGTGAGATCGCGCTCTACGCGTTCATCATCCTGCTGCTGTCGGGTGTATACCTGACGCTGTTCTTCGACCCGTCGATGAGCCACGTCGTGTACGACGGCGCCTACCAGCCGCTGCGCGGTGTCGGCATGTCGCGGGCGTACGAGACCGCGCTGAACATCTCCTTCGAGGTGCGCGGCGGTCTGTTCGTCCGACAGATCCACCACTGGGCGGCACTGCTGTTCGCGGCGTCGATCATCATCCACCTGTTCCGCATCTTCTTCACCGGCGCGTTCCGCAAGCCGCGTGAAGGCAACTGGGTGATAGGTTCGCTGCTGCTGATCCTGGCGATGTTCGAAGGCTTCTTCGGCTACTCGCTGCCCGACGACCTGCTGTCGGGTACCGGACTTCGGGCCGCGTTCTCCGGTATCACCATCGGTGTCCCGGTGGTCGGTACCTGGATGCACTGGCTGATGTTCGGCGGCGACTTCCCCGGCGACATCATCATCCCGCGCCTGTACATCGCGCACGTGCTGCTGCTGCCCGGCATCATCCTGGCGCTGATCGGCGCGCATGTCGCGCTGGTCTGGTACCAGAAGCACACCCAGTTCCCCGGACCGGCCCGCACCGAGAACAACGTTGTCGGCGCGCGCATCATCCCGGTGTTCGCCGCCGACCAGGGCGCGTTCTTCGCGTTCACCCTCGGCATCGTGGGCATCATGGGCGGTGTCCTGCAGATCAACCCGATCTGGAACCTCGGTCCGTACAACCCGTCACAGGTGTCGGCGGGTTCGCAGCCCGACTTCTACATGATGTGGACCGACGGTATGGCGCGTCTGATGCCGCCGTGGGAGATCTACCTGGGCAACTACACGATCCCGGCAGTGTTCTGGGTCGCGCTGGTGATGGGCCTGGTGTTCACGCTGCTGATCGCCTACCCGTGGATCGAGAAGCGCCTGACCAACGACACCTCCGCGCATCACAACCTGCTGCAGCGTCCGCGCGACGTGCCGGTGCGTACCGCGATCGGTGCCATGGCGATCGCGTTCTACGTGGTGCTCACGCTGTCGTGTGTCAACGACATCATCGCGCTGAAGTTCGACATCTCGCTGAACGCGACCACCTGGATCGGTCGTATCGGCGTGCTGCTGCTGCCGCCGATCGCGTACTTCGTGACCTACCGGTTCTGCATCGGTCTGCAGCGCAGTGACCGGGCGGTGCTCGAGCACGGCATCGAAACCGGTGTGATCAAGCGTCTGCCGCACGGTGAGTACATCGAGATCCACCAGCCGCTGGGCGGGGTCGACGACCACGGCCACGCGATTCCGCTGGAGTACCAGGGCGCCCCGGTGCCCAAGAAGATGAACAAGCTGGGTTCGGCGGGCAAGCCGGGCACCGGTAGCTTCCTCAAGGCCGATCCCGCGGCCGAGGGCGAGACCTGGGCTGAGATCGAGGAGAACGACGAGCACAAGATGCTCACCGCTCTCGCCGAGCAGCAGGCGATCGCCAACAGCAGTGAGCCGTTCGGTCACTGACCTGACGTGCTGAAAAGCCAAGGCCCCGAGTCGAATTCGACTCGGGGCCTTCGCTTGTGTGGTTACAGGCGCGGGGTGCGGCGGTAGGTCTCGATGGCTTCGAATTTCGCCAGGTTGTGTCGGGCGTCGGCCAGGGCGTCGTGCGCGTCGTCGGGGATCGGCGGCAGCGCGGGGGAGCCGTTGACGGCCCAGTGCTGGCGCAGTTCGTTGGTGTAGCGCGGCATGCCCTTGGGCAGCGCGGTCATGTCACCCCACAGCTGGCACAGCGCCACATGGTCGTAGGCGCCCACCCAGGCCCACAGTTCGGGCACCACGGTGGGGCGGGGCAGGAAGAACTTGAACAGGTCGTCGCGGATCTGTTCCCTGGTGCGATACAGCGGGGAGCCAGCGGGCGGCAGCTTGGGCAGCACGTGCTTGCGGACCCACTGCCCGGCCTTGCTCGCATCGAATTCGGTGGACACCGCGTAGTATTCGCGCCCGTCCTCGCAGACCACGCCGATCGAGATCAGGTCGATCGTCGTGCCGTCCTCGATGAATTCCGAATCGTAAAAATATCGCAGGGAGATCGCCTCTTCGTGCCGATGGGTTGCTCGTGACGTCCGGCGATGGACCACGAGGGGGTTGACGAAACCCTATGTGGGCACTGCGCGCGAACTTCGCACGGGTCGGCCGTGGTTCGCGGGCACTTCGCAGGTACGCCGGATATCGGCGGGTACTCGCGGGTACGTATTCTGATCTGGTGACCTGGACCGTCGACGTACCCATTGACCGCCTGCCGGAACTGCCGCCGCTGCCTGCCGATCTGCGCAGTCGCCTCGACGCCGCTCTGGCCAGGCCCGCCCTGCAGCAGCCGTCGTGGGATCCCGACGAGGCCGCGACCATGCGCACCGTGCTCGAGAGCGTGCCGCCGATCTGTCTGCCCGCCGAGGTCGAGGACCTCAAGACGCAGCTGGCCGCGGTCGCGCGCGGTGAGGCCTTCCTCATGCAGGGTGGTGACTGCGCGGAGACCTTCGTCGACAACACCGAACCTCACATCCGTGGCAACATCCGCACGCTGCTGCAGATGGCCGTGGTCCTCACCTATGGCGCGAGCATGCCGGTGGTGAAGGTGGCCAGGATCGCCGGCCAGTACGCCAAGCCGCGCTCGTCCGACACCGATGCCATGGGCCTGAAGTCCTACCGCGGCGACATGATCAACTCGATCGTGGCCGACGACGCGCTGCGCCGCCACGACCCGTCCCGACTGGTCCGCGCGTACGCCAACGCCAGCGCCGCGATGAACCTGGTCCGCGCCCTGACCAGCGCCGGCACCGCCGACCTGCACCGCCTGCACGACTGGAACCGCGATTTCGTCGCCCAGTCACCCGCGGGCGCGCGCTACGAGACCCTGGCCGAGGAGATCGACCGCGGCCTGCGCTTCATGGCCGCCTGCCAGGTCAACGACCCGAGCCTGAAGACCGCGCGCATCTACGCCTCCCACGAAGCGCTGGTGCTGGATTACGAGCGCGCCATGCTGCGGCTGAGCGAGTCCGAGACCGGTGAGCCGCTGCTGTACGACCTGTCGGCGCACTTCCTGTGGATCGGTGAGCGCACCCGTCAGCTCGACGGCGCCCACATCGCCCTGGCCGAACTGCTCGCGAACCCGATCGGCCTCAAGATCGGGCCGACCACCACGCCCGATCAGGCCGTGGAATACGTCGAACGCCTCGACCCCAACAACGAGCCCGGCCGGCTCACCCTGGTCGCGCGCATGGGCAACGGCAAGGTGCGCGACGTGCTGCCGCCCATCATCGAGAAGGTGCAGGCCACCGGCCACCAGGTGATCTGGCAGTGCGACCCCATGCACGGCAACACCCACGAGTCGTCCACCGGTTTCAAGACCCGCCACTTCGACCGCATCGTCGACGAGGTCCAGGGCTTCTTCGAGGTGCACCACGCGCTGGGCACCCACCCCGGCGGCCTGCACATCGAGCTGACCGGCGAGAACGTCACCGAATGCCTCGGCGGCGCCCAGGACATCTCCGACCTGGACCTGGGCGGTCGCTACGAAACCGCCTGCGACCCGCGCCTGAACACCCAGCAGTCCCTGGAACTGTCGTTCCTGGTCGCGGAGATGCTGCGCTGAGTCATTAAGACGAGGCTGAGTCAGTAAGACGAGCCCGGGGCGGTCAGCGAGGACCGCGCCCGGGTTTTTCTTTGTCCTTCTCGGGATCCTTGCCCCTTCAAGGCAGGGCGGTGAGCGATACGACGCTGCCCGCCTCCACATTCGTGTTGATGCCGGGAACCTGGCCGATGACCAGCGAACTGTCGGAATCGGTGAGGGACTTGACCTCTACGCGTAGGCCGAGCTGTTGCAGCTTGTCGCGGGCGTTGCCGACGCTCTGGCCCATCACATTGGGCACCTTCACCGCATTCGACACGATCAGCGTCACGGTGTCGCCCGATTGCAGGGTGGTGCCGACGGCGGGGTCGGTGGCGATCGCCTTATCGCCCTCGACGCTCTTGTCGAACTGCACGCGAGTCTCCCGCACGGTCAGGCCCGCGGTGGTCAGCGCCTTCGCGGCCTCCTCGGCGGTCTTCCCGCGCACATCGGGCACGTTGACCGGCTGAGAACCCTTGCTGCGGTACACCTTCACCTGCGCGCCCATCGGCAGGACCGTGCCCGGCGCGGGCTCCACCCGCGCCAGTGAGCCCTTCGGCGCGGTACTGGCCGCCTCGCCACTGTCGATCGGCTGCAGACCCGCGTCGCGGATCGCGGTATTGACGGCACTGATCTGATCGCCCGGCGCGAGATCGGGCACGCGCGGTTTGCCGTTGGAGATCAGCACCGCGATCGTGGAACCCTTGGTCACCCGCGACCCGGCCGACGGATCGGTGCCGACGACCCCGCCCACCGGGATCGTGTCGGAAGCCTTCTGCCGCAACGACGTTTCGAACCCGGCCTCCTGCAGCACCGACACGGCCCGCTCGGAGTCCATGCCCGCGATCGGCGGCACGGCGGTGTAGCGGCCGACGCCCAGCCACCAGCCGCCGATGCCGACCAGCAGGGTCAGCGCGGTGACCAGGCCCACCCACACCAACCCTGTTCGGCGAGCGTGACTGTCACCGCCCGCGCCGAAAGCGGTCGCGGCCGGCGCGTGCTCCTCGGGTCGGGGACGCTGCGCGGTCACCACCCGGGTGTGATGCTGCTCGGGCGCGGGGGAGTGGTGTGCGGCAACAGGATTGGGGGTCACCGGGCGATCGCCGGGGTGGTGCGCGGCACCGGTGTGGTAGCTCTCGCTGAGATGTTCGGCCGAATCCCGCGGTGCGGGAACACGATACGACGGCAGGTTCAACTGCATCGCGATCGACTGCAGCGCCGCGGCCATCTCGTTGGCGTCGGCGTAACGCAGCGCGGGGTCGCGGGAGGTGGCCTTGGCGACCAGCGCGTCGAACTCGGGTGGCACACCGCCGATGAAGCCGCTGGGCGCGGGGACGTCGTTCTCGACCCGCTGATAGGCCACCGACAGCGAGTTGTCGCCGCTGAACGGCACCCGCCCGGTGAGCAGTTCGAAGATCAGGACGCCGAACGCGTACACGTCGCTGCGCGCGTCGGCGGTGCCGGTGGTGACCTGCTCGGGCGCCAGATACGCGGCGGTGCCCAGGATCACGCTCGCCGACGTGGTGTTGGCCGCGGCTACCGCGCGCACCAGGCCGAAGTCGGCGATCTTCACCTCGCCCGCGTCGGAGATCAGCACGTTCTCCGGCTTCACATCGCGGTGCACCAGGCCCGCGTCGTGGGCGGTACCGATCGCGCGCAGCACCGGCTCGGCCACCGCGCGCACGGCGTGCGGCGGCATCGGTCCGCGTTCGCGCAGCAGTTCGCGCAGCGTGCCGCCCTCGACCAATTCCATGATCAGGAACGGGTATTCGCCGTCCACGCCCTGGTCGTAGACCGCGACCAGCGACGGGTGCTTGAGCTTGGCCACCGCGCGCGCCTCGAACTCGAAACGGCTCAGGAACTGCGGGTCTCCGGCGAATTTGGGGTCCATCACCTTGATCGCGACGGGGCGATCCAGCCGGGTGTCGGTCCCGCGGAAGACCATCGACATCCCGCCGCGCGCGATCGGCGCGTCGATGCGATAGCGCCCTTCCAGCATCTGGCCGATCAAGTGAAGTCCTCCGGCATTCAACCGGCCGCCGTGTGCGGCCACCACGATCGTAACTGTGTCGTGTCGGCATGCCAGACGATGAGTGGGCCGCGACACGTACTACCGTTGTTCCGGTGAGTGCCTTCCCTTGCAGCAAAGACGTGCTGCCCGACACCGAAACCATCGTCTCGCTGCCCGAGGCGGCCGACATACTCGGCGTCCCGGTCACCTCGGTGCACCAACTCCTGCGCGATTACCAGCTGCTGGCGGTGCGCCGCAACGGTGTGGTCGGCGTTCCCGCCCGCTTCTTCAACGCCGAAGACGAGATCGTGCGCATGCTGCCCGGCGTGATCACCGTGATGCGTGACGGCAAGTACAGCAACGAGGACATCCTCGAATGGCTGTACACCGACGATCCCTCCCTGCCCGGCCGCCCGGTCGACGCCCTGCACACCCAGCTGGCCCGCGAGGTAGTCCGCCGCGCCCACGCCGAACCTTTCTGAGCCTCACACCGGGTCGAACGGATTCACCAGCGCGGCACCGGTGTGCTTGAAGTGCTTGGTGTTTCGTGTCGCGACGGTGTGCCCGTGTGTCAATGCTGTTGCCGCGATCAGGCCGTCGCTGACGTCGATGGGGGCTGGGATCAGCGCCCATCGGTGTACGACGGGCGTGTCGACAGCCAGAATTCGTTGCGCGTAATTGCCCTCGATCTCGTCGACGGCGGCCTCGATCCGGTCCGCGCGTGCACTCTCTTCACGCGCACGGAGGAGCGCGACGCCACGACGGAGTTCACCGACGGTGATCACGCTCAACCACAACTCGTTGGTGCGGTTGCGCGCGAACCAGTCGAGAACTGCGGGGTCCGGTGTCCGTCGCATCAGTTCGGAGATGACGTTGGTGTCGATGAGGAAGCTCACGACAGCTCGGTGAAGTCGAGTTCTCGCGGCATCGATTGCGATCTCTGTGCCTCGACTTCGGCGATGACGTCGGCGGTCTCGTCGTCGAGGCCGCCGAAGGTCACCACTAATCGATCGACGAAGCTGATATCGGGCCTGGTCAGCCGACGGTATTCCGCGATGTCGATGACTACCGCCACCTCGTCGCCGTGACGAGTGATGGTCTGCGGACCCTCGGCCTCGACCGCGCGAAGTACTTCAGAAAATCGCTGTTTGGCTTCTTGTACCTGCCACCGCATAGCCCACCGCCCCTGGTTGATTCCTATCTGGACAGACTAGACAGAATTTAGGCGGCTGTCTATGCCTGACGATATGCGGCGATCTGGCTGACGGTTTGCGACAAATCGGCTGACGGTTTGCGGGCGATCTTTTGACGGTATGCGACGATCTGGCCGAGTAGGTGGACGGCTGAGGGTTTCGGCGGACCGGTTGAGCGCTAGCGGCGGGAGATGGTCAAACCCTTGGCGGCGACCAGGATTCGGCGGTGGTTGGGGACCGTGGCTCGGGTGGCGAACACCTGGTAGTCGGCGGCTTCGATGCGGTCGAGGATTTCGGCGTAGAGGGTGGCGGCGGTGGTGATGGCCGGGCGTACTCGGGGGGCGAGTAGGGCGATGCCGGGGACGGCCTGCCGGTAGATGTCGCGGTTGATCGCGATCAGGTGGGCCAGTGCGCGGCGCAGCGGTGCGTCGGTGTGGCCGCGGTGGTGGCAGGCGCGCAGGTGATCTTCGTCGACGCCGAAGGCCGCAAGTTCGTCGGTGGGCAGGTAGACGCGGTCGCGATCGAGGTCTTCGGCGACATCGCGCAGGAAGTTCGTGAGCTGGAAGGCCTCACCGAGGGCGGCGGCCGCAGGCTCGGCATCGACCACGGGCACGACCGTGCCCAGGACCGGGAGCAGCTGCAGGCCGATCGCGGCGGCGGAACCGCGCATGTACTCGCGCAGGTCGCTCATCGTGGCGTAGCGGGTGCGGTGGGTGGCCGTGCCGGGGACGTCCATGCGCATGGCGTCGAGGAACGTCCAGATGTGGGCGTGCGCGATGTCGTAGCGGGTGATGGTGTCGGCGGCCGCGGTGACGATCTGGTGGCGGCGTCGGTCGGTGGTGTCGAGGTTGCCGTGTTCCAGGGCCAGTCGCAGCTGTTTCTCGACCAGGTCGAGGTGCTGGGCGGGGGAGACCTCGGACAGTGGGGCGAGTCGGTGCGTGGTGGCATCGCGCGGGTCGAGAACGCGGGCGGGGTTGTCGGCGTGGTCGACGATGTCATCGACCATTCTCGCGAAGGCGTACAGCGCGTGTACGGCCCGTCGTCGTTCCGGTGAAAGCAGGGTGGTGGCCAGGTAATACGTGCGTCCGTGCTCGGCGGCGATCCGACGGCAACTCGCGTAGGCCGCGTCGAGATCGCCGGTCAACGGTCGGACACCATCGCCGGGCGCGGTCGCGACTCGAGGCCCCCGCGTGCGCCCGATCATGCTGCGAGCTCGCCGCTCATGCGCGAACGGGCGGCGCCGCTTCGCTGGCAACAGCCTTCGATTTGGCCGACCGCAGATGCAACGGATCCACGGTGCGCAACGACACCGCGGCGACCACGGCGGCGAACGTCGCCAACGCGACGTGCCAGAAGTTGTACAGGCCGATCGACCCGTCCGGCTGGAACACCAGCATCAACCAGGTGCAGATCCCCACCAACCACATCAGCGTGGTGGTCGACAGCGCGAACCCGGCGGCCAGTGCCAGCGGCCACGAGTAGTACCAGGGCAGTGCGGCGGGCGACAGCAGCACGATCGCCACGAACGCGATGATGATGCCCATCACGGCCTCGCGCTCGCTGTGCCGGAACCGCCACCAGGTCGCCACCAGCAACACCACCATGGCGATCTGGCACAGCAGGCGGGTCACGTCCAGCACCGAGTCGAAGTTCAGCGGGCTCACCCAGGTGACCATGTGCGCCAGGATCGTGGGCAGCGACAGCCAGTTGATGATCTTGTTCGAACCCTGCAGCGCGGTGACCCAGCCGAAGCCGACCCCCGCGATCACCGACGCCGCGCCGAACACCAGTGCGAACACACCGACACCGATGCCCGCGATCTTGGCGAACACGAACAGCGGGTGCGGCATATCCGGCGACGGTCTGGCCGCATCGGGGTGTTTGAGTTCCTCGGCCAGGGCGGCATCGGAATCCACCTGCCGTTGCGCGGCTCGGCGTTCCTTCTCGTGCAGAATCCAGATCCACACCAGGAACGGCAGCGCCACGCCCGCGGTGGCCTTGATCGCCACGCCGATGGCCACGACCACGATGCCGGCGACGTGATGTCGTTCCAACACCAGCGCCACGCCCGCGCACATGAGCCCGACCATGAGCATCTCGTTGTGCACGCCGCCGATCAGGTGCACCAGCACCAGCGGGTTGAGCACCGCCAGCCACAGCGCGACCGTGGGCTTACCGCCCAGATGTTTGGTCAGGTACGGCACCGCCCACATCATCAGCGCCAACCCGGGCAGCATGGCGAAGCGCAGCGCGATGGTCCCGGCGATCACATTGTCGCCGGTGAGCGAGGTGATCGCGCGGCCCATCAGCAAGAACACAGGCCCGTACGGCGCGGTGGTGGTGGTCCAGACCGGACTCACGTTCTCCAGCAGCAGACCGGGATTGGCGACGGGACCCACCTGGTAGGGGTCGAAACCGTCGCGCAACAGCGCGCCCTGCGCGAGGTAGGAGTAGACGTCGCGGCTGAACATCGGCGCCGCGAACAGCAGTGGCGTGACCCAGATTCCGACGATCGCCCGTAACTCGTTGAGGGTGACCGTCGAGCCGCCCTTGCCGAGAGTGGTGCGGCCCAGTCGAACCCACGCGGTGATCATCATCAGCACGCCGATCCAGATCAGGATCGTCGACAGCGCGTACCCGTGGCCGAACCGCAGCCAGGACAGGTGCAGGCCTTCCAGCAGCGGGTCGCGTTTGCGGACAGCGCCCGCTCCGAAACCGCCGAAGGTGATCATCGCCGCGCCGAAGAATCCCATGATGGCCGCGTGGCCTTCGGGACTGCGGGCGAAATCGCCTGCGATCCGCAGCCAGGCCCGAACGCCGGGTTCGGTTCGAGCGGGTAGGTGGCCCTGACGCTCGAGTGTGCGCGTGTTGTCCATGGTGCCTACGGTCGTCTCGGGGGGCGGCATGTTCGGTCGGTCCCCCCGGATGGTCGGCGGTCGCAACCGCGAGCTGATAAGTCGGCCGTCAGTTTACGGCTTCATCTTGGAACACTAACCCGGTGGTCGGTACCGGTGCGCGCCCGGCTGCCGGTGATTCGTGCCGCGGCCAGCTTGCCCGACAGCAGCGTGGTGGGCACACCCACCCCCGGAGTGGTGCCACAACCTGCGAGAACGACGTTGTCCACACCCCTTGGCAGATTGCGTGGGCGGAAGGGGCCGGTTTGCCGGAACAGGTGGGCGAGGGAGAAGGGTGTGCCGGCGATCATGCCCTGGTCGGCCCAGGTGGCGGGGGTGTCGAGGTGGTCGACGGTGAAGTGGTCGGTGATGCCGGTGTATCCGCGCTGTTCCAGGACGGTGAGCAGTTCTCGGAGGTAGGCGGGGCCGAGGGTGTGCCAGTCCAGGGGGGCGGCGGTGAGGTTGGGGCAGGGGGCCAGCAGGGAGAGGGGTTCGTGGCGGCCGTCGGACCTGTCGACGAACTGGCCCGCGTCGGTGAGCGCGGGTCGGGTGAGCAGCAGTGACGGGTCGCTCATGAGTTGTCCGCGACCCTTGCGGGCGGCGATCTCGGTGAACGTCTGCGCCCAGGCGGCGCCGAAGTCGATGGTGTGGTGGGCCTGGACGGGCCATTGTGCGGCGATCTCGGCGGGGATGGTGCCGTGGGCGACCACTGCCGACGGGGAGGCGCGCAGGCCGCGACGGTGGCGCAGGCCGAATCGCGGCAGGGAGCCGATGTCGGCGGTGAGAACCACCGCGTCGCACGAGAATGTGCGTCCGTCGGTGGTGCGGATGGCTTCCGCGTGCCGTCCTCGGGCACTGCGTACCGAGGCGGAGGCCCCATTTCTGCGGCCCTTGGAGCGGGCTGCGAACACGGTGGCAGGGCCGGTGCGCTTGTCGTTCGCGTAGTCGATGCCGTCGACCTCGGCGTTCAGTACGAGGTTTCCACCGGCCTCGGTGAATGCCTCGGCGAGCGCGACGGTGATCGCCCGCATCCCCCCTTCGGGGAAGTAGACGCCCAGGCACGTATCCATGTTCGGGATCGCCCCGTAAATCGCCAGCGCGTCATCGGGCGACATGCCCGCATACAGCGCCTGGAAGGTGAACAGCCTGGTCAGCCGCTCATCGCGCAGATAGGACCGAACCCGCGGGCCGAGCTTCCCGAACCCACCGAGCGTGGCCAAAGTGACAAGCGCCGCCCTGGCGCGCGGGGTGCGCACCATATCGAGCGGTGAATCGAAATCGGCGTCCATGAACTCGTCGAATTCGGCGTCATAGATGCGACCGAGCCAGCTGCGAAGTCGCCGATAGTTTCCGGCTTCCTCAGCACCACAAGCCTTTTCGACCTCGGCAGCCATCTGGTCGGCATCATCGAACACACGAATATCGCTGCCATCGCCGAACCGTGCGTGATAGGCGGGGGTGAGGCGATGGATCCGCAGGCCGACGCTGTCCCGGGTTTGCCCGACGGCCGCCAACGCGTCATCGATCACCGATGGCAGCGTGAGAACCGTTGCCCCACTGTCGATCTCATAGTCGTCGAACCGATAACGCCCCACACGCCCACCCGGATGATCGGCGCGTTCCAGCACCGTCACCTCATGCCCCGCGCCCCGCAGATGCAGCGCGGCCGCCAACCCCGCCAGCCCGGCACCGACTACAACGACATGATCCGCTTGTCCCACAACACTTTTCCTGTTCAGGCCGCGCGACGCGTGGCGGCCAGCGCCATGGCGTGCAACAACTGCTTGGCTTCGGGCGTCGCGGAACTGGTCGCGATGGCGGCCAATCCGGTCTCGGTGAGTTCGCCGATCCGCCGCTCCACCTCGTCGACGGCACCCAGTTCGGTGAGCACCGCGCGCAACCGGTCGACGGCCGCGTCGTCGAGATCGGTGCCCAACCCGGTCCGGATCAGCGCGGCGGATTCGGTGTCCGCGCGTCGCAGCGCCTCCGCGATCAACACGGTCCGCTTGCCTTCGCGCAGGTCATCGCCGGAAGGCTTGCCCGTCACGGCCGGGTCGCCGAACACGCCGAGCAGGTCGTCGCGCAGCTGGAACGCGATCCCGACATCGGTCCCGAAGGTGCGCAACGCGTCGACCAGGTCGTCGTCGGCGCCCGCGATCGCCGCACCCAGATGCAACGGCCGTTCGATCGTGTACGCGGCGGTTTTATACCGGTTGATCCGCAAAGCGGCCTCGACCGATTCGTCCCCACCGGCCTCGCCGTTGATGTCGAGCAGCTGCCCGCCGAGCACCTCGGTGCGCATCCGCGCCCACACCGGCGCGAACCGCGCCAACGCGTCGGCGCTCAACCCGGCCGCGTGCACCAGATCATCGGCCCAGGCCAGGGCCAGATCGCCGATCAGAATCGCGACGGCCGAGCCGTAGGAAGCGCCGTCGCCGGGCCAACCGGCTGCCCGGTGCCGATCTTCGAAGTCGATATGCACGGTCGGGAACCCGCGCCGAGTGCGCGAGGAGTCGATGATGTCGTCGTGCACCAGCGCGCACGCCTGCACCAGTTCCAGCGCCGAACAGGCCGTCAACACCGCGGCCGCGTCGGGCCCGGCGGGATCGCCACCGGCACCGAGCCAGCCGGTCCACGCGAAGCCGGGCCTGGTCCGCTTACCCCCGCGAACAACGAACTCTTCCAACGCCTGCACCGCGTCGATGAACACCGGTCCCAACGGTTCGACGATCTCGCGACGGGTGGCGAAGAAGCTGGTCAGCACCTGTTCCACGGCGGCGACGAAGGCCGGGGTGCCCGGTGTCAGCGCGACGAGGTCGACCGAGGTCAGCGCGTCGGCGGCGGACCGGGAGAGCGGGGTACCGATTCCGGCGGACAGGGCGGCCTCCAGTGGCGAAGTGGGCGAGCGGCGGGCGCGGGTTTCGCACTCGGCGGTGCGCCTGCCAGCGTTGGGTCGAACGATACGCGGGCACGGTGACACGATCGTCAGCGCACTTCGCCGCTGCGACGGAGCCCACACCTGGCGTTTCGGCGAGCTCGCCGATGCGGCGCTGTCGAACTGCTCGGTGATGCGTTCGGGGTCGCAGCGGGGCTGGGGTCGGTCGCCACCACAGCGTTCACGGGCCTTGACGTGCGACCTGCCCGCACACGAGCCGCGGGCCCCCTGCGGCGGCGAGGATCACCGGTCGGCGCGGGAGCGGTTGGGTGTCCCACTAGACTGGCACGGTGACTTTCGACAATGGACGGGGACGTTCGACCCCAGATCGACCCGCCCAACAGCCGTCGATCGTCTCGAACACCCCCTCGGTGGTGCAGAGTCTGCGCACCCATTCCGGCAACGGCGTGCCGTTCTCCGTGGAGTTCAACCCCCCGCGTGACGAGGCAGGCGAGGCCCGTTTGTGGCGCGCGGTCCGCGAGTTCGAACGCATGCACCCCGCCTTCGTGTCGATGACCTACGGCGCGGGCGGCTCCACCCGCGACCGCACCGTCCGCATCACCGGCGCGCTGGCGCAGGAAACCACCCTGCTGCCGGTCGCGCATCTCACCGCCGTCGGCCACAGCATCGCCGAACTGCGCTCCCTGGTCGGCTCCTACGCCGACTCCGGCATCTGCAACGTGCTGGTCCTGCGCGGCGACCCGCCCGGCGACCCGCTCGGCGAATGGCAGAAGCACCCCGGCGGTGTCGAATACGCCGAAGAGCTGGTCCGCATCGTGCGCGACCTCGGCGACTTCCACGTCGGCGTCGCCTCGTTCCCCCAGGGCCACCACCGCTCACCCGACCTGGACCACGACACCTACCACCTGGCCGCGAAACTCCGTGCGGGAGCGGAGTATTCGATCACCCAGATGTTCTTCGACGTAGACCACTACCTGCGCCTGCGCGACCGGGTGATCGCCATGGACCCCATCGAGGGCGCCAAGCCGATCATCCCCGAACTGATGCCCATCACCTCCCTGCGCACGGTCGCCCGCGCCGAAGAACTCAGCGGCCGCCCCATCCCCCCCGCCGTGGTCGCCCGCCTGACCCGAGCCGCAGGCACCGGCCCGGAAGAAGACCGCGCGGCAGTGCGCGCCGAGGGCATCCAGATCGCCACCGAAATGGCCCAACGCCTCATCGACGAAGGCGCCCCCTGCCTGCACTTCATCACCTTGAACTTCGCCAAGGCCACCAGCGAGGTCCTCACCAACCTCGGCTACGGCGTAACCGCAGCCCCGATCAGCGCGTAGAGCGCCTTCGATCGAAGGCAATCCACCGCCGTTCAGTGGGGGATGGCGAGGTCCTTCCAGGTTTGTTCCCAGCTGCGGGTTATGGCGGGGTAGATGATGGTGTAGCGGAAAGGCTTGATGGCGGCCATATAGAGGCGGCCGAGGTGGCCGTTGGGCTTCACCAGGACTGCCATTCGGAGGTGGTAGCCGGTGGGGTCGGGGACCCAGCTCAGGTGCATGATGCCGTGCATGGTGCTGTTGGCGATTTCGCCGGCGTATTCGTTGTCGAGGATGTAGAGGCTGGTCAGGGGGCTGTTTTCGACGGGGGTTGCGGTGTCGCGGAGGTCGGTGGGGAGGCGGTCGCGCAGGGAGGTGACTTGGGCGCGGTCCCAGCCGAACAGTTCGCCCAGCTTCCAGCGGACTTTGAACAGCAGTGCGCTCAGGCCGGTGGACTCGGTGGTGCGTTCGGCCTGGATGGCGGCGAGCAGGGCCGGGAAGTCGTGCCGGCCCGCGCCGGGGGTACGGAACTTCCAGACGTCCTCGACAACGAAATCGGGGGCGATCTCGTGGATGCGCCAGGGGTGCTCGGAATGGGCCGATTCAGGCAGTCGCATAGCAGAAACCCTTCACTTATACGGTGGCGTATAAGTGAAGAGCCTACCCCTGGTATACGCCTACGTATAGGTCAATCAAGATCACCACGCTCTGGTGGCGGGATTTTGGTCCGAATTCCTCCGTCAGAGCGTGGTGATCGAGTGTCCAGTTAGGCGGCGCGGGCGGCGCGGAGGTTCCAGGCTTGGGCTAGGAGGCGGTGGGATTCGAGGCGGTCGGTGTGGTTGTGGGTGATGGTGGTGATGAGGAGTTCGTCCGCGGCGGTGAGTTTTTGGAGGGCGTCGAGGCGTTCGACCACGGTGGTGGGGGAGCCGACTATCTGGGAGGCGAGGCGGTCGTCGACCAGGCGGAGTTGGTCGGGGGTGAGCGGGGAAGCTGTTGTGGGGTCCGGGTATTCGGCGGCGCCGCCGGTGCGGATGCTGTGGACCCAGTGGCCGTAGGTGCCGGCGTGGTGGCGGGCGGTGGCGTCGTCGGCGGCTACCACTACGTCCGCTGAGACGATGACGTATGGCTCGGCCAAGTGCTCCGATGGTTGGAACGCTGCCCGATAGGACGCGACGGAGTCCAGCGCTGTGCCGGGTGCCACGTGATAGGCCGCGGCGAACGGCAGGCCCAATGTGCCTGCCAGCTCGGCACTTTCGCCTGCTGAACTGCCGAACAACCACAGTTCGGCGTCGATGCCCTCGCCCGGAACGGCGTGCAGTTCAACGCCGTTGGAGGTGAAATAGCGGCCGTCGAGGAGCGCTTGAACCTCGGCTACTTGGTCCGCGAAGTCCAGTGCCTGCGCGCCGGGCTGTTGCAGCGCTTCGATAGACGCGAGGAACTTCGAGCGGTCGGTGACCCGGCGGGGATCGAACGGCGGCGGCACCACGACCCCGTCGCGGATCTCGGTGCGCCCGGTCACCGTGTCCAGTACCGGATGCCCGCCCTTGGCGGTCGCCGCTGCCGCACCGAATTGGCTCAGGCGATGCCCTGACCTGCCCAGGCCCAGATCGAGTCGTCCCGGATGCAGCGCGTCGACGGTGCCGAACGCTTCCACGATCGAGGCCGACGTGTGGTGCCCGACCTGCACCGCGCCGGTTCCGACCCGAATCCGCGACGTGGCGGCGGCGACCAAACCGAGCAACGTCAGCGACGAAGAACTGGCCACCGACACGAAATGGTGTTCGGCCAACCAGTATCGGCGGTAACCCCACTGCTCGGCGTGCCGTGCCAGATCGATGGTGTTGCGCAATGCCTGTGCGGCACTGGACCCTTCGCTGATCGGTGCCAGATCCAGGATCGACAGGGGAACGCTCATAGCTTCGGATCCTGTTCTCCCGCTTCGATTGCCACGCGCAGCCGGTTCTCGCGCGGTGCGACCGGGCAGGTCGCGAAGTCGGTGAACGCGCACGGCAGGTTCACGGCCCGGTTGAAGTCGAGGGTGACCGTGCCGTGCGCCTCGACCGCGCCGACGGCCAGTGAGCGCGCGGCCGGGTAGGTGGTCACGCCGCTGGTGGCGTCGGTGAACAGCACATTCAGGTCGTCGGGGGTGCCGAAGGCCAGCAGGGCTTCGTGGCTGTCACCGATCCGGAATTCGATGATGCCCGCAGCGCGGTGGTGGTGCTCGAGTCCGTCGACCACGGCGCCCGTAGTGACCGTGCGGGCCTGGTCGAAGGCGGTGAAACGCCCGGTCACCACCCAGCGCGGGTCGGCCGGGTAGGCGGCGACGCCGGTGAACGCGGTCAGTGTCGGGGCGGCCGGATCGTGCACGCGCACCGCGAATTGCCCGGAGCGCCGGATCACCTCGAGGACCCGCGCCTCGTTGAGCACGCTCACCCCCGGCGCGCCTTCCGCGGGCGTCACGATCTGCACGCCGCCGATCCGTTCGCCGTCCACATCGAGCCGGTCGGCGGGTTGCGCGGTGATGAACACCTTGTCGTCGGTGACCCACCAGGTGCCGGGGACACCGTCCAGACGCTGCGGGCGGTCGGTGAGCCAGTGCAGGCCGGCCAAGCTGAGCCAGCCGAGGGGGTCGCGCAGACCGTCCTCGCGGGCATGGTGCCAGCGCGACCAGTCAGCGGCGAAGGTTGTTGCGGTGGTGGGGGATTCGACGGTGATGGTCATGACGCGCGGGCTCCTTCGGTGACGGTGCGGTGGTGGGGGTGACGCAGACCGAGATGGTCGCGCAGGGTGGTGCCGGTGTATTCGGTGCGGAAACTGCCGCGTTCCTGCAGTTCCGGGACCACCTTGTCGACGAATTCGTCGAGGCCGGCGGGGGTCAGGTGGGGGACCAGGATGAAACCGTCGGCGGCATCGGACTGCACGTAGTGGTCGATCTGCTGCGCGACCTGGGCGGGTGTGCCGATGAACTGCTGGCGGGCGGTGACCTCGATGATGAGTTCGCGAATGCTCAGATTCTGCGCGTGCGCCTTCTCCCGCCATGCTTTCGCCACCGCCAGTGGATCTTTCGCGTGTCGAACCCGCCCGCGGGTGATCTCGGCGGTGGTGTCGGGGTCGATATCGGGCAGGGGGCCATCGGCGTCATAGCCGGAAAGGTCACGGCCCCAAACCTGTTCGAGGAACGCGATGGCGGTCTGCGGGCTCACCTGCTGATAGCGGATGTGGCGCGCATTGTCGCGAGCTTCCTGTTCGGTATCACCGAGCACGAAGGTCGCAGCGGGGAAGACCAGCAGATCATCGTGTGCGCGACCATATTTGGCGAGTCGGCCTTTGACGTCGGCGTAGAACTTCTGGCCTGCGTCGAGGGCGCCGTGCACGGTGAAGATGGCATCGGCGGCCTTCGCGCCGAACTCACGTCCTTCGTCGGAATCGCCCGCCTGCAACAGCACTGGATGCCCCTGCGGACTCGGCGGTACGACGAACGGTGCCGCGAAGTCGAATTGTGAACTGCGGAACGTGGTTTCGGGCACTTCACGGGCGAAGATTCCGTGCTCGCGGTCGATCACCAGTGAGTCGGTGGGCCAGCTGTCCCACAGTGCCCTGGTCGCCGCGACCACCTCTTCGGCTCGCCGATACCGCTGACCGTGTTCGAGATACCCACCGCGCCGGAAGTTCTCGCCGGTGAACGCATCAGAGGACGTCACCACATTCCACGCCGCCCGACCCCCCGACAGGTGATCCAGCGAGGCAAACTGTTTGGCCAGCTCGAACGGTTCGTTGTAGGTGCTGTTGATGGTGCCCGCCAACCCGAGACGCTGCGTCACCGCCGCCACCGCGTTGAGCACGGTGAACGTGTCGGGCCTGCCCACCACGTCCAGGTCGTGGATCAGACCGCGATGTTCACGCAACCGCAGCCCTTCGGCCAGGAAGAAGAAGTCGAACAGGCCCCGTTCGGCGGCGCGGGCCAGGTGCTCGAAGGACGAGAACTCCACCTGCGATTTCGACGCCGGATCGGCCCAGACAGTGGTGTTGTTGACGCCGGGGAAGTGCGCGGCGAGATGGACTTGTTTGCGGGGTTTCGAGGTCACAGCACTGCTCCTGTCGTGGCGTAACGGCTGGTGGGGCGCGGCAGTCCGAGGCGCTCGCGCAGCGTTGTCGCGGTCGGGGTCGTGGTCGGGCGGTTGGCCAGGGCATAGAGGGTGGCCCGCAGTGCCAGTGGCCGCAGCACCACGCCGTCGGCGATTCTGGACCGCGAGATCTCCGCGAGCAGTTCGTCCAGGGCGGCGACGGTGCCCACATGGCGGAGGCTGTGATCGGCGGGCAGGTCGGCCCACCGGTCGAGTTGTCGAACCTGCGACCGGGCCTCCTCGGCCCAATCCGCCAGGTGGACAGGCAGATCCAGCAGGACCTGCACGGCATCCGGGTCGCGGCCCGCGGCGGCGAGAGCGGTGCGCAATGCGACGCGGCGTTGCGCAGCCGCGGGCAGGTCGGCGGCGGTGACGCGGATGATGTCGGCGCGGCGGATCGCTACGTCGGTGGACTCGGCATCATCGGCGCGGATCGTCACGATCGGCTGACCCTGGGGCGAGCGCGGGGTGATCGACGGGCCCTTGACCGAGAAATTGTCGCCGACGAAGTCGATGTAGTGCAGACGGTCACGGTCGATGAAACGGCCGGTGGGCACGTCGCGGATCTCGGCGTCGTCCTCCCAGCTGTCCCACAGCCGGGTCACCACCTCGACCGCTTCGTCGGCCTCGTGCCACAGCGATTCGACACCCTGAGATGCTTTGCGGCCGAACGCCTTTGCTTGCGACGGATCGCCGGACACGGTCACCTCCCAGCCCGCACGGCCAAGACTCGCGAAGTCGAGCGCGGTCACCGCCTTGGATACGTGGAACGGTTCGGTATGGGTGACCGGCACCTGGGGGATCAGCCCGATGCGCCTGGTCAGGGGCGCGGTACGAGCGGCGATCGCGACGGCGTCGAGCCTGCCGCGCGTCACCGCGGCACCACCGGACTGGAGGCCGAACGAGTCCGGCAGGAAAACAGCGTCGAACCCGAGCTGCTCGGCCTGCGACACCACCGTGGTCCAGTAGTCGGCGGTGAACAGGTCTTCGGCGCCGGAATCGGGTCGCCGCCAGGACGCGGGATGTGTTCCGGTGCCTGCGGTTTCGATGCCGAGGGACAGTCTGGGCTTGCTCATCGGGTGAGGTCCTTTCCGTCGGGGGAATCGATCCGGTTGCCCGGTGCGGGGATCGCCGCGAGCAGTTCTCGGGTGTACGGGTGCTGCGGATCGGTGAACAGGGTTGCGGTGGGACCGGTTTCGAGGATGCGGCCGTGGCGCATCACCGCGACCCGGTCGCTGATCCGGCGGACTACGGCCAGGTCGTGGGAGATGAACAGGTAGCCCAGCGCCAGTTCGGATTGCAGGGTGTCGAGCAGGTCCAGGATCTGTGCCTGGACCGAGGCGTCCAGGGCGGAGACCGGTTCGTCGAGCACCAACAGGTCGGGTCGCAAGGCGAGCGCGCGGGCGATCGCCACCCGTTGGCGCTGACCGCCGGACAGTTCCGCGGGCTTGCGCCGCACGAAAGTAGTTGGCAGCGCGACTTGTTCGAGCAGTTCGGCTACGCGGTCGGCGCGGTTGTCGATGCCGTAGGCGCGCAAGGGTTCGGCGATGATGTCGGCGACATCCCAGCGTGGATCCAGCGATGAATAGGGGTTCTGGTACACCACCTGGAACCGTTTGCGCAGGGCACGCAGGCGACTTCGACGGATACCGGTGAGGTTGTGACCGTCGAAAGTGACTGTGCCACTGTCTGCGTCGGTGAGCCGCAAGGCGATGCGTGCCGTGGTCGACTTGCCCGAGCCGGATTCGCCTACGAGAGAGAGGGTTTCGCCGCGATCGAGACTGAACTCGACCCCGTCGACGGCGGCGATAGTGCCGGCCCCCGCGTGGAATCGTTTGTGCAAGGCGTGAACCGACAGCAAAGGCGCTGCGGCGCGGGGACGCGAGGGTCGGAATTCGGTGGGCGACAGTGCAGGCGACGCAGCGAGCAACCGCTGGGTGTAGGGCTGGACCGCGTGGTTCAAAACCTGTTCTGTGGAACCGGATTCGATCACCTTGCCCTGCTCGAGCACCACCAATCGGTCGGCCCGCTCGGCAGCCACGGCCAGGTCATGGGTGATCAACAGCACCGCTGTCCCACGCGCGGCGATCCGCTCGGCCAGCCGATCCAGCACCTGTCGCGCCACGGTCGCATCCAGCGCACTCGTCGGCTCGTCGGCGATGATCAACTCCGGCCCGCAGGCCAGGGCGATCGCGATCAGCACCCGTTGCCGTTGACCACCGGACAGCTCGTGCGGATACTGCCGAGCTCGAACCTCGGGCCGGTCGAGGCCGACTTCGGCGAGCAGGTCCAGTGCCTGCAATGCCGCGCCGCGCCGATCAGCCAGCTTGTGTACCAGCAGCGCCTCGGCCACCTGATCGCCCACCCGCAGTACCGGATTGAGCGACAGGCCGGGATCCTGCGGCACCAGTCCCACCCGAGCGCCGCGCAAGCGCTGCAGCGCCTTCTCGTTCCCGGGATCGACTCGCTCGCCATCGAATTCGACTGTGCCCGAGACGATCTGCGCCGAATCGGCGAGCAAGCCGATCACCGCATGGGCCAGCGTCGACTTGCCCGACCCCGACTCGCCTACCAGCGCGACAACTTCCCCGCGCGCCACTTCGATCGTGACTCCGCGCAGGGCGTCGACGGACCCTGAACCGGTCCGATAGGCGATGTGCAGATCGTTCACGCGCAGTAGCGTCGCGTCCTTCGTTCGGTCGCTCATTGCTGCCCGGTCCTTCCCGCGAAACGGCCCACATGCTGGGCCGACAGCACGACGGCGACGATCACCAGACCCGGCAGGGTGGTCAACCACCACGCCGAGGCCAAGAAGTTGCGGCCCTCGGAGATCAACGAACCCCATTCGGGGGTGGGCGGTTTGGTGCCGTAGCCGAGGAAACTCAGCGACGACACCGCCAGCACCGCCATTCCGAATTCGACTGCGGCCAAGGCAAGTACGGGCTGAAACGAATTGGGTAGGACGTGACGAGCGAGCACCGCATACCAGCGCACCCCCGACGCGTGTGCCGCCTCGACATACGGCGCGTGCCGCACCCGCAGCACCTCCGAGCGCATCACCCTGGCGAAGTTCGCGATCAACGAAACCCCCACGGCAACAGCCACATTGCGGGTGCCGAAGCCCAACGCCGTCACCAGCGCCAGCGCGAGCAACAGCGACGGGATGGACAACAGGACATCGACCACCCGCATGATCGCGGTGTCCACGATCCCGCCCGCCGCCCCGGATAACAGCCCGAGCAGCGACCCGACCACCAGTGCGATCCCGACCGCGGTCAGCGTGGCGGTGAGCGACAGCCCCGCACCGTGCACCATCCGCGTGTACAGGTCGCGCCCGAGATTGTCGGTCCCGAACCAGTGCTCGGCGCTCGGCCCCTGGAACTTCTCGGCGGGCACGCCGGTCAGCGGGTCACCGGAGGCGAACATCGACGGCGCCACGGCCCAGCCGCCCGCGACAACCAGCACCACGCCGGAGAACACGAGTCCGAGGTGCCCGCGCGTCCAGCGCAGGACCTGCTCGAGAGCGGGCGCCGCGACCGGCTGATCAGCCAGTCGTGCATGCCGGACAAGGATGTCAACCATGTTCGCTGCCTTCCGTGTCGTTGGTGAGCTTGCGGGCAGACCGCTGCGAAGTACTTGTCGCGAGTTCAGCGGAGGCCGCGGCAGCCGGGGGAGTGGGATCGCGGCGAGTTCCGGTGATGCGTGGATCGAGCAGCGGATACAGCAGGTCCACAGCCAGATTCACCGCGACGAAGATCAACGCCGACAGCAACACCACCCCCTGGACCACCGGAATGTCCTGGTTGAGCACCGACGTCTGAGTCAGTCGCCCCACACCGGCGCGGGCGAACACCGACTCCACCACCACCGACCCGGCCAGCATCGTGCCCACCAGTACGCCGGCGATGGTGAAGGCGGGCACGCTCGCCAAACGGGCGATATGTCGGCGCTGCACCCACCACCGCGACGCACCCTTGGCCAGCGCGACCTCGGTGAACGGTTGCCGCCAGGTCTGTTCCAGTCCGGCGGCGAGCACCTGCGCGAGCACGGCACCGATCGGCAGGGCCAACGTCAGCGCGGGCAGCACCGTCCCGCGCAGCCCCGTGCCACCGAAGGCCGGAAACCAGTGCAGGCGAAAGGAGAACAACTGCAACAGCAGAAGACCCGTCCAGAACGTCGGCACCGAAACACCCAGTGGCGGTAGCGCACTCAGGGTGTTCCGTAGCCACGGCCGTCGCGTGTGGGTCGCGGCGAAGGCCAAGCCGACCCCGCCCACGAACGCGAACAGCAGTGCGAGAGAAGCCAATCCGAGCGTGGAGGGAAGGGCGTCACCGAGGGCTTCGGTGACCGGTTGACCGGTATTGATCGAGCGGCCCAGATCCCCGGTGACGGCATTGCCGAGCGCGCTCACATATTGCTCCCACAGCGGCTTGTCCAACCCGTAGCGGGCCTGCAGTTCCGCGATCGCCGCCTTGTCGACCGGTGTGCCGGTGCCCGAACTGTCCGCGGCCATCGAGACCGGGTCCGCGGGCAGCAGATACAGGACCACGAACGAGATCGTGAACGCCGCCCACAGCACCCACAGTGCTTGCAGCACTCGGGAACTCACGTATCGGAGCACAGGGAAATGCGCTGCTACCCGCGTCTGGACCATCTCAGTGTCCGCTCAGCCAGGTGTCGAAGAACTGCAGTCGGGCCGAGGCCTCGAACTTCAGATCCTGCGTGTGCGCGGCGGCACCGATCGCCTGCGACAGCTCGATCGTGGGGATGTAGAGCCCGTTGTCGAGTATCTGTTGCTGCGCGGTTTTGATCAGATCCGCGCGGGTGGCGGGATCGTTGGCGGACAGTTGGTTGTTCAGCGTGTCATCGAGCGCCGGAATCGGCCCGCGCACATTGAGATTGCGGCCGGTCAGCGAGAACGCGGTGCGCAGGATGTCACCGTCGGCACGGGTGGAATTGCCGTAGATGGCGTCGTAATCCTTGCTGTTCTGCCGTGCGGTGGACTCCGGGAACGAGACCAGGTCGAGCTTCAGTTCGACTCCTACCTGCCGCAACTGCTGCTGCACCAGTTCCAGAATCGCCTGATTGCCCGCGAACACCTGGCTGAACGTCACCGAAAAGCTCAGTCGCTCACCGTTCTTGACGCGGATGCCATCGGGCCCCGGCAACCAGCCTGCCTGCTCGAGGATCGACTTCGCCTTGGTCGGGTCGTAGGCGAGCTTCGACGACAGATCCGCGTAGGCGGGCGTGGCCGCGGCCAGCGTGGAGGTAGCCGGCTTGAACTGCGGACCCAGCACCGTGTCCACGAGCTGACGGCGATCCAACGCGGGCAGCAACGCCTGGCGCACCGCGGGGTCGCGCAACGGACCGCGAGTCACGTTGGGGTGCAACCCGAATGGCGTGCCGGGATTGGACGTGGACAACACCCGCCCGCCCACCGCCTCGATCTGCGGTGCGTCCTGGGGCAGTGCGTCACTGATCGCGTCGAGCTGACCCGAGGCCACACTGCCGGTGCGAACCCCCGATTCGGGAATGACCGTGAACTCGATCCGGTCCAGGTACGCCTCGCCCTTGTGTCCGAAAACCGCGGAGCCCCAGTCATATCCGGCGCGCTTGGCCAGCGTCACCGATGCGTCCTGCTTGTAGTCGGCGTAGGTGAACGGCCCGCTGCCGATGTTGTCACCAGCGCACCGGGCCTCCGCCGGTTTCGCGTTGGTCGACTGCGCCAGGATCCCCAGCTGCGGTGTCGACGAGGCCTGCAGGAACGGGGCGTTGGGTTGGCTGAATTCCACACGCGCGGTGAGTTTGTCGACCGCTGTCGTGCCGACGTAGTTGGCCAGATAGCTGATGCCCAGCGGTGCCTTCGCCCCACCCAGTTTGATGATCGCGTCGAAGGTATCGCGCACCGAATCGGCGGTCAGCGGGGTGCCGTCGCTGAACGTCACCCCGTCGGCCAGCGTGAACGTGAAGACTTTCGAATCCGGGCTGATCTGCCAACTCTTGGCCAGCCACGGCGTGATCGCCCCGGTCTCGGGATCCTGATCGGTCAGTGAGTCGACCACCTGGCGGGCGACATAGATGGTCTGATTCGAACCCGACTGCGCCGGATCGGAGCACGAGGGCGCTTGGGACAGCCCGTAGCGCAGGGTGCCGCCGGGCTGCGGGGGACCGGCTTGCCCGGTGCCGCCGGTGTCGCCGCCGCACGCGACCACCGTGGTGGCAGCGGCCACCACACCCACCAGACCGGCGAGACGATGTCGAATCACGAGGTAGCTCCAGACAATTCGCGGCGAGTAGCCAGGGGACGGCTGGGAATGCGGCGGCGCAGCTCCGGCGCCACCTCGGCCTGGAACAGCTCGAGACTGCCCAGATAGTCGGCGTCGGAACGCCCTTCGCGTTCGGCGGACAGGTGGATCACCTCGTGCCCGAACTGCTCGTGATAGCGACCCACCTTGTCGATCACCTGCTCCGGGCTGCCGACCAGCGCCGACGAGCGGTCGAGGAAGTCCTCGACGGTGTCGAACACGACGGGGTTGCCGACCTTGCGCTGCAAGGCGGTGCGCGCCTCGAACAGCGGGCGATACACCGCCACGGCCTCCTGCGAGGTCCGCGCGACATGGAAACCGGCGGTGCCCGCACCGACCAGCGCGTCGGCCGGGTCGTGCCCGTAGTGCGCCCACCGTTCGCGATAGTGGCGGATCAGTTCGGCGTACGGCTCGATCGGATTGGTGACGTTGGCCGAGAACACCGGATCACCGTGTCGTGCAGCCAGTTCCACCGACTCCCGGCTGGTCGCGCTGCCGTGCCAGATCCGCACTCGCGGCTGCAACGGTCGCGGCAACGCCTTGGCCGCGGTCAGCGAGGGTCGGAACCGGCCCGACCACGTCACCTCCTCGCTGTCCCACAGCGCCCGAAAAAGTTCGTAGCCTTCACGATTGCGCTGCCACTGATCCTGGGCGGTGACGTGATACAGCTGCGCCTGGGCGGCACCGTTGCCCTTGCCGATGATCAGCTCGAGCCTGCCGTCGGACAGATTGTCCACCGTCGAATAGTCCTCGAACGCGCGCACCGGATCGAGCAGACTCAACGTGGTGACCGCGGTGAACAGGCTGATCCGCGAGGTCACCGCCGCGATATGGCTCAGCACCACCGGGGGAGCGGCCGACAGGAACGGATCCTCGTGCCGCTCACCGACAGCGAACCCGTCATACCCGAATTCCTCAGCGCACCTGGCTTGTTCGACCACCTCGTGCAGGCGATCACGTGTCGTGGGAACCACGCCGGTAGCCGGATCGGGCACCCGGGTGATCAGCGTCATCAGCAGGAATTTCATGCGCGCGCTCCTAGCGTCTCGAATGACCTCATGCGACAGGCTTTTTCGGCAACCCCGGCGGGTTGATCCGCGACTCGGCGACCTTCTCCGAATCCAGACCCCAGCGATCGAGGACCTTCTGGTAGCTGCCGTCGGCGATGGCGTCGACCAGTGCCCGGTGGATGGCGGCATTGAGGCCGCTGTTCTTCTTGGTCAGCACCGCGATCTCGCCCTGCAAACCCTCACCGGCACCGGAGAAGGTGGCGATGACCTTGGTCTCGCCGGTGGTCGCGGAGTGGTAGAGGCCCGTGGGGCCGGGTCCGATGAAGCCGTCGAGTCGCTTCGAGGCCAGCGCGAGGTAGTAGTCGGTGACCTGCTGGTAGTAGGCGATGTCGATCGGCGCCAGTCCCTCGGCGACATTCTGTTCGTTCCACTTCACCAGCAGCTGTTCCTGGTTCGTGCCCGCGCCGACACCGATTCGCTTGCCCACCAGGCTCTTTCGGTCGGTGAACGTCAGCGCACTGTCCGCGGGCACCTCGAGGGTGACGTTGTCCTTGCGGTAGGTCGCGAAGTCGTACTTCTCCTTGCGCTCCTCGGTGACGGTCACATTGGAGATGAACGCATCGACCTCACCGGAGTCCACGCGCACGAAGTTCTGCGTCCAATCCGCCACCTGCGTCACCAGTTTCAGGCCCAGCTTGTCGGCCACCAGGTTGGCGAAGTCGATCTCGGAACCGACCACGGTCTTGTCGTCGGTGGCATAGAACCGCAGCGGCGGCGCGGCACCGGCGGCACCGGTCACGATCAGCGTGCCGCGATCGCGAATCGCCTGCGGCACAGTCGCGGCGATCGCGTCGACCTTCGCCACGTGCACCCGGCCCTGCTGGGTGGGTGACAGGTCGAAGGTGACCGTGCCGGCCTGGACGGTTTCGGCCGTCTCGGGATCGGCGCACCCTGCGGTCAGCAGTGTCGCCGCCGAAATGATGCCGATCAGCGTGGAAAGTTTCATCAGTGTCGAAACCTGTTCGTGGGAAGGGACAGTCAGCGCACGCGCGACAGGAATGCCTGCGTGCGTGGATGTTCGGGATGATCGAGAACGGTCGCGGCGGCACCGCGTTCGACGATGCGGCCCTCGTCGAGGAACACCACCGTGTCGGCGACCTCACGAGCGAAACCGATTTCGTGAGTCACGATCACCAGCGCGGTGCCGGTGACAGCGAGATCGCGGATTACCGCGAGGACTTCGCCGACCAGTTCCGGGTCCAGCGCGGAGGTGGGCTCGTCGAACAGGATCAGGCGCGGTTTCAACGCCAGCGCACGCGCGATGGCCACGCGTTGCTGCTGCCCGCCCGACAGTCGACGCGGGTAGGCATCGGCGAAATCGGCAAGCCCCACCCGGTGTAGCAGGTGCTTCGCCTCGGCCACCACCTCGTCGCGCGGGCGTCCCTGCGACGAAACCGGTGCCAGCACAATGTTTTCCAGGGCGGTGAGATGCGGAAACAGGTTGAATTGCTGGAACACGAAACCGATCTGGCTGCGCTGAGCACGCACCGCACGATCGGGCAGCGGCCGCAGGATATCGCCGCGCTGCCGGTAGCCGATCAACTCACCGTCGACGTGCACCGTGCCCGCGTCCTGCGCTTCTAGATGATTGAGCACCCGCAGCAGCGTGGACTTGCCCGACCCGGACGGGCCGATCAGCGCGACCACTTCGCCGGTCCGCACCGCCAGGTCGATACCACGCAACACCTCGGTTCCGTTGTAGGACTTACGAATTCCTCGCGCCCGCACCGCAGTGGTCATCGGGTAGCTCCTCGGGGTGCGGCGGCGATCTCGGTCACCTTGGTGCGGACCTTCTGCCACGGTGTCGGCGGCAGCTCACGCTGCGCGCCCTTGGCGTAGTGGCGTTCGATGTAGAACTGGACGATCGTCAGCGCGGTGGTGAGCACGATGTACCAGGCGGTGGCCACCATCAGCAGCGGCACCACCCGACCGTTGCGGCCGAAGATCACCTGGACCTGGTAGAACAGCTCGGCGATCGCCATCACCGACACGATCGAGGTGCCCTTGAACAGGCTGATCACCTCATTGGCGGCATTGGGCAGGATCGAACGCATCGCCTGCGGGAGCACGATCGTGCGGAACTGTCGCCAGCGCGGAATGCCCAGTGCCGCAGCAGCTTCGAGCTGACCGCTGTCGACGGCGAGCAGGCCCGCCCGGATCAGTTCGGCCGAGTACGCCGCCTGATGCAGAGCCAACCCGATCACCGCCGCGGTGAAACCGCTGATCACGCCGTTGACTTCGAAATCGAAGAACGCGGGTCCGAACGGAATACCCACCGACAGACGGGGATACAGGTACGCGATGTTGAACCAGAACAGCAACTGCACGATCAGCGGAATCGACCGGAACGCCCAGATGTAGGTCCAGGCGATCACCCGCAGCACAGGATTGTTCGACACCCGCCCGATCGCCAGCAGCGTGCCGATCGCGAAACCGAGCACGGTGCCCCACAGGGTCAACTCGATGGTCACCCGCAGCGCGGCCAGCACCGATTTCGCGGTGAAATACTGGGCGAACGTGCCCCAGTCCCACCCCGGATTGGTGATCAGACCGTGCGCGAACTGGGCCACCAGCAGCAGTGCGACCGCGGCGACGACCCACCGCCACGGATGCCAGGAACCGGCGATCCGGGGCAGGTCGTTGTCGATGGGATCCGGCTCAGGGGGTGCGGTGTCGCCCGGCGGGGCGGTGACGGCGGACGCGGTCATGGGAGTCCTCAGCAGCACAGTGGAACGAGGTACGGCGACCTCCACCCGGCCAGCGACGGGTACGCGATCTGGCGGCGCTCAGGCCGGACAGGAAGTGTTCACAAGATCTCCTCCATCGAACCCGGCGGAAGCACCCACACCCTCGAACGGGCGGGTTGCTGCGACGTCATCGAGCCAGGTCTCTCGGTCGCTCTGGATGGTTGTGCCCCGGCCTTGCGGCCCGAGCTGAATCAGCATGCGGCACAGCCACGATGGTTCACAACGGTAGAAATCAGCGTGAGTGCAGGGGTTGGTGTCGGCACCGAGTCCGAGCACAATTGCCCCGGTTCGGTGTGGTCCACGACCCGCGAACACGAACCGTGGCGTGGCCGGTGGGTTCGCTGGGAGATTGCGACGCGCCGAACGGGCGGTCACTTCACCTGGGCGGAAATGGTCACCGGGCGGGGTAGCGTCGGGCTTCTCTGAGTCGATGAGGAGTTCGCCGTGATCATGCCGCGTCGTTCCACCGCACTGACCTCGCTGACGGCCTGCGCCGCCGCGCTGCTGCTGGCCGCGCCGTCGGCTGCCGCCGAACCCGCTGTTCCGGTGACGCCCGCCGTCACCAGGGACGCCACGCCCGCCGCCGGTCCCGCAGACCTGCTCGGCGCGTACCAGACGGTCGTCGAGACGCTGAAAGCCCTGGGTATCCAGCCGTTCCTCTACCCGACGGTCGCCCTGAACTGTTCGGGCGACGGCGCGGGCCTGGTCCCGGCCGTCGCGGGTGCGGTGCCGGGCCCGTGGCCTGCGAACACGCTCCCGATCCCCGGCCTGGACCTGTCCGCCGTGAAGTCCGGCCAGACGCTGTTCACGTTCCTGCCCTACGGCTTGGCCGCCGACACCGCCGCGACGAAAACCGCAGGCATGCAGGTGGCCTGGCTCAATATCAGCACCGGGCGCGGCGGTATGGAGTCGATGGGGTCGATCGCCGACATCGTCCGCGCGCTGGTCCCGCCCGAAGTCCCCGTGGAACTGCGCCCACTGGCCGAAACCGCCATCCGCGACTTCCTTTTCGCCGCGATTCCGGTCGGTGGCGTGCGAGCGGTCCCCGTCGACACCGGCAAAGGCACGGTCTTGGCCGCGGTATTCGGCACCGTGGACAACGCGGGCAAATCCTGCTTCTTCTTCCCGACCATCGGCATCACCGAGGTCGACTGAGACCTCGCCGCGTGACAATCAGGCCTGGCGGGCGATGGGGGTGTCGGGGGTGACCAGCGGGCGCTGTTTCCAGCGGAGGCGGCCAGCGCGGTGGCGGTGGTGGGAGCGGGTCCACAGGGTCAGGTAGTGGGCCACGCCTATCGGGTGGGCCAGGGCCGAGGCGATGTCGGGACCGGTGGGGGTGCGGCGGGTTTCGATGGTGCGGGCGGCAAGTCGGCTCGTGATCGCGGCCAGGTAGCCGAGTAGGCCGATGCGGCGGGTCTTACCGCGGCCGAACAGGGCGGCCAGGGGTGGCAGCCAATAGGCAAGGGCGGCAAGGATTCCGATGGCGGCACCGGTGTCGCGGCGGCCACCGTAGGCCGACCACAGCCACCGGGTGTAGCCGTCGGTGAGTTCGGTTGTGCCGGAGTACATTCGGGTGCTCGCGGCCGGGCCCGCGGCTACCAGGGCGGTGCGGTGACCTGCTCGACGCATGGCGCGTGCCAGGTCGAGATCCTCTGTGGCACTTGCCGCTACGGCCGCGTGACCGCCGCCCGCGCGGTACGCCTGTGCGTCGACGGCGAGGAACTGTCCGCAGGCGACGGCGGTGGACGGGCGCAGGCTGTGATTGGCGGGGCCGACCGGCAACGTCGAGGCCCATGACCACGCGAGCAGCGGCTGGACCAGGTGTTCGGTGATCGAACCCGCTTCCTGTACCGGCCACGCCGACACCAAACCTGCCCCGCGCCTGCGTAATTCGGTCACCGCTGCGGCGATGGCGTGGGGTGCCAGGCGCACGTCAGCATCGACGAAAACCAGGGCGGCCGCGTCGGTGCGCGCAGCCAGTCGGGCGCAGGCGGCGGCCTTGCCGGTCCAGCCGGGGGCGGGGTGGGCGGCCGAGCACAGCACGGTGAAGCGGGGGTCGTCGGCGATCGCGGCCAGTGCGGCGTCGTAGGTACCGTCGGTGGACGCGTCGTCCAGGATCAACACCGTCAACCGGGGGACGCCGGTTTGCGCGCGCAGGTCCGCGATCAGCGCGGGCAGGCGGTCGGCTTCGTCGCGGGCGGGAACACACACCGTGACCGGCTCGATCACGCCGGAACCCCCGCGCGGCAACGTGCGCAAAGTGACCAGGTTGTAGGCGGCGGTCGTCGCGCCCAGCGCGGCCAGACCGGTGCCCGCCCAGGTCAGGTAGCGGACCGCCGCGCCCATGTCAGCGACCCAGACGGCGACTGGAGATCTCGCGCCACATCTCCGACGGCGAGAAACCGCCGCGCGGCGCGTGCGGCGGGGCGGGGTTGCGATCGCGGAACGCCAGCCCGGCGATCAGCGCGGCCACCGCGAGGGTGATGCCGCCGACGATGCCCGCCCACCCCGCGAACGAGCGGGTGTTGGGGTCGGCGTACTTCACCTCCGCGCGCATGGTCGACACCTCGCCCGCGGGCAGCTTCCACGACACGGTGTTCTCGCTGTCGGTGGTTTCGCGGGTGCCGTTGGTCTTGGCCACGCGCGCCGGGAACGCCACCGAGAACTGCACGTCGGAACCGTGCGGCGGCACCGATTCCAGATCCACGCGACCCAGCAGACTCACCAGATCGCCGCTGCGCTGGAACTCGAGGGTGAACATGCCCTGCGTCTGATCCGACAGCCCGCCCAACTGGCCGACCTCGCCGAACGACAGATCGTCGAAGAACACCTGCGTGCCCACGAACCCGTCCTGGTTGTAGTTCTCCACCCGGACCTTCGACGCCAACTGGTCCGGCGCGGCCAACTGCGGACCCTTGTCCTCGGGCCCGGTCGGCACCACCGCGGCCACGATCCGGCCCGACACCCGGTCGTTGGAGGACACCCCCATCGACACCTGCACCCGCAGGCATCCGGCGAGCGCGGGCACCAGCAGTGCCAACAGCACGGCGACGGCCGCTACGCGCCGCACGGGCACGAAACGGCGAGGGGAGGAAGCGGGCATGTCGGCGACGGGACTCGGCTGCACGGTTGACATCGTGCCAGGCTCGAGCCGCCGCGTGCACACGACGGGCCCACCAGTGCCCATCGACCCCTGCCGATCAGGCGTTTTCGCGGGGAATCGCGGCACCTCGCGCGCGCCGGGCCGCCCACAGGCGCGCGAACAAGGGGATTCCGAGCACACCGAGTCCGACGAAACCCCACACCGCCGACGCCGGCAGGCCGAGAAACACCGCGTGCGCGAGAGTCGAACCGAGCCAGGTCCACCCGAACACCGCGACGGGGACGGCGACCGACCGATCGCGCGGCGGATTTCGGCGATCCAGGACCGTGAGCAGGCCGGCCATGAGCGTGGCCACCAAAGCCCAGCCCAGATAGTTGGTGCACGGAATCTGCGGCAACCCCGGCAACCCCGCATCGGTCACCGCCCACGTCCACTGGCCGTCGGCGACCATCTGCGGATCCAGAAACAGGTCCCAACCGACCGCGCCGAGGACGAACAGTCCGGCGCGCCGCGCATTCGAAGCCCTGGCTGTTCCGGGCGCACCGAACCGGGGCCCACCGCCTCGCTCCCAGCCGGAGGTGAGCAAACCCGCCACGATCCAGATCGGATACAGGCCACCGGTCCACGCGAGCGGGACGACCAGCGGGACATCGGCCAGTGACGGGCCGAGCCGGTCGACGGCGTAGGAGTAGGTGCCGAACGGGAACCCGGTGGCGGTCCCGATGATCTCCGCCGCCAGGCCCAGACCCGAGACGATGACGAAAAACCCAGCAGCCCAACGAAGTCCGCGCGTGGTCGCCGCGTGCAGAAGTGCGGTCACGGCCGAGAGCACCACCACGGCGACGGTGATCCGATCGCGGCCCACACCCTCGCTCAAGGGGTAGCCGACCTGGGCGAGCACCAGAGCCACCGCCGCAACAGCGGGCAGCGCGCGCCGGCGGTCCGCACCCAACCAGTCCCGGACCGCCGCAGAACTTTCGCCGCTCGATGTCATCGCGAACGCGGCAGGCCGAACCTGCGCTTGCGACCATCACGCAGAACCAACTGCGCCGCACTACGACCACTGGCCCCCGAGACCCCGCCACCGGGATGGGTCGACGCGCCCGTCAAATACAGTCCGGGCGCACCCGGCACCCGCTGCCCCGACAACTCCGGCAGCGGCCGCCACAGCATCATCTGATCCAGGGACATCTCCACATGCATGACATTGCCGCCACGCAAACCCATCTCGCTTTCCAGATCGACCGGCGTCTGCACGAAACGCTGCCGCACCGACGACGCGAAACCCGGTGCGTACCTTTCGACTTCGGCGATGATCCGATCCGCCTCGTGCTCGGCGTGTGCTGCCCAGTCGCTGCCGTCGGCGAGCTCGTACGGATGCCACTGCGCCCACAGCGAGAGCTGATGTTGCCCGGCGGGTGCGATGGACGGGTCGAGCGCGCTGAAACTCATCGCCAGCACCACCGGACGCGGCGGTAGCGTTCCACCGAGCGCGGCACCGTGCGCCAGTCGAAGCTGACGTCGATCCGACACGAGAAACTGCAGGCCCCGCGCGGATTCGGCAACGCTAGCGCCGGGATATTCGGGTAGCCGGTCGGTGGCCAGACGCACCACCATGCCGATGCCGGGGCCCACCCGGATGCGTCGCTGCCAGTCGTCGAGCACCGCGGTGTCGAAATCGCCCGCGCGCAACAGGTCCAGCGTGGACAGAATGTGCGAACCCGCGATCACGGTGTCGGCGTGCAGGATTCGGCCCGATTCGGTCGTCACCTGCCAACCGCTGCCGGACCGGCGAAGCGAAGTGACCGCATCGCCGGTATGCAACTCGCCCCCATCGGCACGCAACCGCGCGATCAACGCGGCACTGAGTGCCCCACTTCCGCCCACCGCCCGCCCCGGCGGCAATGTGTGCATGAGCGCGGCGAACCCGGCCATCGGCGCGGTCCCCGGTTCCGACATCGGCGGACCCGACTGCGCACCGAACCACGCCAGCGACGCCTTGAGCCGTTCGTCGTCGAACCAGAAGTCCAACAGTGCGTCACCGGACTGCAAGAACTCCCGCGACAACGCCGACCCACCGGCCTTCGCGTCCAGCCCCCAGAACGAACGCACCAGCCTGCCGGGCGTGGGCGGCCCACCGAACGACCGCATCACCCGCGCACTGCGCTCACCCCACACCGCGACGAACCGCCGATAAGCGTCAGCGTCCTTGACACCACACGCCGCCTCGATCGACGCACACGTGCGGTCCAGATCCCGATGGAACACGATCGGCGCACGCACACCATCCGACGGCGTGAAACCCCACGGATCACAGTCGATATACCGCAACCCGAACCGGTCGAGCTCGAGCTCCTCGATGATCCCGGTGTGCCGGATCATGATGTGCGCCGACGAACCACGATCGACAAGATGGCCCGGAAACCGCTCCACGGTCGACACCGCCCCGCCGGGCACCTCGTCGCGTTCGAGCACCTGCACCCGGTGACCGTCGCGCGCGAGATAACAGGCCGCGACCAGCGCGTTGTGGCCGGAACCGACCACCACCGTCGTCACGGGTGCGAGGGCGGCATCGGCAGCCTGCGCCCCAAGATCGCGAACGGCCTGGTATCGCCGGCGAACACGAAATTGCGGACCACATCGGTGAACCCGGCCCGTCGATACAGCTTCCAGGCCCGGTTCGCCTCCTCCGGCACCTCCGGCGTGGACAGCAGCACCGCCGCCTCCACCCGATCCGCGAGCAACCGGTCCAGCAGCCGCGCCCCGATCCCTCGACCCTGCGCGGCCGGATGCACGTGCAACTCGGTGAGTTCGAAATAGTCCGCGAGCAGGTCGCGCGCGGTCGCGTCGGGCCAACCGCTGCGGCGCATCCCGGTCTGCACCTGCTGATGCCACCACTGCCGCGGCGCCCCGCTGTAGCCATAGGCGATCGCCACGATCGGCGCCGTACGCAGGTCCACGCCACCGGCATCGTCGGGCAGCACCGCCGCGACGGCTCGCCAGCCCGCCCGGCCGGTGTGTTCGTTCCACATGGGGGCGCGATGGTGCTCGGTGCCGCGCGGGTACTCCATGGCCGCGACATAGACCGACAGCGCGTCGTGCAGACGGGCGCGCATGCCGGCGACGGTGAGGTCGACGACCACGGGTGCGGGGGTGTGTTTCGGCTTGACGGCTGTCATGGCTCTCGTCGAGGGATGTGGACGCGGAAAGTTGTCAGTGGGTGTCCCTATATTCAATCTCAATTCAAACGTTCGAATGCTAGTTCGATAGTGCGAGGGGCGAAAGGGGCAGCAGATGACTGGTCACACCGATGGTCGGGCACCGCATGGTCACGACGGGCGCGCCGGCGGGCTACTGCGTCAGGCCGATGCCCTGCTCACCGATTCCGCCTGGGAACACGAACCGGGGGAGCGGTTCCGCACCGCGTACCTGGCCGCGTTGCGCGGTGCGGGTTCGATGATCGCGCTCACCGGAGCCGACCGGGCCCCGCGAGCGCGTTCGCGCAGTGCGTGGGTGTTGCTGAGACGCGCCAGCCCGGAGTTCGTGATGTGGGCCGATTATTTCGAGGCGCACTCGCAATTACGGGCCGCGCTGGAGGCCGGATTGGACCGCGCGATCACCGACACACAAGCCGATGAGTTCTGCTCACGGGTGGGCGCATTCCTCTACGACGTCGACGATGCGCTGGTAGCCGCCGCTAAGAGCCACCCGCAGCCGAGTCGTGGCCGCGACATGACCGCTTAGTTATGACCGAGTAGGTGGTACGCCACCGATCGAACTCGTATCATGGGGGACAGATAGCCGCCAAGGTCGGCTACCCGTCGCCTACCCGGAGGCGACCAGCCACGCCTAGTGCCGGGGGAGGTACCGTGCCACTCTCCGAGCACGAGCAGCGCATGCTCGAACAGATCGAGAGCGCTCTCTATGCTGAGGACCCGAAGTTCGCCTCGTCCGTCCGAGGCGGACGACTTCGTTCCACGTCGAGTAGACGCAGACTGCAGGCTGCGGCGTTGTTCGCCGTCGGCCTGTTCCTGCTCGTCGCCGGCATCGCCGCCCCGTTCAAGCCGGGCGGTTTCCCGATCATCAGTCTGGTCGGATTCATCGCCATGTTCGGCGCTGGTGTCCTGCTGATGATCGGCAACTCGCGTCGCGCCGCCCGACCTGACGCGCCCGAGACCCCGGCGGCGGGCAGTGTCCCGCCGACCGGACCCACCGCCCGTGGTGGTCGCCCACGCAAGTCGGGCGGCTTCTCCGAGCGCATGGAAGACCGATTCCGGCGACGGTTCGAGCAGGAGTAGCTCACACCTAGCCGGTCACGACGGCGGGGGGGGGGAGGAGACCAGGGGAGGGGGGGGAGTGGGTTTGGTGGGGGGGGGGGGAGGGGGGGGGATGCCAATCCGCCAGAGAGCACCACACAACCCCCACCCACGAGGGGGGAAGC
>NZ_JBHXRY010000007.1:150592-224638 GCF_042714895.1 Nocardia sp. NPDC058666
GTGGGTGGTTAGAAAAGGATTACCCCCCCCCGCGCCGGCCACAACGGCGGAGCCACCCCCACCACCGGGTGCGGCGCCGCCTTTGTGCGTGCGTGGTGTCGGCAGGGCGTTGCCCCCACCTTCCCCACGGCCCCCCACCCCGCCCCCACGCGATGTCCGAATAGTCGCGTACCTGCGGTGTTTGCTGAACGTTGTCGGAACCGCGGGTTGCCGACCCGCGCGGGTTGCCCGAACTCCCGATAACCACGAATCTCAGTGATAGCTGGGGTGACCTGCGCAATTGCGTTGGCGGGGAGCGAGATCACGCAAGGTTTCGCTGGAAAGTGGGGGAAAGTGGGGTAATGTGGGTCGCGCACTACAGGAGAGGCCTCACGGCGGTGTTAATCCAGTAGGGAGGTGGCCGGGATGTTCCTCGGTACCTACACCCCCCGATTGGACGACAAAGGGCGGCTGACGTTGCCTGCGAAGTTTCGAGACGATCTGGCGGGAGGGTTGATGGTCACGAAAGGCCAAGACCACAGCCTGGCCGTGTATCCCAAAGACGAGTTCACCGCGCTTGCGCGACGAGCCGCGTCGGCGTCCCGAAGCAACCCGCAGGCAAGGGCTTTCGTTCGAGCACTGGCAGCAGGCACCGACGAGCAACGTCCGGACGCACAAGGCCGGATCACGCTGTCGCCCGACCATCGGCGCTATGCGAACCTCTCACGGGATTGCGTGGTCATCGGGTCGGTCGATTTCCTCGAAATATGGGATAAGCAGGCGTGGGAGACCTACCTCGAAGACCACGAGGAGGACTACGCGCAAGCCGGAGACGAGTCGCTGGGCGGAATCTTCTGACCCCGAGCACGCGAGTGCTGCGAGGCCTCTGCCCGGGCGTGGACCCTGACGTACTTCCCCGACGCCAGGTGCCGTGCCCCGGTCAGAGACCTCGAAGCATTCGCGGCAGCTCGTTTCACACACACTCATTCGAAAAACGCCGCGGGGCAAGACGATCCGTCAGCTCAGCGCGGCAGTATCCCGGGAGGTCAAGGTGAGCCATGACGCCGAGAACCCCCGTCATGTGCCGGTCCTGCTCGAGCGCGCCGACGATCTGCTCGGCCCCGCGCTGAGCGAACCGGGCGCGGTCTACTTGGACGCGACGCTCGGATTGGGCGGGCACGCGGAACATTTCCTGCGCACCTACCCCGAAGCACGACTGGTCGGACTCGATCGCGACACCACCGCCTTGCGGCTGGCCGGCGAGCGCCTCGCGCCCTACGCCGACCGGGTCACGCTGGTGCACACCCGCTACGACGGCATCCCCGCGGCGTTGGCCGAGGCGGGCCTGAACGAAATCGGTTCGGTCTCCGCCGTTCTCATGGACCTCGGAGTGTCGTCGATGCAGCTCGACGAAGCCGAACGCGGCTTCGCCTACTCCATCGACGCGCCGCTGGACATGCGAATGGACCCCACCACGGGCCCTACCGCCGCCGACGTGCTCAACACCTACAGCCACGGCGACCTGGCGCGGGTGCTGAAAACCTATGGCGACGAACGGTTCGCGGGCAAGATCGCCTCGGAGGTGCTGCGCAGGCGCGTGGTGAAACCGTTCGCCACCAGCGCCGAACTGGTCGAGGTGCTCTACGCGACCATCCCGGCCGCCGCGCGCCGCACCGGCGGACATCCGGCCAAGCGTTCGTTCCAGGCGCTGCGCGTGGAGGTCAACGGCGAACTCGACTCGCTGCGAGCGGCACTGCCCGCGGCCCTGGATTCACTGCGTGTGGGCGGACGGATCTGCGTCATGTCGTACCAGTCGCTGGAAGATCGGCTGGTCAAACACGAACTCGCACCACGGATCATCTCCCGGTCACCGATGGACCTGCCGGTCGAACTGCCCGGCATGGGACCGGAGTTCACGATGCTCACCCGAGGTGCGGAAAAAGCGACCGATTCCGAGATCGAGGTCAATCCGCGATCCGCACCGGTGCGGATGCGCGCGGCCGAACGTATCGCGGAGAGGTCAGGGAGGACACAGGAGGGGACACGATGAGCGTGCGGAGCAGCACAGTCGCGGTACCGAGCAAGGCGGCTCGCCGCGTGCAAGCGGCACAACGAGTGAAATCCGGTGCGGCACAGCGGGCCTACGCCCGCAAGCGCACCAGGGAACAGCTGCTCGACGGCATCGAACTGCCCGAACGGAACTCGACGATGGCGGGACGGATCCCGTTCGTCACCGCGATCATCGGTCTGCTCGCGTGCGGCCTTGCCCTGACCCTGCTGCTCACCACCCGCGCCGCCGAGGACAGCTACCGGCTCAGCGACACCAGGGCCACCAACCGCAAGCTCGCCGACGAGCGGGCCGCCCTGCAGCGTGAGGTTGCCGGTGCGGAATCTGCCCCCGAATTGGCTTCCCGCGCACGCGAACTCGGCATGATCCCCGCCAAGGACCCGGCCCGCCTGGTGATCGGCGCCGACGGTGAGGTCACGGTGATCGGCGACCCGACGCCGGCTCAGGGTGCACCCGCCCCGCCGCTGAACGCCCCGCCGACCACCACGCCCAACGGTCCGGCACCGGGTCATGCGCAGGCGCAGGGTGAGCGTGTGGTGCCCGTACTGCCGGGCGTGCCGCTGACCAGCCCGGTGGCTCCCAACACGGGTCCCGCAGCAACCGGCGCGAGTCCTGTTATGCCCAGCGGTGTTCCGACACCGGTACCGGCACCCGCGTTGGCCGCACCGACAGCTCCCGCCGCGAACGAACCCCAGGCTCCGGCCGTTCCGCCGCAGCCCGCGGAACAGGCGCCGGCTCCGATCGTCGCTGCCCCGATCGCAGCGCCGGTGCCGGCGAACGGTCAGACTCCGCTGCCCGCGCAGACGCCCGCATCGGCGAATGGTGAAATCCTCGCGCCGGCAGGCCAGCCCGTTCCGGTCGACGGCGGCGCACCGCCGGCCCCGGTGACGGTGCCCGATCGAGCTGAGGCCCCAGCTCAGGGCGAACCTTTTGCCCAGGTCGAAACCCCTTCGCCCACACCAGGCTTCGCACCCGAATCGGGCCTGGCTCCCGAACCGGCCACCCCGGCCGACGTGCCGCTACCCACGCCGGGTGCGGCCCCCGGACCCCGAGCCCCTGTCGCCGGACCGCCGACCACGGTCGCACCCCCTGCCGATGCGGTGCCGAGCGAACAGCCTCAGGTCGTCGAATCGCAGGATGTCCCCCGATGAAACGCAGCGGGCCCGCGTCGCCGAAGCGACGCGGGCCGGTCTCGTCGAGGGCCCGGTCGCTCTCGCCGGACCGGCCCATCCGCCTGCGCCTCGGTGTCGGGCGGGTGGCGCTGTTGTCGACCCTGGCCGTTGTCGCGTTGCAGCTGCTCTACATTCAGAGTTTCGCCTCGCCCGCCCTGTCCGCGCAGTCGGCGGCACAGCGCACCATCAAGGCGACCGAGGCCGCGGTGCGTGGTCCGATCACCGACCGGTACGGCAATCAGCTCGCCTTCACGTTGACCGTGAAATCCCTGACGTTCCAACCGGTTCTGGTGCGTAAGCAGTTGGCCAAGGCCAAGGAGCTCAAGGCCAGCGCGCCCGATCCCGAGCAGCACTTGAAGGACATCGCGAAGTTCATCCACGACAAGCTCGGTGCCATCGCGGGCACGCCCAGCGAGAAGGATCTGCTGGCGAAGCTGAACAGTGAGAAGGGCTTCGAGTACCTGGTCAAGAATGTCGATCCGCGGGTGGCCGCGGAGATCACCGAGAAGTATTCGGTGGTCGGCGCCGAACGTACCGACCGGCGCGAATACCCCGGTGGCTCACTGGCATCCAATGTGATCGGCGCGACGAACTGGGACGGCCAGGGCCACATGGGTCTGGAATCGGCACTGGATTCGGTGCTGTCGGGCACCGACGGTTCGCGCACCTACGACCAGGGTTCCGACGGCGCGGTGATTCCCGGCAGCTATCGCGATCAGCAGCCCGCGGTGAACGGCAACGGCGTGGAGCTCACCCTCGACGCCGATATGCAGTACTACGTGCAGCAGCAGGTCAACCAGGCCAAACAGATGTCGGGCGCGTCCTCGGCCTCGGCGGTGGTCCTGGACGCCAAGACCGGTCAGGTGTTGGCGATGGCCAACGACGGCACCTTCAATGCCGCACTGGGACCTGATGGTTGGACCACCGGCAAGCTGAACAACCCCTCGGTCTCCGAACCTTTCGAGCCCGGCTCGGTCAACAAGATCGTGACCGCCGCCGCCGCCATCGAATACGGCGTGACCACCCCCGACGAGGTGCTGCAGGTCCCCGGCTCGATCCGGATGGCAGGCGTCACCGTCAACGACGCGTGGCAACACGACGTCGCCCCTTACACGACCACCGGCGTGTTCGGAAAGTCCTCCAACGTCGGCACTCTCATGCTCGCGCAGCGGGTGGGCGAGGACCGCTTCGCCGACATGATCACCCGATTCGGCCTGGGCCAACGCACCGGCGTCGGCCTGCCCGGCGAGAGCGGTGGCCAGGTGCCCGCCCGCGACCAGTGGTCCGGCGGTTCCTTCGCCAACCTGCCCATCGGACAGGGTCTTTCGATGACCACCCTGCAGATGGCGGGCATGTTCCAGGCTGTGGCCAACGACGGGCTTCGCATCCCGCCGCGCATCGTCAAGGCCAAGATCGGCCCCGACGGCCACCGCACCGAGGAACTGCAACCCGACGGCGTGCGCGTGGTCAGCCCGCAGACCGCGGCGACCCTGCGGCAGATGTTCCAGGCGACCGTGCAGAAGGACCCGATGGGCGTCCAGATGGGCACCGGCGTACCCGCCGCGATCGAGGGCTACCAGGTGGCGGGCAAGACCGGCACCGCGCAGAAGGTAGACCCCGCGTGTCGGTGCTATTCGACCTCGTCGTACTACATCACCTTCGCCGGGATGGCGCCCGCGGACAACCCCCGCTACGTGATCGGCATGATGCTCGACGCGCCCGTGCGCAGCTCCGACGGCTCGGGTGGTGGATCGGCCGCACCGCTGTTCCACAGCATCGCCTCGTGGGCCCTGCAACGCGACCGGGTGCCACCGTCGCCCGAACCCGCGCAGTTGGTGCTGGAAGCCGGGTCATAGCGGGTGCGGTTCGCCCGCTGAAACTCAACCCACGTTGTCCGTCCGACACCGCGCGTCGGTAACCTGACTGCTCGTCTCGCCCACGCGCTCGATCACTCTCAGAGAGGAGCCTTGTGCCCGCGCAGTCCAGCCCGCACGCGCTCCGGCCAACCACTGCGCTGTCGACCCCGCTGCAGGCGCTGCTGCACCTCACCGGTGCCACGTCGGCGACGCCGGTATCGGGTGACGTGACGGTCACCGGCATCGAACAACGCTCCAACGCGGTGCGCCCCGGCGACCTGTTCGTCGGTCTGCCCGGCGCGAACTCGCACGGTGCCCGTTTCGCCGCCGACGCGATCGCCGCGGGCGCGGTGGCCGTGTTCACCGATGCCGCGGGCGCCGCGCTGATCGGTGACGTGGCTGTCCCCGTGCTGGTGCGCGAACAGCCCCGCGCGGTGCTGGGCGAACTCTCTGCCGAGATCTACGGCCATCCGAGCGACAAGCTGCGCATCATCGGCATCACCGGCACTTCCGGCAAGACCACCACCTCGTACCTGGTCGAAGCGGGTCTGGTCGCGGCCGGCCTGTCCACCGGCCTGATCGGCACGATCGAGACCCGCATCGGCGGCCGACGTGTGCCCAGTGCGCTCACCACTCCCGAGGCGCCGCAGTTGCACGCGATGTTCGCCGCGATGGTCGAGCAGGGTGTCGACGCGGTCGTGATGGAGGTGTCCAGCCACGCGCTGGCACTGGGCCGGGTCGACGGGGTGCGGTTCGCGGTCGGCGCGTTCACCAACCTGTCCCAGGATCACCTGGATTTCCACAAAGACTTCGAGGACTACTTCGCCGCGAAACGTCGACTGTTCGACGCGGATTCGCCGATCGCCGCGCGCACCGCGGTGATCTGCGTCGACGACGAGTGGGGCACCCGCCTGGCGGGCGACCTGGTCGACCCGATCACCGTGTCGACCACCGGCACTGCCACCTGGTCCGTGGTCGGCGAGATCAAAACCACCGGCGGCGAACAGGAATTCACCGCCGCGACCCCCGACGGCGACCTCACGGTGCGCCTGCGCCTGCCCGGCCGCTACAACGTCGCCAACGCCCTGCTGGCCGTGGCAACCTGCGCCGCGGCAGGCGTGGACCCCGCGATCGCGGCACCCGCGCTGGCCGTGGTCGACGTGCCCGGCCGGATGCAGCGCGTGGAACACGGCCAGGACTTCCTCGCCGTGGTCGATTACGCGCACAAGCCCGCCGCCATCGAATCCGTGGTGACCACCCTGCGCGGTCACCTCGACGAGGCAGGCACCGGCAGGCTGGCCGTCGTACTCGGCGCCGGCGGCGACCGCGACATGGCCAAACGCCCGCTCATGGGCGCCGCGGCGGCGCGCGCGGACCTGCTCATCGTCACCGACGACAACCCGCGCACCGAGGACCCGGCGGCCATCAGAGCCGCCGTGGTGGCCGGCGCCCACGACATCCCCGACACCGACCGCGGCGAGATCCGCGAGATCGGCGACCGCGCAAAAGCCATTGCCGCCGCGGTGAACTGGGCGCGCGCGGGCGACGTCGTGCTCGTGGCGGGTAAGGGTCACGAGTCGGGCCAGGAGATCAAGGGTGTCAAGCAGCCGTTCGACGACCGCGAGGTGGTCGCCGCGGCGCTGGATGCCCTGCGGACACAACAGAGTCCGCGTGCGGACTCGGAGGATTTGACGGTTTCATGATCGAGATGACACTGCGGGAGATCGCGGACGTAGTCGGCGGACAGCTGCACGACGTACCCGACCCCCAGGCACTGGTGACCGGCTCGGTCGAATTCGATTCGCGCCGAATCGGTTCCGGCGATCTGTTCCTCGCGCTACCGGGCGCCAACTCCGACGGGCACGACTACGCGGCCACCGCGATCGCCGCCGGTGCGGTCGCGGTCCTGGCGGCCCGACCGGTCGGCGTGCCGGCGATCGTGGTCGCCCCCGAACTCGGTTCGGTCCCGGCCACTTCGGTGGCGCTGAGCCACGACGGCGACGGTTCCGGCGCCGCGGTACTGGCAGCGCTTGCCGAACTGGCCCGCGTCAGCACGCAACGCCTGGCGCAGCGCACCGGACTCACCGTCGTGGGCGTCACCGGATCCTCAGGCAAGACCTCGACCAAGGATCTGCTCGCCGCGGTGCTCGCACCGCTGGGTGCGGTCGTCGCGCCGCCCGGCTCGTTCAACAACGAACTGGGCCACCCCTGGACCGCCCTGCGCGCAGGCGCGGAAACCCGGTTCCTGGCACTGGAACTGTCCGCGCGCGGCCGCGGCCACATCGCCGCACTGGCCCGCATCGCACCCCCGCGCATCGGCGTCGTGCTCAATGTCGGCACCGCCCACCTCGGCGAATTCGGCAGCCGCGAAGCCATCGCGCAGGCCAAGGGCGAACTCGTGGAAGCCCTGCCCGCCGAAGGCCTGGCGGTGCTCAACGCCGACGACCCGAACGTGGCCGCCATGGCCTCGCGCACCAAGGCCCGCGTGGTCACGGTCGGCCTGTCCGGCGACGCCGACATCCGCGCCACGAACGTGACGACCGACGGCCAGGCCCGCGCCCATTTCACGATGCACGCGAACGGCGAGTCGATCCCGGTGCAGCTCGCGGTCAGCGGCGAACACCAGGTCGGCAACGCACTGGCCGCCGCGGCCGTGGCCCTGGAATGCGGCGCCGACCTCGAGACCGTGGCCACGGCACTGGCGGGCGCGACCGCGGCCTCGGTGCGCCGCATGGACGTCACGACCACCCCCGACGGCGTCACCGTCATCAACGACTCCTACAACGCCAACCCCGACTCGGTGCGCGCGGCGCTCAAAGCGCTGGTCACCATGGCCAAACCGGCCAACCGGCGCAGCTGGGCCGTACTGGGCGAGATGGGCGAACTGGGCGACACCTCGGTGATCGAACACGACGCGATCGGACGCCTGGCCGTACGCCTTGATGTCGACCGGTTGATCGTGGTCGGCACCGGACGACCCTCCCACGGCTTGCACCAGGGAGCGGTAATGGAAGGCTCTTGGGGCGAGGAATCGATCCTCGTTCCCGATATCGACGCGGCGATCGCGCTGCTCGACGACGAGATCGCCCCCGGCGATGTGGTACTGGTCAAGGCGTCGAAGGCGGTCGGCCTCTGGGTCGTCGCCGAGCACCTGACCGGGGCAGCGGAAGGTAACAAAGCTCGATGAGGCAAATCTTGTTCGCGGCGGGGATCGCACTGGCGGTGTCGATCCTGTTGACGCCGTTGCTGGTTCGGGTTTTCGCCAAACAGGGCTTCGGCCAGGAGATCCGGGTCGACGGCCCGGCCAGCCACCAGGCCAAGCGCGGCACCCCCACCATGGGCGGCGTCGCCATCCTGATCGGCATGTGGGCGGGCTACCTGGGCTCGCACCTGATCGGCATCGGCTACGACGCCGAAGGTCCCACCGCGTCGGGTCTGCTCGTGCTCGGCCTGACCACCGCGCTGGGCATCGTCGGCTTCCTCGACGACTTCATCAAACTGCGCAAGCAGCGCAACCTCGGGCTGTCGGCCGCGGGCAAGTACATCGGGCAAACCGCCGCCGCGGTCATCTTCGCGGTGCTGGTGTTGCAGTTCCGCAACACCGACGGCCTTGCCCCCGCCAGCCAGCACCTGTCGTATGTGCGCGACTGGAACACCGTCTCCATGGGTGCGGTCGTTTTCGTCATCTGGGTGCTGCTGCTGGTCGTGGCCTGGTCCAACGCGGTCAATCTGACCGATGGACTCGACGGTCTCGCGGCGGGTTCGATGAGCCTGCTGCTGGGTGCCTACGTGATCATCACCTTCTGGCAGTTCCGCAACGCCTGCGCCACCAGCCCCGAAGCCGGCTGCTACAACGTGCGCGACCCCCTCGACCTGGCGCTGGTCTGTGCCGCCGCGGCCGCCGCGTGCATCGGCTTCCTCTGGTGGAACGCCGCGCCCGCGCGGATCTTCATGGGCGACACCGGTTCGCTGGCGCTGGGTGGCCTGATCGCCGGTCTGTCGGTCACCACTCGCACCGAACTGCTGATGGCCGTGATCGGCGCGTTGTTCGTCGCCGAGGCGGCGTCGGTGGTGCTGCAGGTCGTGGTGTACCGCACCACCCGCAATCGCCTGTTCAAGATGGCGCCGTTCCACCATCACTTCGAGTTGAGTAAGTGGGCCGAAACCACGGTGATCATCCGGTTCTGGATATTGGCGGGCATCTCCGCCGCAGTGGGTCTGGGCCTGTTCTATAGCGAATATCTGTCACAGGTCGGGTGAATCGAAACATGGTCGAACACTCGCCCCGCGCCCTGCGTTCCCCGGGCCCCATGCTGGAATTCCTGCGTGGCCGTGACGTTCTCGTGGCCGGTTGGGGCGTCTCCGGACGCTCGCTGATCGAACCGCTGCGCGATATCGGCGCGCACCCCGTGGTCACCGACAACGGCGCCAAGGCCCTGGCCGAAGCCGCCGAACTCGGCCTCGAGATCGCGCCCAGCGTCGAACTCGAGAAAGCCGACCTGAGCCGCTTCGCGCTGGTGATCACCAGCCCCGGCTGGCGACCGGATTCGCCGGTGCTGGTCTCCGCGGTCACCGAGGGCGTGCCCGTGTGGGGCGACGTCGAATTCGCGTGGTGGGTCGATCAGGCCCGCATCTACGGCCCCGTCCGCAAGTGGCTGGTGGTCACCGGCACCAACGGCAAGACCACCACCACCCAGATGACGCACTCGATCCTGCGCGCCGCCGGCATCCCCAGCGTGGCCTGCGGCAATATCGGCCTGCCGATCCTGGACGCGCTGCGCCGCAACCCCGGTCCGCAGGTGCTGGCCGTGGAACTGTCCTCGTTCCAGCTGCACTGGGCGCCGTCGGTGCGACCCGAAGCGGGCGTGGTGCTCAACGTCGCCGAGGATCACCTGGATTGGCACGGCGGCCTCGACGCCTACGCCGCCGCGAAAGCGCGCGCGCTGACCGGTCGCGTCGGCGTGGTCGGCCTCGACGACCCGGTCGCGGGCTCGCTGGCCCGAAAGGCCAAGGCGCGCCGCACCGTCGGTTTCCGCATCGGCGTCCCCGCCGACGGCGAACTCGGCGTGGTCGACGGCAAGCTGCTGGACCGCGCCTTCACCAAGGCCGCGATCCTGGCCGAGACCAGCGACATCAGCCCACCAGGACCCGCCGGCATCGCCGACGCACTGGCCGCGTCCGCGCTGACCAGGGCCATCGACGTGGCCCCGCAGTTCGTCAAAGAGGGCCTGGCCGAACACAAAGTGGGCCCGCACCGCACCGCGTTCGTGCGCGAACTGGGCGGCGTGGAATTCATCGACGATTCCAAGGCCACCAACCCGCACGCCGCCCGCGCCGCGATCATGGCGCACCCGCAGGTGGTCTGGGTGGCGGGCGGTCTGCTCAAGGGCGCGAGCGTGGACGACCTGATCGAGGAGATCGGCGACCGACTGGTCGGCGCGGTCCTTTTCGGGGCCGACGCGCCGGTGATCGCCGCCGCGATGGCGCGACACGCACCCGAAGTCCCGGTCATCGAGCTGGATGCGGGAGACGATGCAGACATGGAGTCGTCCCGATCCCAGCGAGCCGAAGCGGTCATGGGCCGCGCGGTGCGCGCCGCGGCAGGCCTGGCAGGCCCCGGCGACACCGTTCTGCTCGCCCCGGCCGCGGCGTCTTTGGACATGTACGACGACTACACCCACCGCGGACGCTGTTTCGTGGATGCGGTGACGGCACTGGAAGACGGTGACATCGGGCGGGCGCTGTGACCACACCGCGCCGAGCCCAGAACTCACCGCCCACAAGGGGGCAGCGTGGCTGACAGCCGAGGCAGCGCGGGGACCACGCGGGCCCAGCCGAGTACGAGTCGAGCGGACAAGGGCGCCGGACCGTCGCGCCGCTCCGGCACGCCGAACTGGGCGGGGGAGCGCTTCGGCGCGTGGCTGGCGCGGCCACTGGCGTCGTTCCACCTGATCGTCACCATCGCCACCCTGCTCACCGTGCTCGGTCTGGTGATGGTGTTGTCGGCGTCGAGCGTGGAGTCCTATGCCGACGGGGAGTCGGCCTACGCGCTGTTCATCCAGCAGGCCATGTTCGCCGCGCTGGGTGCGGTCGCGTTCTATGTGGCGTTGCGGTTGCCGTTGCGGTTCCTGCGGCAGTGGTCGTTTCCGATCTTCAGCATCTCGGTGCTCGCGCTGGTGCTGGTGCTGATCCCCGGCATCGGGACGAAGGTCGGTGGGGCGCGCCGCTGGTTCGACATCGGGCCGCTGTCGATCCAGCCGTCGGAATTGGTCAAGGTGACCCTGATCGTGTGGGGCGCGCACCTGCTCGCGTCGCGTCGCGGCGGCCAGCTCAAAGACATCCTGGTGCCGCTGGTGCCCGCCGGTCTGCTGGTGTGTCTGCTGGTGGTGCTCGAGCCGAACCTGTCGACCACCATCGCGCTGGGCATCGTGCTGATGGCGCTGCTGTGGTTCGGTGGGCTGCCCGTGCGGTTGTTCGTGGCGATCGTGGCCACCGGCACGGTCGCGGCGGCGGTGCTCGCGGTGTCGGCCGGGTATCGCTCCGACCGCGTGCGCGCGTTCTTCAATCCCGGCGACGATCCACTCGGCGCCAATTACCAGGCGCTGCAAGCCAAGTACTCCCTGGCCGACGGCGGCATTCTCGGCCGGGGTCTTGGCCAGAGTCGCGCCAAGTGGAGCTACCTGCCCAACTCGCACAACGACTTCATCTTCGCCATCATCGGCGAGGAACTGGGCTTCCTCGGCTGCATGGTGGTGCTGGCGCTGCTGGCCCTGTTCGTCTACACGGGCATTCGCATCGCGCTGCGCGCGGTGGACCCGTTCCTTCGCCTGCTCACCGCCACCGCCACCACCTGGATCACCGCGCAGGCACTGATCAACATCGGCTACGTCGTCGGTCTGCTGCCGGTGACCGGTCTGCAGCTGCCGCTGGTGTCCGCGGGTGGTTCGTCGCTGGCGATCACGCTGTTCATGTTCGGCATCATCGCCAGCGCCGCCCGGCACGAACCAGAAGCGGTGTCGGCGTTGAAAGCCGGTCAGGACGGTCGACTCAGTCGACTGCTGCGCCTGCCGGTGCCGGAGGTGTACACCCCGCCCGTGCGCAAACCCGCGCCGCGCAAACCCGAACGCCCACGTCAGCCGCCCCGTCGCGAGCCCGCCCCGCAGCGCAGGCGACGCGCACCCGAAAGTCGCGGCACGAGTTCGCTACGGTCGACTAGAGCATGGGAGCCGACCTACCCGATGCCACACCGCCCGGTGAAACGGCAGACCGGCGGAGGTAGCGGAGCGTGAGCACGCGGGCCTTCGTGAACCGGGCACATCGAGACAGAGAACGAGGTATATCCAGGTGAGTAACCCGCGATCCGGGTTGTCGGTGATCGTCGCAGGCGGAGGAACCGCAGGCCACATCGAACCCGCGTTGGCAGTGGCCGACGCGCTGCGCAGACTCGACGATTCGATCCGGGTCACCGCCTTGGGTACCGAACGTGGACTCGAGACGAAACTGGTGCCCGAACGCGGGTACCCCCTCGAACTGATCCCACCGGTGCCGTTGCCGCGCAAACCCTCCGCGGACCTTTTGCGCCTGCCCGGCCGGGTTTTGGCCTCGGTGAAGGCGACCAGGGCCGTCATCGACGACGTGCAGGCCGATGTGATCATCGGCTTCGGCGGCTACGTCGCTCTGCCCGCGTACCTGGCCGCACGCGGTGGACTGTTCGGCCGCAAACGCAAGGTTCCGGTGATCGTGCACGAGGCCAACGCCAAGGCAGGCATCGCCAACAAGGTCGGTGCTCGCCTTGCCACGAAAGTGCTTGCCGCCGTCCCCGATTCAGGGCTGGCCGGTGCGCAGGTCGTCGGCATTCCGGTCCGCGCCTCCATCACCGAGCTCGACCGTGGTGCCCTGCGCGCGGAAGCTCGCGCGCACTTCGGGCTGCCCGCGCAGGGCCCGGTGCTGCTGGTGTTCGGTGGTTCGCAGGGTGCACGCAGTCTCAACGAGGCCATCTCCGGTGCCGCACCGCAACTCGCGGCCGCGGGCGTTTCGGTGCTGCACGCGCACGGCCCCAAGAACAGCGTCGAGGTGAGTACCGCCGACGCACCCGCACCGTATGTCGCGGTGCCGTATCTGTCGCGGATGGACCTGGCGTACGCCGCCGCCGACGCGGTGGTGTGCCGGTCCGGTGCGATGACCGTGGCCGAGGTGTCCGCGGTCGGGTTGCCCGCGTTCTACGTGCCGCTGCCGCACGGCAACGGCGAACAGGAATTCAACGCCAGACCAGTGGTCGCCCAAGGTGGTGGCACAATCGTGGCCGATGCCGAACTGACTCCGAAATATGTGATCGATGAGGTGATTCCGCTGCTGCTGGACCCCGCCGCACTCGCGCAGATGGGCCGCGCCGCCGCAGGCGCGGGCCATCGCGATGCTGCCGACACCGTCGCCAGGATCGTCACCGAGGTGGCCCGATGAGCGAGCAGAGCGGCACGATCGGCGAGTCCACCGGCACGGCCCTGCCACCCGAACTCGAACGCGTGCACATGGTCGGAATCGGCGGTGCGGGCATGTCCGGCATCGCGCGGATCCTGCTGTCGCGCGGCGGCCAGGTCTCCGGTTCCGATGCCCGCGAAAGCCGCGGCGTGCTGTCGCTGCGGGCCCGCGGCGCGCAGGTGCGCATCGGCCACGCCGCCGACGCGCTGGACCTGCTGCCCGGCGGCCCGACCGTGGTGGTCACCACCTACGCCGCCATCCCGAAGACCAATCCCGAACTGGTCGAAGCGAACCGGCGCGACATCCCCGTGCTGATGCGCCCGACCGTGCTCGCGGCGCTGATGCGCGGGCACAAGACCCTGCTGGTGTCGGGCACCCACGGCAAGACCTCCACCACCTCGATGCTGATCGTCACCCTGCAGCACTGCGGCGCCGACCCGTCGTTCGCCGTGGGCGGCGAGCTCAACGAGGCGGGCACCAACGCCCACCACGGCAGCGGCGACATCTTCGTGGCCGAGGCCGACGAGTCCGACGGCTCACTGCTGCAATACGACCCCGACGTCGCCGTGGTCACCAATATCGAATCCGATCACCTGGACTACTTCGGCACCGACGAGGCCTACATCCAGGTCTTCGACGACTTCGCCGACCGTCTCGCCCCCGGCGGACTGCTGGTGGTGTGCCTCGACGATCCCGGTTCGCTGGCCTTGGCGCAGCGCGTGGCACCGCGTTTGCGAGAACGCGGCATCGACGTGCTCGGTTACGGCTCCGGCGATCTCACCGACGCCCCTGTGACCGTCGGTGCGCGCCTGCTGGACTGGCAACCGCGCGACGTCGGCGGCATCGTGGAATTCCAGCTCGACGGCGAAACCGTGCCGCGCTCGCTGCGCCTGTCGGTGCCCGGCAGGCACATGGCGCTGAACGCACTGGCCGCGCTGCTGGCCGCGCGCGCCACCGGCGCCGACATCGACGAGATCGTCCAGGGACTGGAGGGTTTCGGTGGCGTGCACCGCCGGTTCCAGTTCACCGGCCGGGAGAACGGCGTGCGCGTGTTCGACGACTACGCCCATCACCCCACCGAGGTGCGCGCGGTGCTCGAAGCCGCCGCCCAGCTGGTCGCCCAGGAGGCGCGCGACGGTGCCCGCACCACCAGGGGCCGAGTGATCGTGGTGTTCCAACCGCACCTGTACAGCCGCACCGCCACCTTCGCCACCGAGTTCGGCACCGCGCTGAGCCTGGCCGACGAGGTGGTCGTGCTCGACGTCTACGGCGCCCGCGAAGACCCGCTGCCCGGCGTCAACGGCGCGCTGGTGGCCGGGTCGGTGACCAAACCCGTGCACTACCAGCCGGATATGTCCAAGGTCGGCAAGCAGGTCGCGGGCCTGGCGCACGACGGCGACGTCGTGATCACCATGGGCGCGGGCGATGTCACGATGCTGGGCACCCAGATTCTCGACAGCCTGCGCGCCAGGCCGCAGCAGGGCGGCCGATGAGATTGCCGATGCCCGCCGCGCGCGGGTGGCACGGCTACCGCCTGTGGACGGTGGTCGCGATGCTGGTGGTGAGCCTGCTGGTGGCGTTGGCCTGGTTCACCCCCGCGCTGTCGGTGCGCACCGTGCGCATCGACGGACTGTCGGCGGTGCCCGACGCCGAGGTGCGTGGTCGCCTCGAAATCCCGGACGGCCGTTCGATGTTGCGCATCGACACCACCGCGATCGCGCAGCGCGTGGCCGCGATCCCGAAAGTCCGATCTGTCCGGGTGCAGCGTAAATTCCCCTCGACAGTGCTGGTCACCGTCGAGGAGCGCACCGCGGTGGTGTACTTCGACGCAGGCGACGGCGCGCACCTGATCGACACCGACGGTGTCGAATTCGCGATCGAACCCGAGGCGCCGATCGGGGTTCCGATGCTGCTGTCGGAGGGCTCGTTCACCGGGCCCGCGGCCACCCGGGCGGCGGTGGATGTGCTGGTCACCCTGCCGCCCGCGCTGTCGGTGCAGGTGGGTGAGGTTGTCGCACGGTCGATTTCGGACGTCTCACTGCGCCTTCGCGACGGGAGACAGGTAGTGTGGGGCGGCACGGGCGATGGCGAGCGCAAAGCCGCCGTCGTGTTGCCGCTGCTGACCCGTGAGGGGACCGTGTTCGACGTATCGAGTCCGAATCTGGTCACGGTAAAGTGAGCGACATTCTTTGTGGCACAAGATTCTGGCTCTTGCCTCGGCGCGCCTGCGCCGGGATCGCAGTGGCTGCGAATAGCGTTCCGCAGCAGTCGGATACTTGACATAACGCCAACCCTATGGTTGAGGTTGAGGGTTTTAGATCGAAGGAAGGCGAGAGCCCATGACGCCCCCGCACAACTACCTTGCGGTGATCAAGGTCGTCGGTATCGGCGGCGGCGGCGTGAACGCCGTCAACCGAATGATCGAACAGGGACTCAAGGGAGTCGAGTTCATCGCGGTCAATACCGACGCGCAAGCCCTGCTGATGAGCGACGCCGACGTCAAACTCGACGTCGGTCGTGAACTCACCCGAGGCCTCGGCGCCGGAGCCGATCCGGAAGTCGGCCGCAAGGCCGCAGAGGACCACAAGGACGAGATCGAGGAGGTGCTCAAGGGCGCCGACATGGTCTTCGTCACCGCGGGCGAAGGTGGTGGCACCGGAACCGGCGGCGCCCCTGTCGTCGCCAGCATCGCCCGCAAGCTGGGGGCGTTGACTATAGGAGTCGTCACCCGGCCGTTTTCCTTCGAAGGAAAACGTCGCGGGAACCAGGCCGAAGTGGGCATCAACCTGCTTCGCGAGTCGTGCGACACCCTCATCGTCATTCCGAACGACCGGCTGCTGCAGCTGGGCGACGCGGCGGTGAGTCTGATGGACGCCTTCCGCTCCGCGGATGAGGTGCTGCTCAACGGTGTTCAGGGCATTACCGACCTGATCACCACCCCGGGCTTGATCAACGTCGACTTCGCCGACGTGAAGTCCGTGATGTCGGGTGCCGGTTCGGCCCTGATGGGCATCGGCTCCGCACGCGGTGAGGGTCGATCGGTGAAAGCCGCCGAGACAGCGATCAACTCGCCGCTGCTCGAGGCCTCCATGGACGGCGCGCACGGCGTGCTGCTGTCGATCGCGGGCGGGTCCGATCTGGGCCTGTTCGAGATCAACGAGGCCGCCTCGCTGGTGCAGGAGGCCGCGCACATCGAGGCCAACATCATCTTCGGTACGGTCATCGACGATTCGCTGGGCGACGAGGTGCGTGTCACCGTCATCGCCGCGGGATTCGACGGTGGGGGACCGGCGCGCCGCAGTTCCGAGAACAACACGGCCACCACGAGCCGGACCACGTCCGGCCCGATCGGGTCCAGCAGTGCGGGGTCCATCGGCCAGGGGCGTACCCCCGACGCGCCGTCGCGTCCCGTCGAGCCCGCCACGGCCGGGGTGTCCGGTGGCCGGGCCGCGGCACCGAACTACCGCGATACCGAGCGCTACCGGGAGTCCGAGCGCGCACGGGTCACCGAGCGGGCGATGAACGAGGTCAACAACTCGGTGCCGCGTGACGACGGCGACGATGACGACGACATCGACATCCCGATCTTCATGCGTCGATAGTTTTTCGCACCACCGACAGCGCCTGAACTCCACTGTGAGTTCGGGCGCTTTCGCGTGTGCGGGGAGTGGTAGCTGACGTCGAGCCATCGCGGTTGCACGTGTGGCGCCGCGACCCACGGGCGCGTAGCGACGCGCGGGCTGCGTCGTGACGCGCGCGGCGTGGTCCTGGGAGGGTTGCCCACGTCACCCCGCGCGGTGACCAGGTGACCTGCCCACCGCACTACCCTGGCAACCATGACTTCCGCACCTCCTACCGTGAACGTCCGCCGGGTGACCACCACCCGCGCCGGCGGTTTCTCCGCCGCGCCCTACGAATCGTTCAACCTGGGCGACCACGTCGGAGACGATCCGGAAGCCGTGCGCCGCAACCGAATTCGGCTCGCCGAGGGCATCGGCCTCGCGCCGGACCGCCTGGTGTGGATGGAACAGGTGCACGGGCGCAATATCGAGATCGTCGACGGACCGCGCGACGAGCCGGTCCCGGTGACCGACGCGCTGGTCACCACGGTGCCCGGCCTGGCGCTGGTGGTCCTCACCGCCGACTGTGTGCCGATCCTGCTGTCCGACGACGAGGCGGGCGTGATCGCCGCCGTCCACGCGGGCCGTATCGGCGCCCGCATCGGCATCGTCCCGCGCGTGCTCGAGGCGATGGTCTCGGTCGGTGCCCGCATCGACCGCATCGGTGCCTTCCTCGGCCCGGCGGCGTCAGGTCGCCAGTACGAGGTCCCCGCCGCCATGCGGGCCGACGTGGAAGCCCACCTGCCCGGCAGCGCCACCACCACCGTCCGCAAGACCCCAGGCCTGGACCTGCGCGCGGGCATCCGCAGACAGCTCACCGAAGCGGGCGTGTCCGGTGTCGCGACCGACCCCCGCTGCACCATCGAGGACAAAACCCTGTTCAGCCACCGCCGCGGCGCCCCCACCGGCCGCATCGCCGGCGTGATCTGGATGGAAACCAACGCATGAGCCCGGATACTGCCCGCCCGGATTCTGCCCGCACGAACGCTGCCCGCACGAGGATCCGCACCCGCGCGAACACCGGAGCACGCCGATGACCACTGACCCCACTGCGCGCACCGCGGAACTCTCGGCGCGCCTGGACGGCCTGCTCGCTCGCATCGACGCCGCGGTCGAATCAGCAGGCCGCACACCGGGTTCGGTGAAACTGCTCCCGGTCACGAAGTTCTTCCCCGCCTCCGACGTCGCCATCCTGCACTCCCTCGGCCGCCGTGAATTCGGCGAGTCCCGCGAGCAGGAAGCCTCCGCGAAGGTCGACGAACTGGCCTACGACGACGTCGAATGGCACATGATCGGCCGTTTACAACGCAACAAGGCCCGCTCGGTAGCGCGCTGGGCGCACACCGTCGCCTCGGTCGACAGCGAACGCCTGGCTAACGCCCTCGACCGCGCCGCGCAGGACGCACTGGCAGCCGGCGAGCGTAACTCGCCGCTGCGGGTGCTGTTGCAGGTGAGCCTGGACGCCGACCCCGGACGCGGGGGTGTCGCGCCCGCCGATCTGCTCGCTCTGGCCGACCTCGTAGCGAAGGCGCCCGGCCTGCATCTGGCCGGTCTGATGGCGATTCCGCCCCTTGACACGCCCGCCGATGTGTCATTTGCGAAGCTTGCGAAGTCGCATACTTCGCTACTCGCGCAACACGCCGAAGCCACCGAACTTTCTGCAGGTATGTCGGGTGATTTGGAGATCGCGGTCGAACACGGTTCGACGTGTGTGCGTGTCGGAACCGCCTTGATGGGCACCCGACCGATAACCTCGGCGTAGCAAAGAAACCTCATCAGTCACATTCGACACATACGATTGGGCCGAAGAGGCGCTGAGCAAGAACTTCAACACCCGGCCGCCACCGGGGCCGAAGGAAGGTCGACCAGATGAGTACCCTGCATAAGTTCAAGGCGTACTTCGGCATGGTTCCGCTCGATGAGTACGAAGACGACTACGTCGACGATCATGCCCCTCGCGGTACCGAGGAGCGCGCGGACCGGATCCGCCCGCGCAGCTACGACCGCTATGCCGAAGACCGTTACGGTGCAGACCGTTTCGCGGAGGAGGCGGACGACTTTCCGCAGCCGGCCTACAAGTCGGCCTACCAGGCCCGTCGCGACGACTATGTCGCCGACACCTACGCCGACGATCGCTACGAGACGCCGCGTCGCCCCACCAGGATCGAAACGGCGCCGTCGTCGGGCCGGTCCTTCCGGGCAGGCGGTGTCGCACCAGGAATGCGTGGCTCCACTCGTGGTGCGCTCGCGGTCGATCCCGATGCCGAGGAGCGCAGGATGGAGCAGCGTGAGCGCCCCGAACCCGCGCCCGCACGGCGGCCAGGGATCTTCGAGGACGGAGGTCCCTTGTCCAAGATCACCACGCTGCGTCCGCGCGACTACAGCGAGGCCAGGATCATCGGCGAACGGTTCCGCGAGGGCAACCCGGTCATCATGGACCTGGTCGACCTGAGCAACGCCGATGCCAAGCGTCTGGTGGACTTCGCGGCGGGCCTGGCGTTCGCGTTGCGCGGGTCGTTCGACAAGGTGGCCACGAAGGTGTTCCTGCTCTCACCCGCCGATGTCGACGTATCAGCGGAAGAGCGCCGTCGGATCGCCGAAAACGGCTTCTACAACCAGAAATAGCGTCCGCATCGCCGATGCCGAGATGGCCGCCCGCGCACTGCGCGGCGCGGCCATTTTGCGCGTTGCCGGTTTTACGGCAGAGTGATGCCGTGGCCCTGTTCGCGGTTCTGTACCTCGTGCTCTTCATCTTCTGGCTGTTGCTCATCAGTCGGGTGATCGTGGAGTTCATTCGCAGTTTCGCGCGCGACTGGCGCCCCACCGGTGTGGTGGTGGTCATCCTCGAGGTGATCTTCACTGTCACCGACCCTCCGGTGAAACTGCTGAGGCGTTTGATACCTCCTGTGAATCTTGGGGGGATCCGTCTCGATCTTTCGATAATGGTCCTGCTCTTCCTCGTCTTCATCCTGATGTCGATCGTGGGTAGGCTCGGGCAGCCCGTGACCTCCGTGTGACACAATGAATCGAGAAGACCGCTTGCTAGTTCTCCAAAAGACGCGTGAAGGGATCCTTCGATGCCGCTGACTCCTGCCGATGTGCACAACGTCGCGTTCAGCAAACCGCCGATCGGTAAGCGCGGCTACAACGAGGACGAGGTCGATGCCTTCCTGGATCTCGTCGAACAGGAGCTTTCGCGCCTGATCGAGGAGAACGCCGACCTGCGTCAGCGGGTCGCCGAACTCGACACCGAACTGGCCGACGCCAAGAAGAACCGTGGGTCCGCCCCGGTCAACGCCGCGAAGGCGCCTGTGCAGCAGGCTCCGCCGCCGGCACCAGAACCTGTTCCGCAGCCGATGCCGGTCGCGCCGCCCGCTCCGATGCCCGTGGCGGCACCGGTGCAGAACTCCGGCCCGGACGCCAACATGCAGGCCGCGAAGGTGCTGACCCTGGCGCAGGAGATGGCGGACCGCCTCACCACCGACGCCAAGACCGAGGCCGAGGGTCTGCTGTCCAACGCGCGGGCAAACTCCGAGCGACTGGTCGGCGACGCCCGCACCCGTTCGGAAGCGATGATCGCCGACGCGCGCGGCAAGTCCGACGCGATGCTGGCCGATGCGCAGAACCGGTCCGACACCCAGATCCGGCAGGCCAAGGACAAGGCCGAGGCGCTCACCGCCGACGCCGAGCGTCAGCACGCCGAGATCATGGCCACGATCACCCAGCAGCGCACCGTGCTGGAAAGCCGTATCGAGCAGCTGAAGACCTTCGAGCGCGAGTACCGCGTGCGCCTGAAGTCCTACCTGGAATCGCAGCTGGAAGAGCTCGAGAACCGTGGGTCGGCTGTGCCGGTCGACGGCGCCGAGTTCGCGGGCGAAACCAACGGTTCGGCCAACAGTCTGGCTCCTGCCTCCTTCGCCAAGGGCGGCAAGTAAACTAGTTCCCGGGTCGCGCGGCGCAGCGCGCCGCGTGATTCGGGAATGCCCAGCTTTCGTCGGGCTGCTCGGTTGGCTTTGGGAGTCGCCATGCTCGTCTTGACGCTTGTTCTAGCCACGATCGGTTTCGGACTGCTCGTGGCGGCGCTGGCCACCGGTTCGGTGGTGTGGGCGTGGGGTTGCATTCTGATCTGCGTGGTCGGTGCCGCGAGTTTGCTCGTGAGCGCACTGGCCAGTCGAAAACCCGAGAGCGAACCGGCCCCACCCGGCCGACACGCCCGACGGAACTGAACGGGCGCGAAATATCGGCTGGACGCGCCCGGTTAGAATTTCAGTACACATGACGTTGATCCGGCTATCACCGGGGAGTCTTCGGAAGAACGGCGTTCGCGCTCAGTAGAACCGAACGGGTGAGCCCGTCACAGCTCACACAACGAGAGGCTCGTGTTGTTCCCGGCGAGGGACAGTGCGAGCAAACGGGGTGGTACCGCGGTACGGCGCACCGGCGCCGACATCGTCCCCGTGCCCACATTTCGCGCTCCTTTCGAGCGCGGCGGCACGAGGAGCAATCCGCGATGGCGGACGAGACAAGTACCGGTAGCGCATACCCCCGGGTCGATTTCGGCGCGGCCGCGGGCGCGTCCTTCCCGGAGCTCGAAACCCAGGTGCTCGACTACTGGGCCCGCGACGACACCTTCCGCGCCAGCATCGCCAACCGCGACAGCGAGGAAGAGTTCGTCTTCTACGACGGACCCCCCTTCGCCAACGGTCTGCCGCACTACGGCCACCTGCTCACCGGGTACGTCAAGGACCTGATCCCGCGCTTCCAGACCATGCGCGGTAAGAAGGTCGACCGCCGCTTCGGCTGGGACACCCACGGCCTGCCCGCCGAGATCGAAGCCGAGAAGCAGCTGGGCATCACCGACAAGGCGCAGATCGAGCAGATGGGACTGGCGGAGTTCAACGACGCCTGTAAGTCCTCGGTGCTGCGCTACACCAACGAGTGGCGCGAATACGTCACCCGCCAGGCCCGCTGGGTCGACTTCGACAACGACTACAAGACCCTGGACCTGGACTTCATGGAGTCGGTCATGTGGGCGTTCAAGTCGCTGCACGACAAGGGCCTGATCTACCAGGGCTTCCGCGTGCTGCCCTACAGCTGGTACGAGCAGACGCCGCTGTCGAACCAGGAGACCCGCCTCGACGACGCGTACAAGATGCGTCAGGACCCCGCGGTCACCGTCGACATGCAGCTGTCCGTCCCGGCCGAGCACCCCCTGTCCGCCCTGGACGGCGCCAACGCGCTGATCTGGACCACCACCCCGTGGACCCTGCCGTCCAACCTCGCCATCGCGGTGCACCCCGACGTGCGCTACGTGCACGTGCGCGGCGCCGACGACAAGCGCTACCTGCTTGCCGCGGAACGTCTTTCGCACTACACCCGCGAACTCGGCGACGAACCCGAGGTGCTCGGCGAGTACGACGGTGCGGCGCTGGCCGACCTGTCCTACGCCCCGCCGTTCGACTTCTTCGTCGGCCACCCCAACGCGCACCGCGTGCTCACCGCTGACTACGTCACCACCGACTCCGGTACCGGAATCGTCCACCTCGCACCGGCTTTCGGTGAAGAGGACATGGACGTGGCCACTGCCAACGGCATCGAGATCGTCCAGCCGCTGGACCCAGCCGGCAAGTTCACCTCGATGGTGCCGCTGTACGAGGGCCTGATGGTCTTCGACGCCAACCCGGTGATCATCAAAGACCTCAAGGCCGCCGGAAAACTGTTGCGGCACGAGACAATCGAGCACTCCTACCCGCACAGCTGGCGTTCGGGTCAGCCGCTGATCTACATGGCCGTGCCGTCGTGGTTCGTCGCGGTGACCAAGTTCCGCGACCGGATGGTCGAGCTCAACCAGCAGATCAGCTGGGTGCCCGAACACATCCGCGACGGCCAGTTCGGCAAGTGGCTCGAAGGCGCGCGCGACTGGAACATCAGTCGAAATCGCTACTGGGGCAGTCCGATCCCAGCCTGGGTGTCGGACAACCCGGCCTACCCGCGCGTGGACGTCTACGGTTCGCTCGACGAACTCGAAGCCGACTTCGGCGTGCGCCCCACCGACCTGCACCGCCCGCACATCGACGAGCTCACCCGCCCCAATCCCGATGACCCGACCGGTAATTCGACCATGCGCCGGGTGCCCGAGGTGCTGGACTGCTGGTTCGAATCGGGCTCGATGCCCTACGCCCAGGTGCACTACCCGTTCGAGAACAAGGAGTGGTTCGACAGCCACTTCCCCGGCGATTTCATCGTCGAGTACAACGGGCAGACCCGCGGCTGGTTCTACACCCTGCACGTGCTTGCCACGGCGCTGTTCGACTCGCCCGCGTTCAAAACCGTTGCCGCGCACGGCATCGTGCTGGGCGAAGACGGCCTGAAGATGTCCAAGTCGAAGGGCAACTACCCCGACGTCAACGAGGTCTTCGACCGCGACGGCTCCGACGCCATGCGCTGGTTCCTGATGAGCTCGCCGATCCTGCGTGGCGGCAACCTCATCGTCACCGAGCGCGGCATCCGCGAAGGCGTGAGCCACGCCATGCGCCCGCTGTGGAACGCGTGGACCTTCCTGCAGCTCTACGCCTCGAAACCCGGCGTGTGGCGCACGGATTCGCCGAACGTGCTCGATCGCTACATCCTGGCCAAGCTCGCGGTCACCCGCGACGTGGTGACCGAGGCCCTCGAGACCTACGACATCGCCGGTGCCGCCGACGAGCTGCGTGGCTTCGCCGACGCGCTCACCAATTGGTATGTGCGCCGGTCCCGTTCGCGCTTCTGGACCGAGGACCGCGACGCGGTCGACACGCTGCACACGGTCCTCGAGGTGGCCACCCGCCTGGCCGCACCGCTGCTGCCGCTGATCACCGAGGTCATCTGGCGTGGCCTGACCGGCGAACGCTCGGTGCACCTCACCGACTGGCCGTCCGAGACCGAGCTGCCGCACGACCCCGAGCTCGTCGCCGCGATGGACGAGGTGCGCGTGGTCTGCTCCACCGTGCTGAGCCTGCGCAAGGCGCAGAACCTGCGGGTGCGGCTGCCGCTGGCCGAGGTCACCATCGCCGCCGCGGATGCCGAGCGGTTGGCGCCGTTCACCGAGCTGATCGCCGACGAGGTCAACGTCAAGAAGGTCGACCTGACCACCGACGTCTCCGCGCACGGCCGGTTCGAGCTGGTCGTCAACGCGCGTGCCGCCGGTCCGCGCATCGGCAAGCAGGTCCAGACGGTGATCAAGGCCGTCAAGGCAGGGGAGTGGAGCGAATCCGCCGACGGTGTTGTCACCGCCGCCGGAATCACCCTGCTGCCCGAGGAGTACACCCAGCGCCTGGTGGCCGCCGAACCCGAGTCCACCGCCGCCCTGCCCGGCAATGCCGGCCTGGTGGTGCTGAACTCGGTGGTCACCGAGGATCTGGAGGCCGAGGGCTGGGCCCGCGACCTCATCCGCGACCTGCAGGAGACCCGCAAGTCGCAGGGGCTCGAGGTGTCCGACCGGATCAGCGTGATCCTGGATGTTCCCGCCGAGCGAGCGGAATGGGCCGCGACCCACCGCGACCTGATCGCCGGGGAGATCCTCGCCACCGCACTGACTTTCGGTGACGCGGGTGCCGATGCCGCCGAGATCACCGGCGGGGTCAAGGTTTCCGTGACCAAGGCGTAAGCGCGTGAAAAAGGGGGCGAGACTTGAAGTCTCGCCCCCTTTCGCATGAACAGGGCTATTCCACAACAAGTTCCACGGGGATATTGCCCCGAGTGGCGTTGGAGTACGGGCACACCTGGTGGGTGGTCTCGATGAGTTGCTGACCCTGCTCGTTGTGGAGGTGCTCTGGCAGCTCCACCCGCAACACCACCGACAGCCCGAACCGGCCGCCTTCGAGAGGATTCAAACCGACCTCGGCGGTCACCGACGCGTCATCGGCGTCGACCTTCATCCGCTTGGCCACCATCTGCAAGGCGCTGGCGAAACAGGCCGAATAACCGGCCGCGAACAACTGCTCCGGGTTGGTGCCCGCGCCGTCGCCGCCCATCGCCTTGGGGCGGGCCAGGGTCAGATCGAGCACGCCGTCGTCGGTGTACGAGCGGCCGTCACGGCCGACCGAAGTGGCGATCGCGGTGTAGATGGGAGCCATGGTGTCCTCCTAGACAGACTTGTCTGTTCACTTGTGATAGAGAGTAGACAGGTCTGTCTGCTATTGTCAAGGAATGAGCGCGGCCCGTGAACGTCTCCTCGATACCGCCACCCGGTTGTTCTATGCCGAGGGCGTGCATACCGTCGGCATCGACCGGATCATCGCCGAGGCAGGCATCGCCAAAGCCACGTTCTACCGGCACTTCAAAACCAAAGAAGACCTGGTCGTGGCCTATTTGCAGCGCGAATACGACCGGCAACGCCAGGTGTTGGAATCGGTGCCCGGCGACGGCTTCGCCACCATCGCCACCATCTTCGACAGCCTGCGCGACATCAGTTGCGGCCCCGGCTTCCGTGGCTGCCCGTTCCTCAACGCCGCCGTCGAATTCCCCGACCCGGCCCACCCGGTCCGACTGGTGGTCGACGACTACCGCACCTGGTTCCGCGAACTCATGGCCCACCACCTGCGCGCGGGCGGCCACCGAACCCCTGACGACGCGGCTCGCGCCCTGCTGCTCACTCGTGACGGCGTCACCATCAGCGGCGGCGTCGGCGACACCGACACCGTGCGAGCGGGGATCAAGGCCGCGCTGACGCTGATCGCCTGAGTGTTCCCGAAAAGATGCTGGAAAGTTGCCCCAGCTTGTGACATCGGCGAATGACTTTTTGGCAGGATTGCGCTGTTACTGCGTCAGGGTAGCGAGTGCCCCGGCTGTGAGGAAGGGCCTGCATGAAGCGAAAAGTCCTGCGCCGCTTAGCTTTCGGCTTCGTCGCCACCATCGCGACAACGCTCGTGCTGGATGGTCCCGCCTGGTCGCAGCGCGGAAGTGCGACCGGGCCTCACCGTCGGCAGCAGTGGTCTGGCAAACCCTGACCCTCAGTCGACCAACGCGCGCAACAGCGGGCCGTATTCGGGATGTGCCAGCGCCGAGGCGAACTGGGCCACCAGGTAGTCGGCCGGGTTGCCGGTGTCGTACCAGCGACCCTGGATGACCTGGCCGTACACCGCGTGCTCGGCGGCGTAGTTGTTGATCGCGTCGGTGAGGTACACCTCGCCGGTCTTGTGCGTGTACCAGTTCTCGGTCTGCGTGCGCAGCTCGTCGATGATGCCCGGCGTCACCACGTACCCACCGATCGCCGCGTACGCCGACGGCGCGTCCTCGGGCTTGGGCTTCTCCATCAGCCCGGAGATGCGCAGCAGGCCGTCGTCCAGGTCCTCGCGCACCACGGGCACGCCGTACCGCTGCGACTCACCCGGCGACATCGGCAGCAGCGCCAGCACCGGGCAGCCGGTGGACTCGTAGGCGGTGATCAGCTGCTGCGCGCGCGGCACCTCCGCGACGAACACGTCGTCGGGCCACAGCACCAGCATCGGCTCGTCGCCCAGATGCCGGGCGGCGTTGAGCACCGGGGTGCCGTTGCCGTACGGGCCGTGCTGGTCGAGATAGGTGATGTGACCGGCGCGCGAGAGCTCGCCGACCTCCTCGACCGCGTCGGCGTAGGCGGCCTTGCCGTCGGCGCGCAACTGCGCGACCAGCGCCGGGTTGGGCCGGAAGTGATCCTGGATCAGCGACTTACCGCTGCTGACCACGATGGTGATATCGGTGATCCCGGAGGCCACCAGTTCCCGCACCGTGTGCTCGATGACCGGTTTGTCGCCGACCGGCAGCATCTCCTTCGGCGTCGCTTTGGTCAGCGGGAGCAGCCGGGAGCCGATGCCCGCCGCCGGAATGACAGCCTTGCGGATCTTCATCCCCCGATCATCACATATTCCGCGGTGTGTGCGGTGTGCCACGGCCCGACAACCGGGTCAGCGGGACTTGTCGGTGGTCGGGCGTAGATTGCGGTCGTGAGCACCCACACTCCTGCCGCCGGTGCCCCGGCCAGGCCCGATGCGACGGTTACCGCCCGTCGCTGGGTGCTGCACATCGATATGGACGCCTTCTTCGCCTCGGCCGAACAACTGACCAGACCCACCCTGCGCGGGCGCCCGGTCCTGGTCGGTGGGGCCACGCAACGCGGTGTCGTGGCGGGGTGCAGTTACGAGGCGCGGGTCTACGGCGCGCGTTCGGCCATGCCGATGCATCAGGCGCGGCGGCTGATCGGGGTGTCGGCGGTGGTCGTGCCGCCGCGTGGCGCGGTGTACTCGGTGCTGAGCGGGCAGGTGTTCGACGCGTTGCGCAGCTGTGTGCCGGTGCTGGAAACGCTGTCGTTCGACGAGGCCTTCGCCGAACCGGCCGAGCTGGCGGGGGCCAGTGTGGCCGAGGTCGAGCGGTACTGCGCGATGCTGCGCGCGCTGATCACCGCGCGGACCGGCCTGACCGCCTCGATCGGTGCGGCCACCGGTAAGCAGCTGGCCAAGATCGGTTCCGGACTGGCCAAACCCGATGGGATGCGGGTCATTTCGCCCACCGAGCAAGGCGAGCTGCTCGCCTCGCTGCCGGTGCGCAAACTGTGGGGGATCGGGCCCGTGGCCGAAGGCAGACTGCGCAGCCTCGGCATCGAAACCGTCGGCGCCTTCGCCGCACTGCCGGAATCCGAAGCCGCCACCACGCTGGGCGGCAGCGCCGGAGCGGCTTTACATCGGCTGGCCCGCGGCATCGACGACCGCCCGGTCACCGAACGCGCCGAGGCCAAACAGATCAGCGCCGAGAACACCTACGAACGCGACATCGTCACCCTGCCCGACCTCCGCGCCGCCATCACCGCCATGGCCGCCTCGGCACACCGCCGACTCGAACGCGACGGCCGCGCCGCCCGCACCGTGGTCCTCAAACTCAAGAAGTCCGATATGGGCATCGTGACCAGGTCGTTCACCCTGCCGTACGCCACCGCCGACCTGACCACCCTGGCCGCGGCCGCGCAACGCTCCGCGATCGACCCGGCCGAACTGGGCGCCATCCGGCTGGTCGGCGTCGGCTACGGCGGGCTGTCGCTGGTGCGTCAGGAATCGCTGTTCCCCGAACTCGATCAGGCCGTGCCCGAGGATTTCGGCACCGTCGCCGACACCGCGCCGCCGGTGGAAAAGCAACCGGAACTGCCTGCGGGACTGTGGTTTCCGGGCATGGACGTGAGCCACCCGGAATTCGGGCACGGCTGGGTGCAGGGCGCGGGCTACGGTCGGGTGACCGTGCGCTTCGAGACCAGCTCCACCGGGCCAGGCCCGGCACGTACCTTTCCCGCGCACGACACGGGTCTGACACGGGCCGATCCCCTGGCAAGTCTGGGATGAGGAGTAGCCTCGGCAACCGCGATGGAACGACTCACACCTCGAACGCAAAGGACGAGCAGTTGAAGCTTCGTACGACCGGACGTGTAGCGATCGCCGGACTGGCCGTGGTCGCCGCCCTCGGCCTGAGCGCGTGCAGCGACGACAAGGGTGACAAGCCCGCCGCCAAATCCACCACCAGTGCCACTGCCACCGTGGATCTGCCTCCGGTGCCCACCGTCGAGCAGCTCAACGAGCAGCTCAACACCGCACTGGACCCGGCGGTTCCCAACGATCAGAAGCTGGACTTCGTGCAGGGCGGTGAGGCCGACCCCGAGCTGCCCAACCGCCTGGCCCAGGCCGCCGCGGAGAACAATGTCCAGGTGCAGGTCACCGAGGTGACCTCCTTCGGCGAGAGTGTCACCGCGAAGGCCAACTTCACCCTCAACGGCCAGACCAACCCCGTGGATGTGCCCTTCGTGGCAGACGAGGGCAAGTGGAAGGTCCAGAAGTCGTGGGCCTGCAACATGATGACCCAGCTGGGCCAGACTTCGGTCGCCTGCCCCTGATCCGAGTTCGTGAGCGAGCCCCGTCCGGAAAACTTCCGGGCGGGGCTTTTTCGCGCCGGTCGAGGCGGTGTTTCGCCTGCTGATGGTCGCGCGACTAGTATCGGGCCCCGTGGTTGAGACGATCGTGCGGCAGGGGCATCCGCCCAGGGATGTTTCGGAATCGGCGCGCGGTGATAGCGCCCGGTGGGTGCGCACGGTCGCGATCGTGGCCGCGCTGATCGGCATTCTCAGCGCCGCGGCGATCCCGTTCCTGCCGGTCCGCGTGGACGCCGCGACCGTGTCCTGGCCCCAGCAGGGCTCCCCGGCCGCGGTCGAATCGCCGCTGATCGCCTACGCGCCCGCCGCGTTGTCCGCGACGGTGCCGTGTTCGGCCTTGAGTTCGCTGGCCGCGACCGGCGGTGTCGCGGTGTCGACCGTGCCGCGTCAGTCCGCGGACATGGAGAAGTACGGGTTCGTGGTCAAGGTGGTCGCCGACACCGCCGAGCGCCCCGGCCGCGTGGACGTGGTGGCCCGCTCGACCCTGGTGTGGACCGCGCCGCTGGCCGACGTGCGCGACCGCTCCTGCGCGCTGGCCATCGCGATCACCCCGGCCGAAGCCACGGTCACCACCACCGGTCTCACCTCGTCGGGCGCGGTGCTGGCCGCCGACCTGCGACCCCAAGTCGTCGGCGTGTTCAGCGAACTGACCGGCGCCGCCCCCGCGGACCTGTCGGTGCGCGTGGACGTCGACGCCCGCTACACCTCGTCCCCGACGTGGCTCAAACTCGCCGCGATCGTGCTGTGCCTGCTGGCCACCGCGGTCTCACTGTTCGCCCTGCACCGCCTCGACGCGCTGGACGGCCGCACCGCCCGCCGCTTCCTGCCGCAACGCTGGTGGCGGTTGCGCCCGGTGGACTGGCTGGTGTTCTCGGTGCTGCTGGTGTGGCACTTCATCGGCGCCAACACCTCCGACGACGGCTACATCCTCGGAATGGCAAGGGGCGCACAGAGTTCGGGCAATATGTCCAACTACTACCGCTGGTTCAGCGTCGACGAGGGGCCGTTCTACACGCCGTACGTCGACATCATCGGCTGGCTCACGCACATCTCCGCGGTCAGCCCGCTGGTCCGCCTGCCTGCTCTGGGTGCGGGCGTGCTGACATGGTGGTTGATCAGCCGTGAGGTGCTGCCGCGCCTCGGTGTGGCGGTGCGCCGCGAACGTGTCGCGACCTGGACCGCGGCCTTTGTGTTCCTCGCCTTCTGGCTGCCGTACAACAACGGTCTGCGCGCGGAATTCGTTGTCGCGCTGGGTGTTCTGGTCACGTGGGTGTGTGTCGAGCGGGCGATCGCGACTCGTCGACTGCTGCCGTTCGCGTTCGCGGTGATCGTGGCCGCGTTCACGCTGACCGGCGCTCCGTCGGGGCTGATCTGCCTCGGCGCGCTGGTCGCGGGTGCGCGGATCATCACCGCAGTGATCGTGAAGCGCGCGAAATCGGTGGGCTACCTCGCTCAGCTGCTCCCGATTCTGGCCGCCGGTGCCGTCGTGATGACGGTGGTGTTCGCCGATCGGACCTTCGCCGGCGTGCGGGAGATGTTCGCCGTGCACGCTGTGATCGGTCCGAAGGAATCGTGGTTCTTCGAATTCCTGCGCTACCAATACCTGCTGCAGCTCAACGCTGACGGCTGGCTGACCCGGCGCTTCGGCGTGTTCGCCATGCTGATCGGACTCATGGTCTGTGCCGCCATCATGCTGCGCCGCGGCGGCCACATCCCGGGCACCGCGGTCGGCCCGACCCGGCGCATGCTCGGCATAACCTTTGCCGCGATGGTGCTGATGATGTTCTCGCCCACCAAGTGGACCCATCAGTTCGGTGTCTTCGCGGGCCTGGCCACGTGCGTCGCCGCGGTAACCGCCGTCGCGGTGAGCTCGGAAGTCCTGCGGCCGATGCGAAATCGCGCGCTGTTCGCCGCCGGTGTGTTCTTTGCGATGGCCATGACCTGGGTCGGCGCCAACGGCTACTGGTACGTCTCCGCGTGGGGCGTCCCCTGGTGGGACAAGCCGCCGACCGTCGCGGGCTACGGCGTCTCGACGGTGTTCGTCGGTCTGACCGCCGTCGCGCTCGCTGTTGCCGCATGGTTCCACATCCACCCGAACCCGAGCCGGAAGACGTCGGCCCGGGTCGGGCGGGTAGCCGGGTTGCCGGTCCTCGCCGGTGCGGCCGCGCTGATGGTGCTGTTCGAATTGGCTACCTTCGCCAAAGCCAACATCTCCCAGTACCCCGCGTACTCGCTGGCCGGCTCCAACCTGTCCGCCGCCTTCGCAGGCGGCTGCGGCATGGCCGACGAGGTCCTGGTCGAAACCGACCCGAACGCCTCCATGCTCGCCCCCCTGTCCGGCGACATGACCACCGCCATGAACGGCACCGACTCCACCGGCTTCCGAGCCGACGGCGTCGCCCCGGTCCTGACCTCCGACGAAGTGGAATCGACCACCGGCCAAGCGAATTCGGTCTCCGACGACCCCGACAAACTCCGCGACGCCTCCACCTCAGCCGGTTCGGAATCCCGCCAGGGCTCCCTACAGCTACCCTTCGGCCTCGACCCCGCCACCACTCCCGTCCTCGGCAGCTACCGCCCCGGCCCCCAAGAACCCGCCACCCTCACCACCGGCTGGTTCCGCCTCCCCGAAGGCCCCCGCGGCCCCCTACTCGCCCTCTCGGTAGCAGGCCGAATCCGCACCACCGACTCCGACGGCATCGTCCACCCCGGCCAAGAACTAACCGTCGAATACGGCACCGCCCCCACACCCCCCACCCCTGCTGCCGGCACTGCCCCCGGTGGCGACTCCGCGCCTGCTGACGGCGTTGCCCCCGGTGGCGACTCTGGTCCTGCTGACGGCGCTGGCCCAGGTGGCGGCTCCGCGCCTGCTGACGGCGCTGGCCCCGGTGGTGACTCCGGTCCTGCTGACGGCGCCGCACCTGCTGGCACCCCCGCAGTTCCCGACGTCGCTGTCACCGGCCAGATCGCCCCGATCGATATCGGCCCCGCCCCGGTGTGGCGCAACTTGCGCGTCCCGCTCGACCAGCTCCCCGCCGACGCGAACGTCGTCCGCCTGGTCGCCGCCGACCGGGACCTCGGCCCCGACCAGTGGCTCGCCGTCACCCCGCCCCGCATGCCACAGACCACCACCCTGGGCGCCCTGGTCGGCCGCGAGTCCCCGGTCCTGCTGGATTGGGCTGTGGGCCTGCACTTCCCGTGCCAGAACCAGATGCCCACCTACAACGGCATCGCCACCCTGCCCGAGTACCGCATCCTCCCCGACCGCAACGGCGCCACCATCACCAACCTCTGGCAAGGCCACGACGGCGGCGGCCCCCTGGGCTGGACCCAACTCCTGTTCACCGCCCGCACCCTGCCCACCTACCTGAACAACGACTGGGACCGAGACTGGGGCACCCTCGAGCAATACCTCCCCCTGGACACCACCGCCACCCCCGCCAACCCCACCATCACCCCCCAAACCCGCTGGGGCACCTGGACCCCCGGCCCCACCATCACCGCCTGGTAACCCCCATCTAGCGGGCCCCCAACGCCAGCACAGCTGGACAGTCGATCACCACGCTCTGGTGCAAGTACCCCCGGCGTGTCGCCCGCCACCACAGCGTGGTGATCGCCCGTCCAGATTGGCGCGCCGAGGTGGGCGCGCGCCTCCTGCCGGCGACACGCGCCGAGCCCCACGCCCCACTACTGGACGGGTGATCATCACGCTCTCAGCGTGGGATCTGCCCCATTTCGCCTCGCTGAGAGCATGGTGATCGTGTGTCCAGGTGGGTCAGCGGGAGTTGGTGGCGATGCGGAGGGCCAGGTCGGGGAGGTCGGCGCCGGTGAGGCCGGGGTAGCCGTGGAGGATGGCGCGCCAGTGGGCGGGGACCGCGGAGGCTCCCCAGCGGGCGCCGAGTAGGCCGCCCGCGATCGCGGCGGTGGTGTCGGTGTCGTTGCCTGCTCGCACACATGCCTCGAGGGCGAGCGGGAGGTGTTCGGGTGTGGATTGGTCGGTGGTGGTGATCGCCCACCACGCGGTCTGCAGGGCGTGCACCACCCAGCCGTTGTTCGGGAAGTCGGCGGGTGTGCCGTTCTCGGCTTCGTCGAGGCGTTCGGTCCAGTACGCGGATTGCGTCGATCCGCTGACATATTCGCGAACACCGTCGAAGTCGGCGTTCAGCACGGCGTGCCGGATCGCGTAGGACCACATCTTGCACGCTTCCACGGCGTGCTCGTCGTGGTGCGTGAGCAGTCCGACTCGCCCCGCCGCCGCAACGCATTCCGCGGCATCGTCGAGGTAGGCCAGCGCGACCGGCGCGGTCCGCATCAGCGACCCGTTGCCCCCGGTGCGCCCCGTCAACGACATCGCCACGGCCTGCATGTCCTGCGCGGTAGATGACCTGGCGGACAACACAGTTCGCGTCTGATTGCCGATGTCGGGCGGCTTGGAGTCGAACCAGGACACGAACCCGGCCGCCACCGCGTCGAGGTCGATCCCGGGCCCGTTCGCGGCGGACACCGCCACCGCCAACGCCATCGACGTGTCGTCGGTCCATTCACCCGGCGCCCAGTCGAACACCCCGCCACCGATCATGTCGATCACCGCATCGGGCGCCGGATGAGTGAACTCGTACCCCGCCCCCAACGCATCACCGGCCGCAGTGCCGACCAACACCCCGGCCACCCGATCCGAGTACCCCGCATCATGCACGAAAACCCACCCCTCTCGGGTGCCCACTATCCGATTGTCCAGTTATCGAGCCTACCGGTCGGCTTGTGATCTACCCCCGATTCGCGCTGTTGCGACACCTAATCGAGCTGATGCGCGCCGACATTCGCCGACTCGACCACCGAAGACTGCCGGTTGCGGCGCGCGCGCAGCAGGGCGTCGGTGGTGAACACCGCCAGCCCCGCCCAGATCAGCGCGAACCCGGCCCACCGCGAGGCGGGCATGGGTTCGTGCATCACTGCCACGCCCCATGCCATCTGTAGGGCGGGCGTGAGGTACTGCAGGATCCCCATCGTCGACAGCGGCACCCGTTGCGCGGCGACCGCGAACAGCAACAGCGGAATCAGCGTGACCGGCCCGGTGGCCAGCATCAGCCCGAAATGGGCGGGGCTGGAAGTCATTTCGCTGCGGCCGGTGGCCATGAACACGATCAGCAACGCCAGCGCGAACGGCACCGCGACGATCCCCTCGGCGGCGATCCCGCGCAGCGCGTCGAGCTTGATCACCTTCTTCACCAGCCCGTAGGTGGCGAACGAACACGCCAGGATCAACGCGATCACCGGCGGTCTGCCGTAGTCCACGGTCAACACCACCACCGCCAGCGCCCCCAGCCCCAACGCCACCCATTGCGCCCGGCGCAGCCGTTCGCGAAACAGCACCACCCCGGACGCGACGGTGACCAGCGGGTTGATGAAGTACCCCAGCGCGCACTCCACCACGTGCCCGGTGATCACCCCGTACACGTAGGTGCCCCAGTTGATCGAGATCGCCGCCGAAGCCGCCGCCGCCAACCGCCAGGTCCGCGCGTCGATGCCGCGCAACTGCCGCAGTCGTCCGGTCAGCGCCAGCGCGATCAGCACCACCACCAGCGTCCAGATGATCCGCTGCGCGACCACCTCGGCGGCCGAGGCGAACGCGAGCAGGCCGAAGAACGCGGGAAACAGACCCCAGAGGAGGTAGGCCCCTGCCCCGAAGACGACACCGGGCGGGGAGGGTCTGTGCTGCATTCATCCCATGTTACGACTCGACTAGCCTGACGAGCATGTCCATTTCCGTGCAGGAGCCCGCGGCCGCGGGCCTGTCCGCCGCACAGGTCGATGAACGCCGCCGCGACGGGCGCACCAATGACGTGCCTGCCAGGGCGAGTCGTTCGGTCGGCGAGATCGTGCGCGCGAACGTGTTCACCCGCATCAATGCCATCCTCGGTGTGTTGTTCGTGCTGGTGTTGTCCACCGGTTCGATCATCGACGGCATGTTCGGGCTGCTCATCGTGGCCAACAGCGCGATCGGCATCATCCAGGAGGTGCGCGCCAAGCGGACCCTGGACGAGCTGGCGATCGTGAGCCAGGCCAAGCCCACGGTGCGCCGCGACGGCGTGGCGAAGCAGGTCGCGCCCGGCGAGGTGGTCCTGGACGATCTGATCGAGTTGGGCCCCGGCGACCAGATCGTGGTCGACGGCGAGGTCGAGGAGGCCGCCGCGCTCGAGATCGACGAGTCGCTGCTCACCGGCGAGGCCGACCCGATCGACAAGGGCGTCGGCGCGCCGGTGATGTCGGGCAGCTTCGTGGTGTCGGGTTCGGGCGCCTACCGCGCGACCAAGGTCGGCAAGGACGCCTACGCCGCGAAACTGGCCGAGGAGGCCAGCAAGTTCACGCTGGTGCACTCCGAACTGCGGTCGGGCATCGACAAGATCCTGAAGTTCATCACCTACCTGCTCATCCCGGCCGGCCTGCTCAGCATCTACAACCAGCTGGTGTCCAGCGGCGAATCGTGGCGACCGGCGGTGACCGGCATGGTCGCCGCGCTGGTGCCGATGGTCCCCGAGGGCCTGGTGCTGATGACCTCGATCGCGTTCGCGGTGGGCGTGGTGCGCCTGGGCAAACGGCAGTGCCTGGTGCAGGAACTGCCCGCGATCGAGGGCCTGGCCCGGGTCGACGTGGTGTGCGCGGACAAGACCGGCACGCTCACCGAGAACGGCATGCGCCTGGCGCAGGTCGAACCCCTCGGCGCGTTCGACGAAGCACAGGTGAAGGCGGTCCTGGCCGCGCTCGCGAGCGACGACCCGCGCCCGAACGCCAGCGTCCAGGCCATCGCCGAAGCCCTGCCCGACTCGCCCGGTTGGGCGCAGACCGGCATCGCCCCGTTCTCCTCGGCGAAGAAGTGGAGCGGCATTTCCTATGGCGCCCACGGTGATTGGCTGCTCGGCGCCGCCGACGTACTCCTCGATCCCACCTCCGCCGACGCCGCCCACGCCGAACAACTCGGGTCCTCGGGTCTGCGCGTGCTGCTGCTGGCCCGCAGCGACCGACCCGTCGACGCCGCCGACGCGCCCGGCATCGTCGAGCCCGCCGCACTGGTCGTGCTCGAACAGAAGGTGCGCCCCGACGCCAAGGAAACCCTCGAATACTTTGCCAGCCAGCAGGTTTCGATCAAGGTGATCTCCGGCGACAACGCGGTCTCGGTCGGCGCGGTCGCCTCCTCGCTCGACCTGCCCGGCGGCGACCACGCCGTCGACGCCCGCACCCTGCCCGACGACCAGGCCGCCCTGGCCGACGTCCTCGATCACGAAACCACCTTCGGTCGTGTCCGTCCCGACCAGAAGCGCGCCATGGTCGGCGCCCTGCAGTCGCGCGGACACACCGTCGCCATGACCGGTGACGGCGTCAACGACGTGCTCGCCCTCAAAGACGCCGACATCGGTGTCGCGATGGGCGCGGGCAGCCCGGCCACCCGCGCGGTGGCGCAGATCGTGTTGCTGGACAACAAGTTCGCGACCCTGCCGTACGTGGTGGGGGAGGGCCGCCGGGTGATCGGCAACATCGAACGCGTGTCGAATCTGTTCCTCACCAAGACCGTGTACTCGGTGCTGCTGGCGTTCCTGGTCGGCATCGCGGGCGTGGGTTCGCAGATCTTCGGCTACGACCCCATCGGCTACCCGTTCCTGCCCCGCCACGTCACCATCGCGGCCTGGTTCACCATCGGCATCCCCGCGTTCGTGCTGTCGCTGGCGCCCAACAACGAACGCGCCCGCACCGGCTTCGTCGGCCGGGTGATGCGCCTGGCGGTGCCCTCGGGCGTGGTGATCGGCATCGCGACCTTCGTGTCCTACCTGATCGCCTACGCCGGACCCGAAGCCTCGGAAACGCAGAAAGTCCAGGCGGGCACCACCGCGCTGATCACGCTGATCATGATCGCGATGTGGGTGTTGGTGCTGGTAGCGCGGCCATATGTGTGGTGGAAGGTGGTGCTGATCGCGGTCTCGGTGCTGGCCTACATCGCGCTGTTCACCATCCCGTTCACCCGCGAGTTCTTCAAACTCGACCCGTCCAACCCGCGACTGACCCTGGCCGCGGTGGTGATCGGCGCGATCGGCGTCGCGCTGGTGGAACTGGCGTGGTGGGTGCAGGCTCGGCGCTCGGGCAAGGCGGGTGCCCCCGCGGCGTGAGAAGTCGCTGACCCGACCGTAATCAATTCGAGAACCCTTGTGCCGGTGCGACATTCAGGGTTGGAGTACCTTTGCCGGTTATGGAGGTATTGCTGCCGCTGTGGCACCGTCACGGGATAGCCCGGTGACCCCCGACGAACTCGACGATCTGTTCGCCGACCTCATCGCGCAGATCGATCGACTCGACGCCGGGGCGCTGGAGCTGATGGCAGACGCCTACGACCGGGCCGGGGACGTGGACCGGGCACGCACGCTGTGGAGCCTGGCCGATTCTCGACGCGACGCCGAACGGACGTAGCGAACTGCGCGACCAGTCGGACGGTGCGGACCGCGTCGATCGATCCTGCTCCGGAAGTTGTTCGCGCGGACCCCTTCCACGTGGACGGTTGTCCGCGCGGAAGCTCCTCGCGTAGAACGCTATTCGGTCGGAACCGGCCCGTCGTCGGGGTTCGGCGTGACGGTATCGCTGCTGCCCGGCAGCAGCGGACTCACCGCGAACCGCCCCGCGATGGCGTCGGCCGGCAGTGCCTGCACCGCGCTGACACCGGGTTGTGTTGCCAGCTCACGTAATTGGGGCAGCGTTCCGCGCACCACGATGCCCGCCGTACACGCGCACCCCGCGCGCAGGCGACTCTCGGTGACACGGGCGATGTCCGAACTGCGCTGATCACGGAACTGTTGTGCCCCAACCAAACCCGCGGCGGCGTCGGCGGACTTCACCGCAGGCTCGTCACCGGCCGGGGTGGCCACGGTGATCACCGGCGTCTGCACTCGATCGATCGGCACGTGCTGAATCACTCCGGACACGCGCAACCCCGCGGCCGCGGCCGGGATCTGTTGGGGCGTCAGGTAATCGGTGAACGACACCAGCGCCCAGTGCGGATCCGCGTCGCCGCCGTCGAGGGACGTTCGCGCGTCGTTCAGGTATTGCTGCACCTGCTCGCCGGGCGCGGGCCCGAGTCGATCGGTCGCCACCGCCGACACGGGTGCGGGTTCCCGGAACGCGATCACCAGCAGGATCGCCGCACCGACCGCCGTGAGCCCGTAGATCACCGTATTGCGCAGCGAGAATCCTCGACCGCTCGAATCCCGTTGCCCGGCAACCGATTCGGCATCGACGGGCATGTTCCCCAGAGGCTCCGAGGGAGAACCCCCACGGCCGTCGTCCGATGTCTGCGTGGTGGGCGAGCTGTCCGGTACCTGCGCGGCGGGTGAACTTTCACGGTCGTCGTGTGGTGGCGCACCGGCAAGATCGTCGCCCATCGCACCCGCTCCCACAGCGGGCAATTCCCCGCGGTCGTCCGACGCCGTGTCCGGCGCCGGTTGTGACGACCGCGGGTCGTCAGGCATTACGTAATACGTCCAAGGCGCCCGCCAGATCGTCGGGGTACTCGCTGGTGATCTCGAGCCAGCGACCGTCGGCGGGGTGGTGGAACCCCAGCTGACGCGCGTGCAACCACTGCCGTTCCAGGCCGAGGCGCTTGGCCAGGGTCGGGTCGGCGCCGTAGGTGAGGTCGCCCGCGCAGGGGTGGCGCACCGCGGAGAAGTGCACGCGGATCTGGTGGGTGCGCCCGGTTTCCAGGTGCACGTCCAGCAGGCTGGCGGCCTGGAACGCTTCGATGGTGTCGTAGTGGGTCACGCTGGGGCGACCGTCGCCGGTCACCGCGAACTTCCAGGCGTTGCCCCGCGCACGCCCGATCGGCGCGTCGATGGTGCCGCTGCTCGGATCCGGGTGTCCCTGCACGAGTGCATGGTATTGCTTGTCGACCGTGCGTTCCTTGAAGGCGCGCTTGAGCATCGTGTAAGCGTGTTCGGATTGTGCCACCACCATCACGCCGGAGGTGCCCACGTCCAGGCGGTGCACGATGCCCTGCCGTTCGTGCGCGCCCGAGGTGGAGATGCGGTAGCCCATGGCCGCCAGCCCGCCGACCACGGTCGGTCCGGTCCAGCCCACACCGGAGTGCGCGGCCACGCCGATCGGCTTGTCCACCGCGACGATGTCGTCGTCGGCGTACAGGATGTTCATCCCGTCGACCGGGGTGGCTTCGACGGTGAGTTCGCGCTTGGGTTCGGGGAAGATCACTTCCAGCCAGGCGCCCGCGGTCAGCCGGTCGGACTTGCCCGCGGCGACCCCGTCGATCTGCACGGAACCGTCCTCGGTCAGCGCCACCACCGCGGTCCGCGACAGGCCGAGCAGCCGGGCGAGCCCCGCGTCCACCCGCATCCCGTCGAGTCCGTCGGGCACAGGCATTGTTCTGGTTTCTCTCATACGGTCTCCTCTGTGTGTTTGCGACCGCTGCGGGTGCCGTCCGGTTCGAAACCGAACACGGTGAGCGCCACCAGCAGGATCGCCCCGCACACGATGGCCGAATCGGCGACGTTGAACACCGGCCACCAGCCCACGGCGACGAAGTCGACCACGTGGCCCTGCAGCGGGCCGGGGTAGCGGAACAGCCGGTCGACCAGGTTGCCCAGCGCGCCACCCAGCACCATGCCCAGACCGATGGCCCACCACAGCGAACGCAGGGTGCGCCCGATCCGGATCACGCCGATCACCACCGCGGCGGCGATCAGGGTCAGCAGCCAGGTCATGCCGGTGGCCATCGAGAACGCCGCGCCCGGATTGCGGACCAGGGTGAAGCGCGCGAAATCGCCGATGATCGGCACGGATTCGCCCGGGCTGATGAACGCCACCGCGAGGCATTTGGTCAACAGGTCAAGGGCGAACAGCACGGCGGCGATCGCCAGCAGCGTCGTCAACCGGCGGCGACCAGCGGGTTTCGTCGTCTCGGCGACGTCGGGCACGGCAGCGGCCGTCGGTGCTGCCGCGCCGTCGCCGGTCTCGGGGACGGCGGCTTTGTCGGTTGGCCGGTCTTCACTCACCCGTCCATCATTCCCTAGTGTCGATCGGGCTTGCGCCGCGGTGCCGGGCAGTCCCAGCTGTTACTCAGGAAGCGGTCGTACGCTGATGGCTGTGACGGTGTTGTCTAGATCTCGCTTACCCCGTATCGCGCGCCCCGGCGTGTTACTGGTGGCCCTGGTGTTGGGGTTCGCGACCTTCGGTGCCGGGTGCGCCGACCGCTCGTCCTCGCCCACGGAAATGGACGGCACCGAGCCGTTGGGTATCGGCAAGGAAGTCACCGTGCCGATCTCCGCCGCGCTGACCACCGTGGTCTCGCCCGGCGACGAACCGCGCGATCTGCTGCGTCCCCGCTATGCCGCGGGCACCACGCAGGAGGTGACGCTGCGCACCGACTATCGCATCCAGCAGCAGGTCAACGATCAACCCGCACGCGACTTCTCACCCGCCGCGCTGACCATCCCGATGATCGCGCGCGCGGGCGCCGACGGCGTCGACCTCACCGTCGGCGCGGTCACCACCCCCGACCCCGTGCTCAACAAGGCGTTCACCTCCGCGGGCGGCTCCCAGGCCGGGCTCGGCATGAGCGACCTCGGCGCGATCACCGAACTGCGCATCGCCCCTTCGCCCGACACCCCGAACACCGCACGCGCGGCCCTGGAACAAGCCTTCTACCAGGCGGTGTACCAGTCGATCGCGTTCCCGGACGAGCCCATCGGGGTCGGTGCGGTGTGGACGGTGCATCAGAAGATCACCGGCGGAGTCACCCTCGACCAGATCACCACCGCCACGCTCACCAGCCGCGAAGGCGACCGGCTCACCATCGACATCCAGGTGAACCAGACGCCCACCGACACGGTGTGGGAGCTGCCCAACGACGCGGGCGACCTCGACATCGACGGGTACGTCATGGAAGGCGTCGGCTCGATCACCATCGATCTCGGTATGCCGCTGCCTGTTTCGGGGTCCATCGAGATCGGCGGACAACAGACCTACCGTGACGCGCGCAGTGCGGCCACGTTGGTGCAGACGCAGTCCACGCGCGTTTCCTGGACGGAGTGATGCGGGGGAGTGCGCTGCGCTTCGGCGCGGCTGTTTCGGCGTGTGTGGGGTTGGTGGGTTGTGGGTCCGATACCGCCGAGTGCGGCCCGAACGATTCGTGCGTGCCCCGGTGGATGGAGCCGGTAGCCGCCGCGCCTGGCACCGGCAATGTTGTGCGAGATCCGGCCCGACTGTCCGCCGGTCTGCTCGCTGCCACCGATTTGCCCGGTGATTTCGCGGTGGTCCCTTCCCGTGAGGAGTCCGACGGGCCCGCCGTGCCCGCCGCCGCGCTGACGAATCCGCCCGACTGCGCGCGCGTGCTGTCCCCGATCGCCGACCAATGGCCGGGGTCCGCGGCCGCCGCCTCGGTGCAATTCGCGGGTCCCAGCTTCGCCACGATCGACATCGACGCGGCCAGTTACGCCGACACGGCGCTTGCGCCCGCGTTCGACGCGGTGCAGAGCCAGTTCCGCCGCTGCACCAGCTACTCCGGCGACGACGCGGGCATTCGGATCGAGTATCGAACCACGCTGCTCGAGCAGCCGCCCGCCGGTGACGTCAGCACTGCCTTCACCGTGACCGCGTCCAGCGAAGGGCTCACCCTGACGTCGGCGACCTCCTTTGTCCAGGTCGGCAACACGCTGGTTCAGGTCGTTGTCACCGCGCCCGAGGTCGTCGACCCCGGCGTGCTGTCCGACCTCACCGCCGCACAGGTACGCAAACTGCGCGGCTGAATTCGGTCACCCCGCCAGTTTGGTGCCGAGGTGGCCGATGTACCCGCGCACCTCGTCGGCGGTGCGATCGGGCAACCCGAACACCACTTCGGTGACGCCGAGATCATCCCAGCGAGCCAACTGCTCGGCATCATGACGCCCCGCCAACGCGACCACTCGTGGCATCCCCTCGCGACCCGCGTCCTTCCAGACCCGGTGCAGCAGTTCGATTTTGGTGCCGAGGTCACCTTCGGTCGGCGTGGTGATCCACCCGTCGGCATGGGCAGCCAGCCACCCGAACGTCTTCTCGGTCCCGCCCGCTCCCAGCAACACCGGCACTCCCGCGCGCACCGGCTTCGGCCACGACCAGCTCGCCCCGAATTCGACGAAGTCACCGGCGAATTCGGCTTCCTCCTGCGACCACAGCGCGCGCATCGCGTCCAAGTGCTCACGCAACACCGTGCGTCGCTTGTTCAGCGGAACCCCGTGATGCGCGAGTTCGTCGGTGTTCCAACCGAATCCGACCCCCAACTCCACCCGGCCACCGGACAGGTGATCCAGTGACGCGATGGTTTTGGCGAGGCTGATCGGGTGGTGTTCGGCGGGCAGCGCGACCGCCGTCGACAAGGTGATCCGCTCGGTCACCGCGGCGGCCATGGCCAGGGCGACCCACGGATCGAGCGTGCGCAGGTACCGGTCGTCGGGCAGGGAAGCGTCGCCGGTCTGCGGGTGCGCCGCCGCGCGCACCACCGGGATGTGGGTGTGTTCGGGCACGTAGAACGCGTCGAAACCGGCGTTCTCGGCGGCGCGGGCCGCATCGGCGGGTGTAATACCCCGGTCACTGGTGAACAACACGACCCCGTACCGCACGCCACAGCCTCCGAACTCGACAATAAAACTAGAACAAGTTCTACACGACTGCCGCCGGGTTTACCCGCCTTTCCAGCTCCCCAGCGCATCGCGCCTTCGACAGCCTTTCGCCGGGCACGGCAGGGGAATAGGCTGGCGAAGGTCCGAGCATCACCTCGACACGGAGGTATCCGATGTCCGATGTTTCCCCCTTCCCCGAAGGCTATCCGCGCATCTGTCCCGGCCTGGCCTGCGCGGGAGCGGCCGCCGCGATCGACTTCTACACCGCGATCTTCGGCGCGACCGTCCGCATGACAATGGACGGCCCCGACGGCACGATCGCCCACAGCGAACTACTCATCGGCGACTCGGTCCTGATGGTCGGCGACCCGGTCCCCGAAATCGGCTTCGTCGACCCGAAAACGATCGGCGGCTCCCCGGTGAACCTCATGGTCTACGTCGCCGACGCCGACGCGGCCTTCGCCGCCGCCCTGTCCGCCGGTGCCACCGCCATCACCCCCATGACCGACCAGTTCTACGGCGACCGCAGCGGCGCCTTCGAAGACCCCTGGGGCCACCGCTGGACCGTGGGCACCCACATCGAAGACGTCTCACCCGAAGAAATGGAACGCCGTATGGCCGACATGATGGACGCCGGCTGATCAAGATCACCACGCTGTGGTGGCGTGATTTCGGATCGAATCCCTGCGTCAGAGCGTGGTGATCGTTCGACCAGTACGTGCTTACGCGGGGACGATCGAGTTTCCTTCGACGCGAACGGGTTTCGGGGCGAGTGGTTCGGTGGCCGGGCCGTTGCGGACGGCACCGTCGAGGCCGAATCGGCTGCCGTGGCAGGGGCAGTTGATCGTGCCCTTGGCCACCGTGCCGACCTTGCATCCGGCGTGGGTGCACGTCGAGGACAGGCCGACGAAGGTGCCTGCGGTCGGTTGGGTCACGACGGTATCGCCGACGATCACCCCACCACCCACCGGAACATCCGCCACCTTGGTCAACGCTCCCGCGGGTTGCCCCGGCTCGGGGGCGGCAGGAGCCGACTCGTTCTTCCCCTCGGTGCCGCACGCGGTCAACGTCGCCGCGGCGGCCAGTGCACCCGCACCCACAACGGCGGTGCGGCGATTCAGCGAGAAATCATTGCTGGTCATCGATGGTTCTCCATTCTGAAGGCAGTCCCAGTCTCGTCCCTATCAGAGGTTGGCCGAAATCTCGGGATATATCAGGGGATTCCCGGATGTGGGTGGGTGGTGTCGGTGCCTAGCGTTGGTGGGGTGAAGGCGATTACGCAGCGGGTTTACGGGTCATCGGCGATGTTGGCGGTGGCCGATGTCGAGCGCCCGGAACCGGGGGTGGGGCAGGTGTTGGTTCGGGTGCGGGCGGCGTCGGTGAATGCGCGGGATTGGCATCTGATGCGCGGGGATCCGACGATCGCGCGGTGGATGGATCGGTCGGTGTTCCGGCGGAAGGGGCCGACGAATGTGGTGCAGGGCGGGGACTTCGCGGGGATCGCCGAGGCGGTCGGGGCAGAGGTGACGGACCTGAGGGTGGGCGATGAGGTGTTCGGGGAGGCGGTCAGCGGGGCGTTCGCGGAGTATCTCGCGGTGCCGCGGGGGTTGCTCGAGAAGAAACCGGCGAACCTGAGTTTCGAGGAAGCCGCGGCGGTGCCACTGGCCGCCAATACCGCGCTGACCTGTCTGCGGCATGTCGGCGCCGGCGAGCGGGTGCTGATCATCGGCGCTTCCGGTGGGGTGGGCACGTTCGCGGTCCAGCTCGCGCACGCCAGGGGAGCCGAGGTCACCGCGGTGTGCAGTACCCGCAATGTCGAGGCCGCGCGGGCGCTGGGAGCCGCGCACGTGGTCGACTACACCCGCGACACCGTGACCGGCCGCTACGACACAGTTCTCGACCTGGCGGGAGCGCGCAGCCTGCGCGAACTCCTTCGCCTGGTCGAACCCACCGGCACCCTCGTGCTGTCCGGCGGCGGCAACTTCGACGGCGGCAGCGTGTTCGGCCCGATCGGCCTGCTCGCGTGCGGCCAGTTGGCTCGACCGTTCGTGAAACCGACCATCCGGGTACCGACGGCCCACCAGAGCACCGAGGCGCTGATCGAACTGCGCGAGCTGATCGAGTCGGGATCGGTCCGCCCGGCCATCGACCGGACATATCCGCTGGCCGAAACCCCCGCCGCCATCGAGTACATGGAGACCGAACACGCCAGGGCCAAGATCGTTATCGCTATCGCACCACCGGACTGACAGGCGTCTCGGCAGACCAGCCATTTCCGGCAGGCCGACGTCAGCGTTGGCGGGTCGGCTACCTCGGGTGAGGCCGGCGCGAGCATTGGCGGGTCGGCTACCTCGGGTGAGGCCGGCGCGAGCGTTGACGGGTCGGCTACCTCGGGTGAGGCCAGCGCGAGAGTCGACGGGACGGCTACCCCGGGTACGAGGGTTTACGGCTTGTCCGCTCCGGTGATGTCGACGTCAGAGGAGCCGGAACTCCATCATCGCGATCGCATCGTCGACCGCGGTGGTCAGGGCGGTGAGTCGGCTGTGGGGGTCCGGGGCGGACAGGGCCGCTTGGCGGTCGGTCGGGCCGATCGGCAGGCGGGCGGCGAGTTCGTAGGAGCGCGTGGTCGGGTCGTCCGACAGCCCGTCCAGTGATGCCGACGGTGGTGGGCGGCGGATGCCGTTGCGGCGCGCGAATTGGGCTGTCAGGGTGTGCAGGCGGTCCGCGCGTTCGCGCAAGCCCGCCAGCAACGCACTGTCGTCGGTGCCGGGGCTGTCCGGCCAGAGCTCGGCTTCCGCGCGGGGGTACGGGTCGTCGTCGAGCCACTTGTCGATGCGAAGACGTTCGGTTCCCTTGCAGCGCAAGCGGTATCGCTCGCCGGGCAGTTCGATGACCTCGCTGATCCGGGCGACGGTGCCCACTTCCGTGCGTACCTCCCCACCGCCCACTTCGTGCCCGCGCGCGATCAGCACGACACCGAACTCCGGCTCCCGCTCCCCGTCCATACAGTCGCGCACCAGCGCCACATAGCGCGGCTCGAAGATCTGCAACGACAGCGACTCACCGGGCAGCAGCACCGCCCCCAGCGGGAACATCGGAATATCCACGGTCCCAGCATGCCCGGTACTGCCGCTACCCCGCCCATCCGGCGCGCTCATACTGTGTCCTTTCGGCATGCGCGGGCGCCCGCGCAGTGACGCGCGCCGCCCGCTCCGGGCGCCGACCCGCTCACGGCTGTGTCATCTCGGCGTGCTCGGGCGCCCTGCGTGGTGACGCGAGCTGCCTCCTCCGGGCGCTGACCGCTCACGCCTTGGCGATCGACTCGAACACCGTCGGATCGACCAGCGTGGAGGTGTCACCCAATTCGCGCCCCTCGGCCACATCACGCAACAACCTGCGCATGATCTTGCCGCTGCGTGTCTTGGGCAGTTCCGGCACGATATGAATCTCGCGCGGCTTGGCGATCGGGCTGATCTCCAACGACACCGCCGCCTTGAGCTCACTCACCAGATCATCGCCGGGCACGGCGGACCCCGTGAGGATGACGAACGCGACGATCCCCTGTCCGGTCGTGTCATCGGACGCGCCGACCACCGCGGCCTCCGCGACCACCGGATGCCCGACCAACGCGGATTCCACCTCCGCGGTGGAGATGCGGTGCCCCGACACGTTCATCACGTCGTCCACGCGCCCCAGAATCCACAGGTCACCGTCGGCGTCGAGTTTGGCGCCGTCCCCGGCGAAGTACCACCCCTCGGAAGCGAAACGCTGCCAATAGGTTTCGCGGTACCGGTCCATGTCGTTCCAGATGCCACGCAGCATCGACGGCCACGGCTGGTCCAGCACCAACAGCCCGGATTCGTCGGCGCCCAGCGGATTACCTTCGTCGTCGACGACCAGCGCGGAGATCCCCGGCAGAGCCCCCATCGCGGCACCGGGTTTGGGGGAGGTGACCCCGGGCAGCGGCGAGATCATGATGGCACCGGTCTCGGTCTGCCACCAGGTATCCACGACCGGAACAGCATTGGCGCCGAACACTTCTCGATACCACCGCCACGCCTCGGGGTTGATCGGCTCGCCGACCGACCCCAACAGTCGCAAGGAACTCAGATCATGCGCGTCGGGAATCTCGCGCCCCCACTTCATGAACGTACGAATCAGGGTCGGCGCGGTGTAATAGATTGTCACGCCGTACTTCTCGATGATCTCGAGGTGACGGTGCTCGTCGGGGAAGTTGGGCGTGCCCTCGTATACCACCTGGGTGGCGCGGTTCGACAGCGGCCCGTAGACGATGTAGCTGTGCCCGGTCACCCACCCGATATCGGCGGTGCACCAGTAAACGTCCTGTCCCGCTTTGTGATCGAACACGTTGTGGTGCGTGTACGAAGTCTGCGTGAGGTACCCGCCGGTGGTGTGCAGGATCCCCTTGGGCTTGCCGGTGGTCCCGGAGGTGTAGAGGACGAACAGCGGATGCTCGGCCGGAAACGCCTGCGCCTCGTGCGAAGGTGAAGCAACAGAAACGGTTTCGTCCCACCATAGGTCGCGCACCTCGGTCCACGGCACCTCGAGCCCGACCCGGCGCACCACCAACACGTGCTCCACCGACGACGGATCCGACCCCAGCGCCTCGTCGACCGCGTACTTCAGCGCCGCGGGCTTACCGCGCCGCCATTGCCCGTCGGTGGTCACGATCAACCGCGCCGCGGCATCGTCGACCCGCTGCCGCAGCGCCGTGGGGGAGAACCCGGCGAACACCACCGAGTGCGTCAGCCCCAGCCGCGCGCAGGCCAGCATCGTCACGATGGCCTCGGGCACCATCGGCATGTAGATCGCGACCCGATCACCGGCCACCAGCCCGAGCGCGGTGAAAGTGTTTGCCGCCCTGCACACTTCGTCGAGCAGTTCGGCATAGGTGATGGCCCGCGAATCGCCGGGCTCACCCTCCCAGTGGATAGCGACCTGGTCCCCGTGCCCGTCGATGACGTGCCGGTCCAGGCAGTTGTAGGCCACGTTGAGCTCCCCGTCGGCGAACCAGCGCGCGACCGGCGCGTCGGTCCAGTCCAGCACCTGGGTGAAGGGCTTGTGCCAGTGCAACCGGTTGGCCTGCTGCGCCCAGAACCCGTCGCGATCGGCGCGCGCCCGCTCGTACAGGTCGGCGTCGGCGTTGGCCTGCGCGGCGAACTCCGGGGCGGGCGGGTAACTGGTCACAACAACTTCTCCTTCGAAAAACGGTGGGGGACAACCCGTGCCGGTGGGGCGAACCACCGGCACGGGCAGGGTGGGCGTCAGTGCGAGATCGCCTTCTCCGCACCGACGCCGGTCAGGGACCGGACTTCCATCTCCGCGGCCTTGGCCTGGTCGACCTGCTCGCCACGCCCACCGAGGTAGGTGCCGACCACGCCGAGCAGGAACGCCAGCGGAATGGACACGATGCCCGGGTTGGACAGCGGGAAGTAGTCGAAGTTCGCGCCGCTGATCATCGAGGTCTTGCTGCCCGACACCGCGGGCGAGAACACGATGAGCACGATCGTGGAGATCAGGCCGCCATACATCGACCACAGCGCGCCGGTGGTGTTGAACCGCTTCCAGAACAGCGAGTACAGGATGGTCGGCAGGTTCGCCGCCGCCGCCACCGCGAAGGCAAGCGCCACCAGGAACGCGATGTTCTGGCCGTTGGCGAGAATGCCCAGGCCGATCGCGAGCACACCGATCACCACCGCGGTGATCCGCGAGACCCGCACCTGCTTGATCTCGTCGACCTTGCCCTTCTTGATGACGCTGGCGTAGATGTCGTGGGCGAACGAGGCCGACGCGGTGATCGTCAGACCGGCCACCACCGCCAGGATCGTCGCGAAAGCGACCGCCGAGATCACCCCGAGCAGGATCACCCCGCCCAGTTCGAACGCCAGCAGCGGTGCCGCCGAGTTCTGGCCACCCGCTGCGGCCAAGATCTTGTCCGGGCCGACGATGGCCGCCGCGCCGTACCCGAGCACCAGCGTGAACAGGTAGAACGAGCCGATCAGCGCGATCGCCCAGACCACCGAGCGGCGCGCCTCTTTCGCGGTGGGCACGGTGTAGAAGCGCATCAGCACGTGCGGCAGACCCGCGGTGCCCAGCACCAGCGCCAGACCCAGCGACAGGAAGTTCAGCTTCGACATGTCACTGCCGCCGTATTGCGCGCCGGGAGCGAGCACGTCGCGCGCGGCCACGGCCTTGTTGGTGGATTCGCTCACCGATTCCTGTGCGGCACCGAGGATGTCGGAGAAGTTGAAGCCGAACTTGGCCAGCACCATCACCGACATCAGCGCCGCGCCAGCGATCAGCAGCACGGCCTTGATGATCTGCACCCAGGTGGTGCCCTTCATGCCACCGACCAACACGTACACGATCATCAGCACGCCCACGGCGGCGATGACTACGGATTGTCCCGCGCGACTGGAGATGTCGAGCAGCAGTGCGACCAGTCCGCCCGCGCCCGCCATCTGCGCGAGCAGGTAGAACAGCGACACGGTCAGGGTGGTCAGCGCGGCCGCGGTGCGCACCGGGCCTTCCTTGAGTCGGAAGCTGAGTACGTCGGCCATGGTGAATTTGCCGGTGTTGCGCAGCATTTCGGCCACCAGCAGCAGCGCGACCAGCCAGGCGACGAGGAAGCCGATCGAATACAGGAACCCGTCGTAGCCGTAGACGGCGATGGCGCCCGCGATGCCGAGGAAGCTGGCCGCGGACAGGTAGTCGCCGGCGATGGCGATGCCGTTCTGCGGACCGGAGAACCCGCGCCCGCCGGTGAAATAGTCTGCGGCACTGGCGTTGTTGCGGCTGGCGCGGATCACCACGACCATGGTGACCGCGACGAACACCAGGAAAATAGCGATATTGGCGACGGGATTACCCACCGTCGTGGACGCGGCGAGAATGCTCATGCTGTGGCCTTTCTGCAAGATCGGGCGCCCTGCGTGGTTACGCGAGCTGCCGCCTCCGGGCGCTGACCGATCATGCGGCGTCCCCTTCGAGTTCTTCGCGAATGGCCGCGGCACGCGGATCCAACTCACGGTTGGCGAAACGGACGTACAGCCCGGTGATCAAAAACGTGGACACGAACTGGCCGAGCCCCAGCAGCAGGCCCACATTGACGTTGCCGAAGACCTTCGTCGCCATGAAGTCATGGGCGTAGGCGCCCAGCAGCACGTAGCTGAGGTACCACACCAGAAACAGTGCGGTCATCGGGAAGATGAAGCGGCGCAGGCGAGTTCGCAGTTCCTGGAACTGCGGGCTGGCCTGCACCGCGAGCCATTCATCGGCACTGGGCGTGCGCGGATCTGGCGCTGCGGTGTCGGTTTCGGTCATGCCGGTCGTCCTAGCGTGAAGGGGGGTCGTGCGTGAAAATGACGGTAGGTCCCCGGACTGCACCGCATGAGGGTGTGGTGTGGGTCACTCGGTAAAGGTGGCCGGTCGTGCGGTGAACGGTCGGTGTGGTGCGACGAACGGTCGTGGCAAGATCAGCGCGCGGGGGTGTTTTCGGGGTCGCGATCGGTGCTGATACCCAGCCGCTCCGGCGCGTGCATCCGCAGAAAAACGCCCGCGACGGTCTTGGAATCCTGGCCGCTGGTGACCAGACTGACCAGGATCGTCACCGCGAAAGCCAGCGGCACGCTGACCGCGCCCGGATAGTCCACGATCGCGGCGACCCACCCGTTCGCGAGCTCGGGGGAGACCCCGCCCAGCACCGCGAGCACGGTCGCGCCACCTGCGGTGATGCCCCCGGTGAGCATCCCGGCCGCCGCGCCCGTGGCGGTGAGTCCGCGCCACCAGATGCCGAGCACCAGCAGCGGGCACAGCGTCGACGCGGCCACCGAGAACGCGAGCGCGACGGTGCGCGACAGGTCCAGGGAGGCGACGGTGACCGCGAGCGTGAGCGGGACCAGCCCGGCGACCAGCGCGGCCAGCCGGAAGTCGCGGATCCGCCCGCGCAGCACATCGGTGCTGAGCACGCCCGCCAAGCTGACCAGCAGGCCCGACGAGGTGGACAGGAAGGCGGCGATCGCCCCGGCGGCGGCCAGTGCGGCCAGCAGTTGCCCGCCGAGTCCGCCGAGTACCGCGCTGGGCAGCAGTACCACGGCCGCGTCGGAGGCCCCGGTGATCAGCAGTTGCGGCACGTACAGGCGCGCGAACACGCCGAGCAGGATCGGGAACAGGTAGAAGACCCCGACCAGTCCGATCACCGTCAGCGCGGTTCTGCGCGCGGACGGTCCATCGCGGTTGGTGTAGAAGCGAACCAGCACATGCGGCAGGCCCATGGTGCCGAGAAACGTCGCCACGATCAGCGAAAACACTTGGTACTGCGGGTGTTTCCCGCCGAAGCCGCCACCGGGTTCGACCCAGCTCGCGCCGTCGGCGGGTGCGCCCGCGACGACCGGAACGGCCGAGCCCGGTTCCAGGATCAACCGGGTGCCTTCGGTCAGCGTGTGATCGCCGGGAGTCACTACCACGGGGCCCGTCACCGGTTGCCCATCCAGGGTTCCCGTGATCGTCACCTGCTGCGAAACATCGAGGTGGACAACGACATCGGTGGAGATATCGACGGTCGTGCGCTGGTCGACCGTGGGTGGTACGTCCGCGCCGACCGGTCGTTCGTCGGCGAGGAAATGCATCCCGAGCACCAGCGCGGGCACCGCCACCGCTGTCAACTTCAACCAGTACTGAAAGGCCTGCACCAGCGTCACCGACCGCATCCCGCCGCCGATCACATTCGCCAACACGATCGCCCCCACGGCCACCGCGCCGACCCACGCGGGCAGTCCGAGCAGAATGTGCAGGGTGAGTCCGGCGCCTTGGAATTGCGGGATCAGATACACCGCGCACACCAGCACGACCAGCCCGGCGGCCATGCGCCGCAACCGAATCGATCCGAGTCGGAACTCGGCGAAGTCGGGGACGGTGTACGCCCCGGACCGACGCAGGGGAGCGGCGACGAACATCAACAGACCCAGATATCCCGCGGTGAACCCGACCGGATACCACAGCGCGTCGGCGCCGTATTTGGCGATCAACCCGGCGACGCCGAGAAACGAAGCAGCAGAAAGGTATTCGCCGGAAATCGCGGCCGCGTTCCATCGTGATCCGACGGTTCGCGAGGCGACCAGGAAGTCAGAAGTCGTGCGCGACAGGCGAACTCCGTAGAAACCGATACCGACGGTGGCCAGTGCCGACATCAGCAGCGCGGCAATGGTAAGCGCGGGACTGTCGGCGATCACTGCGTCCGCCCGTCATCGGACCGTGCGCGCCCGGATACTTCCCCACCGGCGTCTCGAATCCGCATCGTCAGTCCCCGGCCAGTTCTAGGAAGTCATCCTCATTGCGCTGAGCCAGGCGAACATACAACCACCCCACTACATACAGCGTCGGAAACGCCAGCACCCCCAGGATCAGCCAGGGCAGGCGCACCCCGAAAACCGTTGCCTCGGCGATAGTCTCGATCCCGAACAGCACGGGCAACGCCCCGAACCCGACCGCCACCACCAGCCCCAGCCGCAACGCCAAACCCAATTGCGCGCGAATCAACCCGCCGATCAACGCCGCACCCAGATCGGTCTGCTCCACCACCTCCGTGCGAGTCCGCACCTGCCGCGCCCCCCGCCGCTGCGCCAACACCACCCGTTCGCGCGGTGGCCGCTGCGGCCCCGTCACCGCTGCGACCAATTCTGCCGAGGCCCGTGCACCAGCCGCTGTTTCAATTCCCGCACCTGCCGCCGACTCACCGGCAATTCCACCGCCCCCGCCGCGCCCTCACCCCGCAAACACACCACCGTGGCATTTCCGGCACTGCGCAACCCCGTCACCAACCGCAATGCCACCAGATACGACCGGTGCACCCGCAGAAATCCCGCGTCCTCCCACCGAGATTCCAACGCCGACAGCGGAATTCGCACCAGATGCGAGCCCGTCCCGGTATGCAACCGCGCGTAATCCCCATCCGCCTCCACCCACGCCACATCGGCCCGATTCACCAATGTGGTGACCCCGCCCAATTCCACCGGAATCACCTCGCTGGGATGCGCGGATTCGGTCGGCGCGGCCGCGGGCAACGAGACCCTGGCCGCGAGAATCCGCCGCACCGCCTCACTCAGCCGGGCCACCCGCAACGGTTTGAGCAGATAATCCACCGCCCCCAAATCGAACGCCGCCACCGCGTGATCATCGTGCGCGGTCACGAAAACCACCGCGGGCGGTTCCGCGAACTCCGACAGAATCCCCGCCAATTCCATCCCGGTCAGCCCCGGCATATCGATATCGAGAAACACCGCGTCGATCGGATGCGCCCGCAACAACCGCAGCGCCGCCGTCGCGTCACCCGCCCGATGGATCTCCCCGACCCCCGGCTGCGTACTCAGCAGATAGACGAGTTCGTCCAGGGCTGGTTTCTCATCGTCGACGGCGAGCACCCGCAGCGCGGTCGACGGATCATCAGTGTTCCAAGTCACAACCGATCCATCGTAACCGGCACCCACGACAGCGAGGACCGGTATCCCGACGAGGGCGTCGTCAGGCTCGAATTCCGGCCCGGAACTTCGGCACACGCATACTGACCTTGGTCCCCGCGCCGGGCGCTGTCTCCACGACCAGCCCGTAGTCGTTGCCGAAAGCGGCCCGTAACCGATCATCGACGTTGGCCAAGCCCACATGCGCGGCCTCGCCGGTGCGCGCGGGCCCGGTCCCGGTGTCGATGGCGTCGAGCGCGCCCGTGCGCAGCAGATCGGGGTCCATGCCGATGCCGTCGTCTTCCACACTGATCAAACAGTCGGTGCCGGCATCGCTGGCGACAATGCTCAACTGGCCACCGCGCCCCCCTTTGAGTCCGTGCCGCACCGCGTTCTCCACCAGCGGCTGCAAGGCGAGAAACGGCAGCACCACGCCGAGCACTTCCGGCGCGATCCGCAACCGCACATCCAGCGCATCACCGAAGCGGGCCTGTTCCAGGGCCAGATACCGTTCGATATTGCGCAATTCGTCGGCCAACACCGTGAATTCGCCTGCGGCACGGAAGGAATACCGCGTGAAGTCGGCGAATTCCAGAATCAGTTCCCGCGCCCGATCCGGGTCGGTCCGCACGAACGACGCGATCGTATTGAGCGCGTTGTAGATGAAATGCGGGCTGATCTGTGCCCGCAACGCCCGCAATTCCGCCCGATCGACCCGCGCCCGCGAAGCATCCAACTCCGCCAACTCCAACTGCCCACACGCGTACCGCGCCACCTCCGCCGCGGCCCCCAACATCCCCGGACCCGGCTTCCCCGTCGTCACCATCCCCAACGCCCCCACCGCCGCCCCCGCATCGATCAGCAACGGCTGCGCGATCAACGTGTGCTCGTCCCCGGCCACCAACACCGCCCGCTCATCCGCGACCGCCCGCCGCGCCGCATCGGCGAACAACGCGAGCATCCCCGTATGCGGACCATCCCACGCCAGCAACGTCGCGTCGGCGTCGGCGATACCCAACGCCTCGGCCCCCGCCAGCGCGCGCAGATGCGGCGCCGCCTCGGCTGCCGACTTCTCGGTGAGCCCACGCCGCAACGGCACCGCCGCCAGCGACGCGGTGTGCAGCGCTTGATGGACCGCACGCTGCGCGGGCGTGGTGACCACCCGCTGGGTCCGCCGCCACACCAGCAAGGCCACGATCAGCAGTGCGAGGATCGCCGCGACGACGACGAAAGTTGTCACTGCCACTCCTGTCCGTTCAACTCGCCCGGTGACGTTCACCACGACACGCCGAACCCGGCCGCACGTGGGCCGGGATGCCCGCATGGCGTGGCAAAACCTGTCGGACCCCCGTGCATAGAATGCCAAGGCCAACCCCCGCCGACTCTATGGGAGGAAGGACCGTCTTGGCTCCGTCCGGATCGTTCGTTCACCTGCACAACCACACCGAGTACTCGATGCTCGATGGAGCGGCGAAGATCTCGCCGCTGTTCGCGGAGGCGGATCGGTTGGGCATGACCGCGGTCGGCATGACCGACCACGGCAACATGTACGGCGCCTCGGAGTTCTACAACAGTGCCAAGAAGGCCGGCATCAAGCCGATCATCGGCATCGAGGCCTACATCGCGCCCGGCTCGCGCTTCGACACCAAGCGTGTGAAGTGGGGCGATCCGGGTCAGAAGGGCGACGACGTCTCCGGCTCGGGTGCGTACACCCATATGACGATGGTCGCGGAGAACGCGACCGGCCTGCGCAACCTGTTCAAACTGTCGAGCCTGGCGTCGATCGAGGGTCAGCTGGGCAAGTGGGCGCGCATGGACGAGGAGATCATCGCCCAGCACGCCGAGGGCATCATCGCGACCACCGGCTGCCCGTCGGGTGAAGTGCAGACCCGTCTGCGCCTTGGCCACGATCGCGAGGCGCTGGAAGCCGCCGCGAAGTGGCAGGAGATCTTCGGCGCCGACAACTTCTTCCTCGAAGTGATGGACCACGGTCTGTCCATCGAGCGCCGGGTCCGCGAGGGCCTGGTCGACATCAGCAAGCAGCTGGGCATCCCGCCGATCGCGACCAACGACTGCCATTACGTCACCAAGGACCAGTCGGTCAATCACGAAGCGCTGCTGTGCATTCAGACCGGCAAGACGCTGTCGGACCCGACCCGTTTCAAGTTCGACGGTGACGGCTACTACCTGAAATCCGCCGCGGAGATGCGCGCCATCTGGGACGCGGAGATCCCCGGCGCCTGCGACAACACCGAACTCATCGGCGAACGCGTGCAGCCCTACGACGAGGTGTGGGAGCACCGCGACCGGATGCCGGTGTTCCCGGTGCCCGAAGGCCACACCCAGGCCAGCTGGTTGCGCAAGGAAGTCCTCGACGGTCTGGACCGCCGCTTCCCCGACGGTCCGACGCGCGAGTACCTCGACCGCGCCGATTTCGAGCTCAAAGTCATCTGCGACATGGGCTTTCCCGCCTACTTCCTCGTTGTCGGCGACCTGATCAAGCACGCGCTGGAAGTCGGCATCCGCGTCGGTCCCGGCCGTGGTTCGGCCGCCGGTTCGCTGGTCGCGTACGCGATGGGCATCACCAATATCGACCCGATCCCGTACGGGCTGCTGTTCGAACGGTTCCTCAACCCCGAGCGCGTGTCGATGCCCGATATCGATATCGACTTCGATGATCGCCGCCGCGGTGAGATGGTCCGCTACGCCACCGAGAAGTGGGGCAGCGACCGCGTCGCCCAGGTGATCACCTTCGGCACCATCAAGACCAAGGCCGCGATCAAGGACTCCGCGCGAGTGCTGTTCGGCCAGCCCGGTTTCGCCATCGCCGACCAGATCACCAAGGCACTGCCGCCGCCGATCATGGCCAAGGACATCTCGGTGGCAGGCATCACCGACCCCGATCACGAGCGGTACAAGGAAGCCACCGAGGTCCGCGACCTCATCGCGTCGAACCCCGATGTCGCCAAGATCTACGAGACCGCGCGCGGCCTGGAAGGCCTGATCCGCAACGCCGGCGTGCACGCCTGCGCGGTCATCATGTCCTCGGAACCGCTGACCGACGCGATCCCGGTGTGGAAGCGCGCGCAGGACGGCGCGATCATCACCGGCTGGGACTACCCGTCGTGCGAGGCCATCGGCCTGCTGAAGATGGACTTCCTCGGCTTGCGCAACCTCACCGTCATCGGTGACGCCCTGGAGAACATCAAGGCCAACCGCGGCATCGATCTCGACATGGACAAGCTGCCGCTGGACGACCCGGCCACCTACGAAATGCTCGCGCGCGGCGACACGCTGGGTGTGTTCCAGCTCGACGGCAGCGCCATGCGTGACCTGCTGCGCCGCATGCAACCCACCGGCTTCGGCGATATCGTCGCGGTCCTGGCGCTGTACCGTCCCGGCCCGATGGGCATGAACGCCCACAACGACTACGCCGACCGCAAGAACAACCGCCAAGAAGTCAAACCGATTCACCCCGAACTCGAAGAGCCACTGAAAGAGATCCTGGCCGACACCTTCGGCCTGATCGTCTATCAGGAACAGATCATGCAGATCGCGCAGAAAGTGGCCGGGTACTCACTGGGCCAGGCCGATATTCTGCGCCGCGCCATGGGTAAGAAGAAACTGTCGGTGCTGGAAGAGGCCTATGCCGGCTTCCGCGACGGCATGCTGGCCAACGAATTCTCCGAACCCGCCATCAAGGCGCTGTGGGACACCATTCTTCCGTTCGCCGGTTACGCGTTCAACAAATCGCACGCCGCGGGCTACGGCCTCGTTTCCTTCTGGACCGCGTATCTGAAGGCCAATTACCCGGCCGAATACATGGCGGGTCTGCTCACCTCGGTCGGTGACGACAAGGACAAGGCCGCGATCTACCTGTCGGATTGCCGCAAGTTGGGCATCACGGTGCTGCCGCCCGATGTCAACGAGTCGGAACTGAACTTCGCCTCGGTCGGTACCGATATCCGGTTCGGTCTGGGCGCGGTCCGCAATGTCGGCACCAACGTGGTCGGTTCGATCATCGCCGCGCGCAAGGAGAAATCGAAGTTCACCGACTTCTCCGACTATCTGAACAAGATCGACGCGATCGCCTGTTCCAAGAAGGTCACCGAATCGCTGATCAAGGCAGGCGGTTTCGATTCCCTCGGGCACCCGCGCAAGGGCCTGCTGCTGATCCATTCCGATGCGATCGACGCGGTGATGTCGACCAAGAAGGCCGAGGCGATCGGCCAGTTCGACCTGTTCGGCGGCCTGGACGACGGCGACGACTCGATGGCGTCGGTGTTCAACGTGAAGGTGCCCGAGGACGAATGGGAGACCAAGCACAAACTCGCCCTCGAACGAGAGATGTTGGGACTGTACGTGTCCGGGCATCCGCTCAACGGGGTGGAGCACATATTGGCCGCGCAGGTCGATACGCCGATCCCCGCGATCCTGGAAGGCGACGTCAAGGACGGCGCGCAGGTCACCATCGGCGGCATCCTGGCCTCGGTGAACCGCCGGATCAACAAGAACGGTCTGGCGTGGGCGTCGGCGCAGCTCGAGGACCTCACCGGTGGTGTGGAAGTGCTGTTCTTCCCGCAGTCGTACTCGGTGTTCGGCATGGACGTGGTCGAGGACGCCGTGGTGCTGGTGAAGGCCCGCGTCTCGGTGCGTGACGACCGCATCTCGCTGATCGCCAACGACCTTGTGGTACCGGATCTTTCGGCGATCGGCGTGGCCAAACCGGTCGCGGTGGTCATGACCACGCGCATGTGCACGCCCGACAAGCTCGGCGAGCTCAAGAAGGTGCTCATCCGCCACCAGGGCACCTCGGATGTGTTCATCCGACACGTGGGCGCCCGCGAGAAGACCACCATGCTCAAACTCGACGACGCCTGGCGGGTCTCCCCGTCCTCGGCGCTGATGGGTGACCTGAAAGCACTACTCGGTCCGGGCTGCCTGGGCTGATCCGACACCGGTGGCGGACCACATCGCGCGGCCGACACCCCTGTGACGGCTGGTGATGGCCGCTCCGCGAACGACGGGCTAGCGTCGGAAGACGTGATGTCCACGCCGCTGCTCGACTCACCACCGCACTCGCGGGACCCGTCGCGCCCGGTGCCGTGGCGGATGTCCGGGCGGACGGTCCTGCTCGTGGCCGCCGCGCTGATCGCGGTGCAGCTGGTGTTGCGAGGCTGGGTCGCGGCGTCGGGGTTCTTCTACTGGGACGATTTCCTGCTGATCGGGCGGGTGAGTGCGCAGCCGCTGTTCTCGACGGAATTGCTGCTGACCAGTCATGACGGGCACGTGATGCCGTTGGCTTTCGTGCTGACGTGGCTGGTCACCGAGGTGGCACCGCTGAACTGGGCGGCGGCCGTCGTCGTGTTGGTCGGACTGCAAATGCTCGCTTCGCTGGCCGTGTTGCGGCTGCTCGTCGTGCTGCTCGGGGTCCGCACGTGGCTGCTGGTGCCGTTGACTTTCTACCTGTTCGTGCCGCTGACAGTGCCCGCGTTCGCCTGGTGGTCGGCGGCGGTGAACGCGCTGCCGTTGCAGATAGCCCTAGCCTGGGTGAGCGCGGACGCGGTGCGACTGGTGCGAACAGGGCAGCGCAGGTACGCGGTGTCGGGTGCTGTGGTGTTCGCGGTGGCGTTGCTGTTCTTCGAGAAATCGGTGGTCGTGCTGCCGGTGGCGTTCGCGGTCGTGGTGCTGGTGGCATATGTGTCGGGTGGGTCGGTGCGCGAGGCGGTCGGGCGTGGGGCGGCGTTGTGGACGGCGGCCGGTGCGGTGTTGTTGGCCTGGTCGGCGTGCTTCCTGTTCGTGATCCAACGTCCGCGCGGGCTGTCGGCTCCCGAACATTCCGGGATCGTCTGGGGCCGGGCGATGTCGGATGGTCTGGTGCCCGCCCTGTTGGGCGGCCCGTGGCGTTGGGAGCGCTGGCAACCCGCCACCCCATGGGCTGATCCGCCGGGGTCGATGGTCGCACTGAGTTGGATTCTGCTGATCATGGTGGCGGCGTGGACGTTTCGCACTCGACGCCGGGTGATCGCCGTCGGTGTGTGCACAGTCGCGTACGCGGTCGCCACCATCGCACCGGTGGTCCTGCTGCGCGACGGCCCCAGCACCGCGGGCCTGCTGCTGCAGTCCATGCGCTACTTCGCAGACCTCGCCGTGATCGCCACGGTCAGCCTTGCGCTGATCGGCCTGGCACCGCCTCGCACGCGTCCGGCAGACCGAACAAATGACCTTGTGCGCCAACAAGTTTCGGCGAACACGGTGAGATTCCCCGACCGTCGCCCCAGCGTCAGGGATCACGCGCACGGGACTCGCGCGTGGGTACCGAGAGAAGCCGGCCGCGCGCGCCGGCTAGCAGGTGTCGCCGCAACAGCGGTGTTCGTCGCGAGCAGCGTGTACTCCACGGTCACCTTCACCCGATCATGGGAACCCAGCCCCGCCCGCACCTACATCACCGGCGTCCGAGCAGCCCTGCCGAACGCCGCCGACGCCCCCCTGCTCCCACAAGAAGTCCCGTGGAATGTCTTGAACCCCTTGGCTTTCCCCGAGAACATGACCGACCGCGTCTTCGCCCCCATCGCCACCCCCACCACCTTCGCCCTGTCGACCCCACGCCTACGCATGATCACCGACCAGGGCGCGATCGTCGACGCACAGGTCTGGTGGAACAGAGCCATCATCGAGGGCCCAGAACCCCGCTGTGGTCACCGACTGCGCGACACCACCGCCGTCAACCTCCCCCTGAGCGGCCCCATGCAGATCCGCGACTGGACCGCCCAGCTCAACTACAACGCCGAACGTGACGGCCGGATAGCGCTGTCGTTCGAAGGTGAGACCGAGACGATCGCCGACGTGCGCGCGGGCCTGAACACCGTGTACGTCCGACTGCTCGGCGGCGGCGACACCCTGCGGATCCGATCCCTCGATCAGCCGCAGTCCCTGTGCATCGGCACCGGCCCGGTCGGCGTCACCGCGTACTCGCAGTGAATCGTTGATCGAGCACGCGGGCGCGGGGCATGCGATGCTGAGCCGATGAGGCAGTTTCGGGTGTGGGCACCGGAGGCGCGAACGGTGCGGCTGCAACTGGACGGGGTGCTACACCCGATGCGACGCAATGGCGGCGGCAACTGGTCGGTGCGCGTCGACGCAGGTCAGGGGGCCCGCTACGGCTTCCTGATCGACGACGACCCCACGGTGCTGCCCGATCCGCGCTCGCCCCGTCAACCCGACGGCGTGCACGAAACCTCCGCCGTGCACGACCTGGACCCGACCGCCTGGACCGACCAGAACTGGACCGGCAGGCAGCTCGCGGGCTCGGTGTTCTACGAGCTGCACATCGGCACCTTCACCCCCGAGGGCACCTTCGACAGCGCCGTCGAACGCCTGGACCACCTGGTCGACCTCGGCGTCACCACGGTCGAACTCATGCCGGTCAACGCCTTCGACGGCACCCACAACTGGGGCTACGACGGCGTGGGCTGGTACGCGGTCCAGGAAACCTACGGCGGCCCCGACGGCCTGCAACGCTTCGTCGACGCCTGCCACACCCGCGGCCTGGCCGTCTGCCTGGACGTGGTCTACAACCACCTCGGCCCCTGCGGCAACTACCTACCCCGCTTCGGCCCCTACCTGACCACCGGCCGCAACACCTGGGGCCAAAGCCTGAACCTGGACGGCCCCGGCTCCGACGCGGTGCGCGCCTACATCATCGACAACGCCCTGCGTTGGCTGCGCGAATTCCACCTCGACGCCCTGCGCATCGACGCCGTCCACGCGCTGGTCGACCGCACCGCCACCCACCTGCTGGAAGAACTCGTCGTCGAAACCACTGCTCTTTCAGCACATCTGGGCCGCCCGCTGTCCCTGATCGCCGAAAGCGACCTCAACGACCCCCGCCTGATCACCCCGCACGCCGCAGGCGGCTACGGCCTGACCGGCCAATGGAACGACGACCTCCACCACGCCGTGCACACCGCGGTCTCCGGCGAAAGACAGGGCTACTACGCCGATTTCGGCTCCCTGGCCTGCCTGGCACAGACGCTGACGCACGGGTTCTTCCACGCCGCAACCTATTCCAGCTTCCGCAGCCGCACCCACGGCGCCCCCCTTTCCCGCGACCTCATCCCCGGCAGCGCCCTGCTGGGCTACACCTGCAACCACGATCAGATCGGCAACCGCGCGACCGGCGACCGGCCCAGCGCCTACCTCACCCCCGGTCAACTCGCGGTGAAAGCGGCGCTGGTGCTGTTGTCGGCGAGCACCCCGATGCTGTTCATGGGCGAGGAATGGGGCGCGAGCACCCCGTTCCAGTTCTTCACCTCCCATACCGACCCCGAGGTCGGCGCGGCCACCGCCACCGGCCGTCGCGCCGAATTCGCCGAGCACGGCTGGTCCGCGCACGACGTCCCCGACCCGCAGGACCCCGCGACCTTCACCCGCTCCAAGCTGGACTGGACCGAGATCCGGCACGAACCGAACGCCCGCTTGCTCGCCTGCTACCGAGGCCTGCTCGCCTTGCGGAAATCGCGACCGGAGTTCACCGACCCCTGGCTGGAACGCGTGTGGGCCGACTACGACGAAGCGCAACGATGGTTCGTCCTGCGCCGCGGCCGAATCTCGGTGGTGTGCAACCTCGCCGAGGACGAAGTGGTGATCCCGGTACACGGCCGTGTGCTGCTGGCATGGTCACCCGCCACCGAAAGCGGTGCGGGAACATTGATTTCAGGCCACAGTTTCGCCGTGCTCGAAGAAGGCGACGGCGCGGGCACGGTGATCACCCAGTGATGACGGCGGGGAACAGGTCGGCCACGGTCTCCGTTCGCGGCATTGCCGACAGGGCATAACGCCGTACAATCGGACAATGAGCAACGACGCTTACGGGCAGGAAAGCGCTGCCCTCCCGGCCGGTGTCGGCGGTTTCGCCCCGGCGGGATTCGGCCCGCTGGTGCGCGCGTTCGCCGCGCTGGTCGGCCATCGCCGCGATGCGGGCGGCGCGCTGGCGATCTACCGACACGGTGAACCCCTCGCCCACTTCTGGGCAGGCAGCGCGGGCGACACCGCGTGGACCGCGAACAGCGCGCCCATCGTGTTCTCCGCGACCAAGGGCGTCACCGCCACGGTCATCCACCGCCTGGCCGACCGCGGACTCATCGACTACCAGGCCCCGATCGCCGAATACTGGCCGCGTTTCGCCGCCCACGGCAAGGGCTCGATCACCGTCGCCGACGTGCTCACCCACCGCGCCGGCCTGTCCTCGCTGTCCGCGGTCGCCAACTCCGCCGCGGAATCCCTCGATCACGAGCTGATGGAGGACCGCCTGGCCATGGCGTCCCCCGACCGGATGCGCGGCGTGCCCACCTACCACGCGCTGACCTACGGTTGGCTGCTCGCGGGCATGGCCCGCAGTGTCACCGGCGCGAGCATGAGCGAACTGATCCGCACCGAGGTCACCGACCCGCTGGGCATCGACGGCATCCACCTCGGTCGCCCGCCCGCGGATTCGAGCACCGAATACGCCCGGCTCACCGGCGCGCACCTGAGTTTCGTCGCGCATCCGCTGGCCGCTGCCTTCCTCGGCAAGGTCGGCTTCCGGCTGCCGGGACCGCTCGGTGCGGCCGCTCGCTGCCTGTTCGTCCCGGGCCTGGACAGCATCCTCGACGGTGACGACCCGACCATCCTGAACACCGAGATGCCCGCGGGCAACGGCGTGGCCACCGCCGCCGGGCTCGCGCGGATGTACGCCGCGCTGGCCGACGGCGCCACCGTCGACGGTTCACCGTTCCTGCGGCCCAGCACGCACGCCGCGATCCGCAAGGTCCAGACCTATCGCCTCGACCACGCGCTGTTCTACCTGCCGATGATGTGGCATCTGGGCTATCACTCGCTGCCCGCCCCGGGCGCACGGCACGGTTTCGGCCACATCGGTCTGGGCGGTTCGTTCGGCTGGGTCGACCCGGAATCGGGGCTGTCGGTGGGTTACGTCCACAACCGTCTCGACCAGATCCTGCTGCCGTACGACCAGCTCGCCATGGGTTGGCTGCTGCCGCTGATCATGTCCAGCGTGCGCGCGAGCCGCGAATCCGGACCGCGCGAGGACCGCGCGGCCGCGTGATCCTCGCCTAGGTGAGGTAGCGGTAGGCGGGCGAACCCGGTTCCAGGCGTTCGGCCTGGATCGGCGATTCCTCGATGCGATGCATCAGCGATGCCAGGTCGTCGGTGGCGCCCAGTTCGATGCCCACCAGCGCCGCCCCGGTGTCGCGGTTGTTGCGCTTGACGTACTCGAACATGGTGATGTCGTCGTCGGGCCCGAGGACATCGTCGAGGAAGCGGCGCAGCGCACCGGGCTCCTGCGGGAAGTCCACCAGGAAGTAGTGCTTGAGCCCGCGGTGCACCAGCGACCGTTCGATGATCTCGCCGTAGCGCGAGATGTCGTTGTTGCCGCCCGACACCAGCACCACCACGGTGCTGCCGGGTTCGAGATCGATCTCGGCCAGCGCCGCGGTGGCCAGCGCGCCCGCGGGCTCGGCGATGATGCCCTCGCTTTGGTACAGGTCGAGCATCGCGGTGCAGATGGCACCCTCGTCGATCAGCATCACCTGGAAAGGTGCTGTGCCGCTGGATGATTCGGGCGTGGTGAGCAGCGGCAGCGAAGCGTGCGAGACCATCCGGCCACCGAACGACGCCGCGGCGCGGTAGGGCAGGTCGCCGATGCGACGCACCGCGGCACCGTCGACGAACGGGTCGATCTCGGGCAGCGTCACCGGCGCACCGGCCACCAACGCCGCGGTCAGCGAGGCAGCGCCCGCGGGCTCCACGCCCAGCAGCCCGGTCTGCGGGGCGCGCTCGCGCAGGTACGTGCCGATGCCGGCCAGACAGCCGCCGCCGCCGACCGGGACGATGACCAGATCGGGCGCGGTGCCCAGCTGTTCCAGGAACTCCGCGGCGATGGTGCCCTGGCCCGCGGCGGTGCGCGGGTCGTCGAACGGGGGCACCATGGTGGCGCCGGTGCGCGCGACATCGTCGGCGGCGGCCGCGGCGGCCGCGTCGTAGGTATCGCCGACCGCGATCAGTTCGACGAACTCAGCCCCGTGCGCGCGGATGCGGTCCCGCTTCTGCTTGGGGGTGGTGGTCGGCACGTAGATGCGCCCGCGCACACCCATCGCCTGACACGCGAACGCCACACCCTGCGCGTGATTGCCGGCGCTGGCGGCCACCACACCGGCCGCGCGTTCGGCGGCGGTGAGCTGCACCATCAGGTTGTAGGCGCCGCGCAGTTTGTAGGAACGGACCGCGGTCAGATCCTCGCGCTTGAGGTAGACCTGCGCACCGGTGTTCGCCGACAGTCGCGCGCTGTACTGCAGCGGAGTCGGCTCGATGATCCCCGAAATTCGCTGTGCTGCTGCGTCGATCTCGTCCGCGGTCAGCGGCGGACGGATTACGGGCACGGCGGCGACGTCAGCGATGGGGGACACCCGGCCAATCCTACCGAGCCGGTCCGCACCCTCCCTCAGCGGAACCACCCGCTGGTCAACTCCCAGCGGGTGCCCGGCGACCTGGGGTTTTCAGCGCGGCGTGAGCACGAAGACCGGGATCACGCGATCGGTCTTCTTGGTGTACTCGTTGTAATCGGGCCACACCGCCGCCGCCCGGTCCCACCACACCTGGCGTTCCTCGCCGAACACCTCGCGCGCGGTGTAGTCCTTGCTGACGGTGCCGTCACGCAGTTCCACATGCGGATCGGCCTTGATGTTGTAGTACCAGACGGGGTTCTTCGGCGCCCCGCCCAGCGACGCGACCACGGCATACTCGCCGTCGTGCTCGACCCGCATCAGCGGCGTCTTGCGCAACTTGCCGGTCTTGGCGCCCCGGGTGGTGAGCAGGATGACGGGTTTCCCCTGCATCGAAGTACCCTCTGCGCCGCCGGACTTCTCGTAGGTCTCGGCCTGTTCACGTGCCCAGTCCGAAGTGCTCGGTGCGTACTCTCCTGTGAGTGGCATGACCAGCACAACGAATACCCGCTGTGTGATGTTCCCGACTGCGATCTTCGCAAAAGTTCGGTGGCCCGAACTTCGATGTGCGCCTATCCTGGTCAGCATGGCAGTGCTCACCTCACCCGCCCCCACCACGACCGTGGACATCGCAGGCACCGCATGGCCGCTCTACAAGCTCGAGGCCCTGGCCGCGGCGCTGGTCATCGCTGCCCTGCTGCTACTCGTAGTCGGCTCTGCGCAACTCGCGGTCCTGGTCGCGGCAACGGTCGCCACCGTCCGATGGACCGTCGGCGCCACCCGCACCGCCTCGCGCAGCTGAGTTCTGTTCGACGCCGCTGCTCAACGCACCAGTAGTGCGACCGGCAGACGGGTGAACAGCTTGTCCAACCGCGCGCTGCCGGCGAAGGTGTTTCCGGTGAGCCGGTCGGTCCAGTTGCCAGGGGGCAGCGGCAAGAGGGTGTCGAGCCAACCGGTCGCGGTCAGGCCCACCGAGTGTCGGGTCGCCGCCACGATCACCTCCGCCGCTTCACCTGCGGGGCCTCGCCCGTAGGCGATGAACCGGTGCGCGTGCTCGCCGACCGCGTACATCGGCCGGTAGGACCCGCCGACGAAGCATTCCGGCCGTTCTCGGCGCAACCACAGCGCATAGGCCACGACCCACATCTTCGCCGCGCCGGTGGTGTCCAGAGTCGGTGTGTCGGTGAGGGATTGGAGCATTCCGACGCGGGCGGCGAAGTTGACCGGACGACGGTTGTCGGGGTCGACCAGCGAGTCCTCCCACAGTTCGGTGCCCTGGTAGATATCGGGAATCCCCGGCGCGCCCAGCTGTAAGAGCTTCTGCGCCACCGCATCCGACCACGCATGGGGTGCGAGTTCGTGGGCGAGATCGCCGATGCCGGTGCCGACCGGGCCGTCGATCACCGCGTCGAGCCACCCGTGCACCGCCGACTCGAACTCCGCGTCGGGTTCCTCCCAGGAAGTCTTGGTGCCCGCCTCGCGAATCGATTTCTCCGCGAACATGTGCAGCCGATCCCGCAGCCCGGGCACCGACGAGGCGGGGCGCCCGTCGGCAGGCCACACCCCGAACATGTTCTGCAACAAGAACAGTGCCGTCGCCCCGTCCGGCGCGGGCGTCGTCTCCAACCACCCGCGCACCCGCTGCGACCACACATCGGCGACCTGCGACAGCACCCCGATCCGCGCGCGAACATCTTCACCGCGCTTGGTGTCGTGGGTCGAGATCGTGGTCATGGTCGCGGGCCAGCGCTGAGCCCGTTCGCTGTTGGACAGGTGGAAGTCGTTGACGGAGTGGCCGAATCGCGCCGGATTGCCGCCTACTTCCTGCAGTGACACCAGCCGCGCACCCTGATAGAACATGGTGTCCTCGACCGACTTCGCGGTGATCGCCCCGCAGACCTGCGAGAACCGCGTCGCCGCCTCGCCACCCACCGACAGTGCTGTCACCAGTACCGAAAGGGGCGCTGTCAGTTCGGCATTGCGCTTTTCCACCTCCGCCACGACCGCGGCGGTCATCCCGGCCAGCGGCGCGTAATCCACCCGGTACACCGGCATGAACGCCAGCACCTCGATGGTCGCGTTGGTCACCGCGAGCGTGTCGAAACTGCCCGCGTTGCCGTCACGCTTGATCGCCGCGACCAAACGCCGAATCTCGGGCGCCAGAATGGTTTCCGCGACCGCGCGCTTGATCCGATGCTCGGTCTCCCCGAACCACGCCCGGTCGCTGCCGTGCCCGGCGACATGCTGCGACAGCTCGGTCAGTGTCGTCTCGCCCGCCGGATCGATCAACACCCCACCGATATCGGAGAGAGCGTCGTACCCGGTAGTACCGTCCACCGGCAGCGTCGCGTCCAATGGTTCGCGGTTGGCGAGGATCTTCTCCACCAGCAGCAGCCGCTGCGGCCCGATCAGCCTGCGCAACCGGGTCAAATACGCGCTGGGATAAGACAACCCGTCCGGATGGTCCACCCGCACACCGTCGATCAGATCGTGTTCACACCAGGCGGCCAGCTCCCGATGCGTGGCCTCGAACACCTCCGGATCCTCCTGCCGGATCGCGGCCAGACTGTTCACCGCGAAGAACCGCCGATAGGTGCACACCCCGGCCTTCCAGCTCACCAGCCGGTAGTGCTGACGGTCGTGAATGCGCAGCGCGTTGTCGCCGTCGGTGCCCGCCGCGATCGGGAATCGCAGATCATGCAGTGCCAGCATGGGTTCGGGCCCGGCGCGGTCCACGGTCAAGGCCGCCGGGTCGTTCTCGTTCTGCAGTACCGGCAGCGCCAACCGCCCGCCCGCACCGTTGCTGGTGGTCCAGTCGATGTCGAAATACTTGGCGTACTGCGACTTCTGGCCGTTGCGCAGCACATCCCACCACCACGGGTTCTGCCGTGGATCGGCCACCCCCACATGGTTGGGCACCAGGTCGACGATCAAACCCATTCCGCGACTGCGCACTTCGTCGGACAGGGCTTTGAGCCCGGTCGGTCCGCCCAGGGCCGCGGAGACCGTGGTCGGATCGGTGACGTCGTACCCGTGCGTCGATCCGTGCGCCGCGGTCAGGATCGGCGACAGATACAGATGCGAAATGCCCAGCTGCTGCAGGTATTCCGCGATCGCGCGAGCGTCGGCGAAGGTGAGCGCGTCCGGGCGCAACTGCAACCGGTAGGTGCTTCGCACCGTGCTCGCCCGCAGGGGGGCGCGATGCAACAGGGTCAGCGGATCGGTCACGTAGGTCTCGGTCATCGTCTCGGCGGCTAGGCGGTTCGGCGCAGTACGAGCAGGCAGCGGCTGGCCACCGGCAACGTGGCAGCGGCGGCGTACACCGCGTCGGCCGCACCGGTGGGGGTCGAACAGTCCAGAGCCAGTGTCCATTGCGCCCCGAACTCCGGGCCGGGCAGCACGAAATCGATCGCCTCGTCGTGCGCGTTGAAACACAGCAGGAACGAGTCGTCGGTGATCCGCTCACCCCGCGGCCCCGGTTCGGCGATACCGTCGCCGTCCAGCAGCACGGCAAGGGACTTGCCGAAGCCACTGTCCCAGTCGTCGTTGGTCATTTCGGCACCGGCCGGCGCGAACCAGGCGATCTCGCGCCGGTGCCCTTGATCGTCGCTGGGCCCCGCGGCCAGGAAGCGGCGACGCCGGAAGATCGGGTGCTCGGTGCGCAAGGCGATCACCGTGCGGGTGAATTCGAGTAGATCGGCGTTGGTGTCGGCCAGCGACCAGTCCATCCATGCCAGCGGCGAATCCTGGCAGTACACATTGTTGTTGCCCAGCTGGGTGCGCCCGATCTCGTCGCCGTGGGCGAGCATCGGCGTGCCCTGACTCAGGATCAACGTGGCCAGCAGGTTGCGCTGTTGACGGGCCCGCAGCGCGAGCACCCGCGGATCGTCGGTCTCGCCTTCGACGCCGCAGTTCCACGACCGGTTGTGACTCTCCCCGTCGCGATTGCCCTCCCCGTTGGCGTCGTTGCGTTTCTCGTTGTAGGACACCAGATCTCGCAACGTGAAACCGTCGTGCGCGGTGACGAAGTTGATGCTGGCACCCGGACGACGACCCGTGGACTCGTACAGATCCGACGAACCGGTCAGCCGAGAAGCGAACTCGCCCAACGTCGCTGGTTCACCCCGCCAGTAATCCCGCACCGTGTCACGGTATTTGCCGTTCCACTCCGTCCACAGGCTCGGGAAATTGCCGACCTGATAGCCACCCTCGCCCACGTCCCACGGTTCGGCGATGAGCTTGACCTGGCTCACCACCGGGTCCTGGTGCACGAGGTCGAAGAACGCGGAAAGCCGGTCCACGTCATGCAATTCGCGGGCCAGGGTCGCGGCGAGGTCGAAGCGGAACCCGTCGACGTGCATGTCCAGAATCCAGTACCGCAGCGAGTCCATGATCAGCTGCAGCGTGTGCGGATGCCGGACATTGAGGCTGTTGCCGGTGCCGGTGTAGTCCTTGTAGTGCTCGGGTTCGGCGTCGTCGAGGCGGTAGTAGGCGGCATTGTCGATACCGCGCAGGCTCAACGTCGGCCCGTTGTGGTTGCCCTCGCCGGTGTGGTTGTAGACCACGTCGAGGATCACCTCGATGCCCTCGAGATGCATCGCACGCACCATCGCCTTGAACTCCGCCACCGCCCCGTCGCCCCGCGGGCGCGCGGAATACTGGTTGTGCGGTGCGAGATACCCGATGCTGTTGTAGCCCCAGTAGTTTCGCAATCCCTGATCGGTGAGCACGTGATCGTGGAAGAACTGGTGCACGGGCATCAGCTCGATCGCGGTGACGCCCAACGACTTCAGATGTCCGATGATCGCCGGATGTGCCAGCCCCGCATAGGTGCCGCGCAGCTCTTCCGGAATATCGGGGTGCGTCATCGTCAAACCCTTGACGTGCGCCTCGTAGATGACCGTCTCGTGATAGGGCCGGTTCGGCGGCCGATCGGGACCCCAGTCGAAGAACGGGTTGATCACCACCCCGGTCATGGTGTGCCCCAACGAATCCAGCCCGTAGGTGTACAGCGAAGGATCGTTGACGAACTCGCCGTCGAACGCCTTCCCGTACGGGTCCAGCAGCAATTTGCTGGGGTCGCAACGCAATCCGAGCTCGGGGGAGTACGGGCCGTGGATGCGAAACCCGTACCGCTGTCCGGGAACCACCGAGGGCAGATAGGCATGCCAGACGTAACCGTCGACCTCATCGAGATCGATGCGCGTCTCGGTGCCGTCCTTGGCGATCAGGCAGAGCTCGACCTTGGTGGCGACCTCGGAGAACACCGAGAAGTTCGTGCCCCCACCGTCGTAGGTCGCGCCCAGCGGATACGCGGTGCCCGGCCACACCTCGGGTCGGTCGTTCGGGCTCGACATGCTACGACAGTAATGGAACCCCCCACCCCACCGCGCACGATGTGACCGGGCGCTCGATCCCCGCAGCTCAGGCCCTGGCGCCTGGCCCGCAGACGCCGCGCCGGTGCGGGCAGCGAGCCCGGCAAATCACGCCGACAGAGGGTCAGCGCGCGGAGGCAAGTGCTAACTTGAACGGTGTTCAAGACCGTCGTCGCGGCGGTGCCGGTGCAACGACGAGGAAACCTGTGGACCTGAGCCCCGAGCGGATCGCCGCCCTCGATGCCGAACACGTCTGGCATCCCTACGGCGGCTTCCCCGCCACCACGGAACCGCTGGTGGTGGCGAGCGCGGCGGGCACCCGGCTGACGCTGGCCGACGGCCGGGAGCTCGTCGACGGGATGAGCTCGTGGTGGGCGGCCGTGCACGGCTACTGCCACCCCGTTCTCGACGCGGCCCTGCTCGCGCAGTCCCGGCGGATGAGTCACGTGATGTTCGGCGGCCTCACCCACGAACCGGCGACCCGACTGGCCCAACTACTCGTCGAACTCACCCCCGCCGGCCTGGACAAGGTCTTCCTCTGTGACTCCGGGTCGGTCTCGGTCGAGGTCGCGACCAAGATGTGCCTGCAGTACTGGCGCAGTCTCGGCCGCCCGACCAAGAACCGGATGCTGACCTGGCGCGGGGGATACCACGGCGACACCTTCGCCCCGATGAGCGTGTGCGACCCCGACGGCGGCATGCACGCACTGTGGACCGACGTGCTCACCGAGCAGATCTTCGCCCCCGCACCGCCGCGCGACTTCGAACCGGATTACGTCGCCGAACTCGAACGCGCGGTCGCTACCCATCGCGACGAACTGGCCGCGGTGATCGTGGAACCGGTCGTGCAGGGCGCGGGCGGCATGCGCTGGCACGACCCCCGCTACCTCACCGAACTGCGCCGGATTTGCGACGACAACGACGTCCTGCTCGTCTTCGACGAGATCGCCACCGGTTTCGGGCGCACCGGCGAACTGTTCGCCGCCGACCACGCGGACGTCGCGCCCGATGTGATGTGTGTCGGAAAGGCGCTGACCGGCGGATACCTCACCCTGGCCGCCGCGCTGTGCACCTCCCGCATCGCCGAGACGATCAGCGCCGCGCACGGCGGGTTGATGCACGGGCCGACCTTCATGGGCAATCCCCTCGCGTGCGCGGTGGCGGTCGCGTCGATCGAGTTGCTGCTGTCACGGGACTGGCGCGCCGAAGTGGCCCGGATCGAGGCCGAGCTGCGCGCGGGGCTCGCACCCCTCGCGGAACTGCCCGGCGTGGCCGAGGTCCGCGTGCTCGGCGCGATCGGCGTCGTCGAACTCGACGAACCCGTCGATATGCGCGCCGCCACCGACGCCGCGGTGAATGCGGGCGCCTGGCTGCGCCCGTTCCGCAACAACGTCTACACAATGCCCCCGTTCATCAGCACCTCCGCCGACATCGCCATCGTCACCGAGGCTGTGCGGGCGGCAGTGAAGGCGTCGATCGCGTGACCACGGCGGCTGGTGCGCCGGGAGTCCCCACCTCCTGAACGGTGTTCAAGTATGCTCCTCAACTGTGAGTAAGGATCCGTTGAGTTGGTTGGACGAGCGTGCGGCCGAGAGGGTCGACGCCGGACTGCGCAGGCATCTGCGCGAGCGCGTCGCCGAGTCGCCCGCCATCGACCTCGCCTCCAACGACTACCTCGGCCTGCACCGGCACCCCGAGGTGGTCGAGGGCGCGATCGAGGCGGTGCGCCGCTGGGGAGCGGGCGCCACGGGCTCGCGCCTGGTCACCGGGACGACCACCGAGCACGCCCTCCTGGAACTCGAACTGGCCGAATTCGTCGGCGCCGAAACAGGATTGGTCTTCGCCACCGGTTACGCCGCCAACCTCGGCGTGGTCACGGCGCTGTCCGGACGCGGCACCTTCGTCGTCTCCGACGCGGGTTCACACGCCTCGCTGGTCGACGCGTGCAGACTGTCCCGCGCGCGGGTCGCGATCGCACCCCATCGCGATGTCGACGCGGTGCAGCGATTGCTCGCCGACCGCACCGAGGAGCGCGCGCTCGTCCTCACCGATTCGGTCTTCAGCGCCGACGGCGATCTCGCGCCACTGGCCGATCTCCATCGCGTCACCCGCGAGAACGGCGCCATCCTGATCGTCGACGAGGCCCACGGGCTCGGTGTGCGCGGCGCGGGCGGCCGCGGTCTCGTGCACGAGCTGGGCCTGGCAGGCGAACCGGACCTCGTCGTCACCGCGACCCTGTCGAAGGCATTCGCCGCCCAGGGGGGAGTGGTGCTGGCCGATGCCAGAATCCGCGCCCACCTCATCGACGCCGCCCGCACCTTCATCTTCGATACCGGACTGGCGCCCGCCGCGGTCGGCGCCGCCCGCGCCGCGCTGTCACTGCTGCGCCGCGACCCTTCTATGGCCACCCGAGTCCTCGACCGCGCCGCCGACATCGCCCGGATCGCCGGAGTCCCCGACCCCGATTCCGCGGTGGTCTCGGTGGTCCTCGGCGAAGCCCAGGTCGCCTTCGACGCCGCACAGGCCTGTCGCGCCCGCGGCCTCGACGTCGGTTGCTTCCGACCGCCGTCGGTCCCCGAAGGCACTTCTCGCCTTCGCCTCACCGCCCGCGCCGACCTCACCGCCGACGAACTCGGCACCATCGCCGAGGTTTTGGGCGAGGTCCTCGCGACGGCGCGAAACAGGGAATCGGTGACGGCATGAGTGGGCAGGCTCAACGGGCAGTCCGCGATCTCGGATGGCAACGCGCATGACCGTTCTCCTCATCAGTGGCACGTCGACCGATGTCGGCAAGACCATCGTCACCGCCGCCCTCGCCGCCGCCGCACAGGCGACCGGCCGCACCGTCGCGATCTGCAAACCCGCTCAGACCGGCATCGACCCCGGCGAACCGGGCGACCTCGCCGACATCACCCGCCTGACCGGCGTGACCCGCACACTGGAACTGGCCCGCTACCCCGAGCCCCTGGCCCCCGACACCGCCGCCCGCCGCGCGAACATGCCGCTGCTGGACATGAACGACACCCTCGCCGCGATCGAATCGCTGGCCGACGCCGACCTGGTGCTGGTGGAAGGCGCGGGCGGCCTGCTCGTGCGCATGGGGGAGTTCACCCTGCTCGACCTGGCCCAGAAACTCGCCGCTCCCGTGCTGGTGGTGGCCGCCGCGGGCTTGGGCACCCTCAACCACAGCGAACTCACCACCCGAACCCTGGCCGCGGCGGGCGTGGACTGCGCCGGCCTGGTCATCGGATCCTGGCCGACCGACCCCGACCTCGCCTCCCGCTGCAACCGCGACGACCTACCCCGCGTGACCGGCGCACCTTTGCGTGGCGCGATCCCCGCGGGTGTAGGACACTGGAGTCGCGAACGATTCACGGCTACCGCAGCGAGTTGGTTCGAGGCTGATTGGTGCCCCTGACCAGGGGATTTGACATCGTCGATGTCGACACGTAACTTTATTCGAGTCAGAGCGACACGGACACCGACTCAGCCGCCAAGCGGTTGCAGACACGAGGTAGAACGTTGAGCGCCTGACTGATCATGTGTTCAGGGTTACACCGACTGGGACTTGCTTCCGGACTGGTTCCTGAGCTAAGTTTGAACTCTTGCCTCACCGAAACCCCTTCGAGAAGATGTTGGGTAGAAGTGTGTGCGTGTGTTCTTTGAGAACTCAATAGTGTGTCGATGAATGTCAGTGCCAATAATTTTTTATTGGTTCCAACTTCTCCGTACCCCCCGGTCGGTAGGAAGTTGGGCAAAAATTTGAACAACAGCGAATCTTTTTGCTGGTGTTCGGCTTGCTAGGTTTTCGGACTCTAGTTTAGATATTTCTGATTACATCCTTTCGAGGGTGTGGTTGAGAGTCTTCAACGGAGAGTTTGATTCTGGCTCAGGACGAACGCTAGCGGCGTGCTTAACACATGCAAGTCGAGCGGTAAGGCCCTTCGGGGTAC
>NZ_JBHXRY010000008.1:0-223244 GCF_042714895.1 Nocardia sp. NPDC058666
ACCCGGAAGCTAAGGCCACCTGCGCCGATGGTACTGCACTCGACAGGGTGTGGGAGAGTAGGACACTGCCGGAACATCATTGCGAAAGGCCCCCAGCATTGCTGGGGGCCTTTTTGCGTTCCCTGTACTGTGAATCCATGGCGACGACCAGGATCGGCACGCACATCAACGCGCCTCGTTCGACCGTCTATCGACTGCTGATGGACGGCGATTCGGTGGCTGCCTGGATGATGCCCGACGGAATGTCCATCGAGGTGCATCGGTTCGAGCCGGTGGAGGGCGGATCGTTCTCCCTGACGCTCACCTATGACCAGCCCACCGAGGCGGGAATCACGCAGCAGCACGACGCGTACTTCGGGAAGTTCCGCTCGTTGGTCCCGGACGAGCAGGTGGTCGAGGTGCTGGAATTCGTGACCGAGAAGCCGGATATGACCGGGGCGCAGACCATTACCTTCACCCTGGCCGACGCCGACGGCGGAACCGCGCTCGATATCGTGCACGAAGACGTTCCGGCGGGTCTCAGCGCCGCCGACAACGAAGCGAGCTGGCAGATGGCGTTGACGAAGCTGGGGGCTATGGCCGAGCGGGGCGCGCTCGACTGAGCGCGCTCGATCAGCGCACCGCGTCGTCCGCGCGGGGTGTGATGCCCGAGGCGGGGACGAGTTGCCAGGCTTCGAGCTGCCGGCGAATCTGTTCCGCGGCATCGATATTGAGCGGTCCGCTGGTCCACAGTGCGTACGGCAGGGTGAAGAATCGGCTGTCGCGGACCGCGCGCAGCGTGTTGATGCCCGGCTTCGAACGCAGTAGTTCGACCTTCTGGGCGTAGGTCTGGCCGGGGTACTCCACGAACATGATCGCGTCCGGGTCGGCGGCCGCGAGGCGCTCCCAGGAGACCTTGGTCCAGGTGTCGTCGACGTCGTCGAGGACGTTGCGCGCGCCCGCTGCTTCCAGGATTGCCTGCGGCGCACCGTATTTGCCGCTGGAGAAGATCGTGTCGGTGCCGCTGTCGAACAGGAACACCGTCGGCGGCGTGGCGGGTTTCGGGGCCGTGGTCAGGGCGGCGAGTCTGCGGTCGAGGTCGGCGGTGACCTCGGTGGCGCGGTTCTGGCGGCCGGTGATCGTGCCGAGGTCGGTGAGGTCGGTGCGCAGGGCGGTCCACGGTTCGACAGTGCCGCGGGCGGGCGCGCCGTCTTGCCGGCGGCAGCTTTCGGTGAGGACGTAGGCGGCGATGCCGTCCTTGCGCAGGGTCGCGGGGGTGAGGTTGCTCGCCTCGTCGTAGCCGTAGCTCCAGCCGGCGACCATGACGTCGGGGCGTTGGGCCAGCACGGTTTCGCGTGAAGGGTATTCGGGGGCAACAGAGTTCAGGCTGTCGACGATCTCGGCTCCGTAGTGGGCGCGCAGGGTGTCCGCGTCGCGCTGGATGCTCGAGACCGCGGCGACCTGGTCCTGTGCGCCCAGTGCCAGCACCATCGAGATGAGGTTGCCGTCGTTGACGAACAGGCGCTGGGCAGGGGAGGGGAACGGGGATTGCTTGCCGCAGTTGGTGATCGGGATCGTGGATGCGGTGTGCGTGGTGGTGCCGGTGCAAGCCGTCAGCGCGACCGCGAGTGCGGTGCTGGCCAGGATCGGGCCGGTCGTTTTCATCATCGAGCCTCTCGGGCAGTGATCAACAGGTGGTGGTCGCCGGTCACGGGATGCCGCACGCGAGTCGCGTCGACACCGAATACTTCGGCGACGATCTCGGGTGTCAGGGCCTGCGACGGCGGTGCGGGTGGTCGCGCGGAACCGTTGTGCAGCACGATGATTCGGTCGCAGTAGCGGTCGGCCAGTGCGAGATCGTGCAGGGCGGCGACGACGGTTCGGTTCAGGGTTCGCATCAGCGTGAGGAGTTCGAGTTGATGGGTGACGTCGAGATGGTTCGTCGGCTCGTCGAGCAGCAGGACCGGAGTGTCCTGAAGCAGTGCCCTGGCCAGCAGAACCCGCCGCCGTTCGCCACCGGACAACTGATGCACCTGCCTGCCCGCGAAACCGGCGAGATCGACCGCCGCCAACGCCTGTGCCACCCGGTGTTGTTCACGCGGGCCGCCCAGACCCCACGGCGGCAGATAGGGCGTCAGGCCGAGCGCGACCACTTCGCCGACCAGCATGTCGGCGGGCGGAGTCTCGTCCTGCGCCACCAGTGCCACGGCCGAAGCCCGTCGCCGCGGCCGCAGCGCGTGCAGCACCTGCCCGTCGACGAGGACCTGGCCGTGTTTCGGCTTGTCGACCCCGGCGAGCACCCGCAGCAACGTCGACTTGCCGCTGCCATTGGGCCCGACGATGCCGACGACCTCGCCGGGCCTGATCGAGAATTCGGCATCGACAACGATATCTCGATGCCCGATCGCGCAGGTGAGTGCGACGGCTCGCAGTTCGCCAGGTCGCCCCGCCGTGCCTGTGTGCGCCGGTGCCTCCCTTGTTCGGGAATCGGCGTTGCCTGCGGTGCAGTCCGGCGCCGTCTTGTCGACATCGCAGTCGGGCGCGTTCGGTGCGAGGAGAGGTCGTGGTGTGGTGTCACCTGCCGCGCGGTTCGCAGCTGGTCGATCGAACACGCGCAGCCAGCCGCTCATGAGGTCCCGAACTGGTAGCGGCGCCTGCCCATCAGCAGCAGGAAGATCGGGGCGCCGATAAGGCCGGTCAAAACGCCTACGGGTATTTCGGTGGGACGCACCAGGATTCGAGTGGCCGCATCGGCGATCACCAGGAACAGCGCACCGCCGAGTGCGCAGGCAGGCAGCAGATTGCGGTGGCGGGGGCCCACGATCATGCGCGCGGCGTGCGGGACGACCAGGCCGACGAAGCCGATGCCACCCGACACCGCGACCAGAACCCCGACGAGCACTGCCAGCAGCACGAAGAGGCCGATCCGAAGGTGCTGTACCGGTACTCCGACCGAGGACGCGGTATCGGCGCCGAGAGTGAGCGCGTCGAGCCAGCCCGCCACTGCCATCAGGATCGCACCGCACGTCACGACGACGGTAAAAGGCAGGGCCAAGGTCGTCCAATCGGCACCGGCGAGACTGCCCAGCAACCAGAACAGCACCGACTCCGCCGCGGCGGGATCGGTGCTGCGAAACACCAGGAAACTGCTGAACCCGGCGAAGGCGGATCCGAGCACGGTGCCGGTGAGAACCAGTCGCAGCGGAGTGAGTCCGCCCTGCGCGAGCGCGATCAGGAAGACCAGGGTCGCCGCACCGAGCGCGCCCAGCAGCGCACCGCCCGACAACGCCCAAATGCCCGCGCCCGCGAACAACCCGGAGGTGATCACCGCGGCCGCGCCGACCCCGGCACCCGAGGAGACGCCGAGCAGGAACGGGTCGGCCAGTGGATTGCGCACCAGCGTCTGCATCGCCGCGCCCGCCAGTGCCAATCCGGCGCCGACGATCGCGGCCAGCAGGGTGCGTGGCACGCGGAGCTGCCAGACGATGGTGTCGATGCCGAGGTCGGTCGGTGTCGCGCCGGTGAGCCGGGCGGTGAGGGCGTCCAGCACCGCGGACACAGGAACGATCTCCGCACCGAAGCCGGTGGCGGCGATCATCGCTGCCGACAGCAACGCCCCGAGCAGGGGTAAGGCGAGCGAGACCCGCGCACGGGTCATCGCGAAATCTCCACAGGCAAGGCGCGGCCCTTTCAGAGGGTGTCCCGGCGAGGGAGGTCTGACTTTCGCCGTGAGGCGATCACAGTGGCGCGACCGTTCCGGAGTTACACCGGATTCCCGCACCCGCCGGGGATGACACCGTGACTGTACAAGGCACGCGGTGCCACCTGGAAGCGGGACGGGACCAGTCGTTCCGAGGAATTTCGTGAGCGAGGTTAACGTTGCTGGGGGCGAACACGATTCACGCTTGTCCGACAATTCGTACGAAGGAGAACGCTCATGGGTTCCACTGACCTGATGGCTTGGATCAGCGAGGGAATGCTCGCCGGGGACCCGGTGCGATCGGCGCTGTTCAGGGTGCTCTACCTGCCGATCATGATGTTGGGTCTGCTCAGCGGGCAGCCCTTCTGAGTTCGGGGTCTCGGCCTTCTCGCGAGCGGGCGCCACGCGCGTCCGCCGCGGGAAGCCGCCCGTGGTTCGAATCACGGGAAAGCTAAAGGTATTCGGCGCGGGGCGTGGTTGATTCAATCCCTGTATGTACCGACCGAACACCTTCCTGCCCGGCCTGCGAGGCCGCACCACCGCCGCACTGCTCGCGGTGGCAACCGTTGCGACGTTGGGCCTGAGCGGCTGTGCCAGTGGCAAGGACGCACCGGTCGGCACGCCTGATGTCGCCCTGCCGACCGAGGTTCCGCCGGGGACCACGCTGATCGTGGCCGATCAGCAGGAGCGGCTGCAATCGGCGCTGCGACTGTCCGGTGAGCTGGACAAGTTGCCGTTCAAGATCGAGTTCGCGAACTTCGTCGGTGGCCCGGCCATTCTCGAGGCGTTCCGGGCCGGCGCGGCCGATGTCGGGCAGGTCGGCGATGTGCCGCCGATTCACGCGTTGGCGGCGGGGCAGGACGTGCCGATCATCGGCTCTTATCAGGTCAACCCTCAGGCGATGAAACTCGCTGTCGCACCGGGCCGTTCGATCACCAAGCTCGCAGACCTGAAGGGCAAGAAGATCGCCTACGCCGAGGGGACGGCCCAGCAGGCCTCGGTGTTGAAGGCGCTCACGAAGGCCGGTTTGAAACCCGCTGACGTGCAACTGATTCGGTTGCAGCTGGGCGAGTTCCCCGATGCGGTGCGCACCGGTCAGGTCGATGTCGCGCCGCTGATCGAACCGAACGTGACCCGGTTCCTGCGAACCCAGGGCGCCTCACTGATCCCCGATTCGGAAACCACGGGCATCTACAGCGGCCTCGCCTACCTGTACGCGCGCCGCGCGGTGGTCCAGGATCCGGCGAAGGCCGCGGCGACTCGCGCTCTGGTTGGCGCGTTCGTGCGGGCCTGGCAGTGGACCAACACCCACCGCGACGAATGGGCGACCCGCTATTACGTCGAGAACCAGAAGGTCAGCGCCGACGACGCTAGGCGGATCATCGAATCGGGTGGCAACTACACGTTCCCGCACCTGGACCAGCAGCTGATCGCCCGTCAACAGTCCACTATCGACGCGATCGACGCCGTGGGCGAACTGCCGAAGAAGATCAAGGCCGTCGACGGGTTCGACCTGCGGTTCGACGCGGCGGTCACCGAGGCCGTCACCGCCAGCGGGGCGGCGTTCGCGCCGGCGGCGAGCTGATGGCCACCCTCGACGCCGGGGTCCTGCGGCGTATCCGATCCAGCACCGCACCCGTGGAGGTGCTCGCACCGCGCGGGCGCGGCAAGCGCCGACTCGGACCGGGCAAGCCGATCCCGTTCGGCTTCGCGATCGGTCCGGCCCTGCTCATCGGCAGCTGGGTTCTCGGATCACTTTCTGGTGCAATAGATCCCGAGACACTGCCCGCGCCGTGGACAGTCGCGGCGACCGCGGGGGAGCTGATCGCCGACGGCCGGTTGCAGTCCAATCTGCTCACCTCCCTGCAGCGTGCGGTGGTCGGACTCGTGCTCGGTGTGGTGATCGGCGTGGTGTTGGCGCTGGTGTCCGGGTTGAGTCGGCTCGGTGAGGCGGTGGTCGATGGTCCCGTGCAGATCAAACGGGCCATTCCGACGCTGGCGCTGATCCCGCTGTTCATCGTGTGGTTCGGCATCGGCGAGGAAATGAAGCTGATCGTCATCACCACCAGCGTGCTCATTCCGATCTACCTCAATACCCACGCTTACCTGCGCAGTGTCGACGCGCGCTACGTGGAACTGGCCGAGACCGTCGGACTGTCGCGGTGGGGTTTTCTGCGGCGGATCGCGTTGCCGGGTGCACTGCCGGGCTTCTTCTTGGGATTGCGGCTGGCGGTGACCATTTCGTGGTTGGCGCTGGTGGTGGTCGAACAGGTCAACGCGACCAGCGGCATCGGCTACCTGATGACGCAGGCGCGCACCTACGGCCAGATCGACGTGATCGTGGTCGGACTGGTGATCTACGGACTGCTCGGACTGTTCGGCGACCTCGCCGTGCGGGCAACGGAACGAAAGGTGCTGGCATGGCGACAGACACTGGGCGACTGAGCCCCGACGAGCGGGTCGTCGTGCGCACCCGCGCGCTGACTCGCGGCTTCGGCAAGCGAATCGTGTTGAACGGCATCGACATCGAGATCCGGCGCGGTGAGTTCGTCGCGCTGCTCGGTCGCAGTGGTTCGGGCAAGAGCACGCTGCTGCGGGCGTTGGCCGAATTGGATTCGGAGGTACCGGGTTCGGGCGAACTGACGGTGCCCGAGCAGCGTGCGGTGGTGTTCCAGGATTCGCGGCTGCTGCCGTGGGCGCGGGTGCTGGACAATGTGGTGCTCGGGTTGACCGGGCGGGACGCGGCACAGCGTGGCCGTTCGGCGTTGGCTGAGGTAGGACTCGCCGGGCGGGAGAAAGCCTGGCCGCGTGAGCTTTCCGGCGGTGAACAGCAGCGGGTGGCGTTGGCCAGGTCGCTGGTGCGTGAGCCGGAACTGCTGCTGGCCGACGAACCGTTCGGTGCGCTGGACGCGCTGACCCGGATCCGGATGCACGCGCTGCTGCAGGCGCTGTGCCGGCGACACCGGCCCGCCGTGCTGCTGGTGACCCACGATGTGGACGAGGCGGTGCTGCTCGCCGACCGGGTACTGGTGCTCGACGAAGGCGTGATCACGATCGACCAGCGGATCGACACGCCCCGTCCGCGCAGGCACGCGCAACCCGAGTTCGTCCGGTTGCGTGACGTGCTGTTGGCCGGACTCGGCGTGGACACAACGGAATTCGAGAAAGTGAAGCAGGCGTCATGAGTGCACCGCGTCAACTGAGTCTGAACGCGTTCATCTATCCCTCCGGGCATCACGAGGCGGCGTGGCGGCATCCCGACAGCAGCCCCGACCGCATCTACGACGTGTCCTACTACCAGGAGATCGGGCGCACGGCGGAGGCGGCGAAACTGGACGCGGTGTTCTTCGCCGACGGTCCCGCCCTGCGCACCGACGTGCGACACAATGCGGCGCCAGGCCTCGAGCCGATCACCCTGCTCACCGCGATCGCCTCGGCGACAACACATCTGGGTCTGATCGCGACCGCGTCGACCACCTATTACGAGCCCTACAACCTGGCGCGACTGTTCTCCTCGCTCGACCACATCTCCGGCGGTCGGGCGGGGTGGAACATCGTTACCACCGGAACCGACTTGGCCGCAGCCAATTTCGGGCGCGCAGCGCATCCCGATCATGCCGAGCGTTATGCCCGTGCACGGGAATTCGTGGATGCGGTGGTGGGGCTGTGGGACAGCTGGGAGGACGACGCGATCGTGCTCGACCGCGCCGCCGGTGTCTACGCCGACCCCGACAAGATCCATCCGATCGACTTCGTCGGCGAACATCTCAGCGTGCGTGGGCCTTTCAACGCGGCTCGAACACCGCAGGGTCGTCCAGTGCTGGTGCAGGCGGGTGCCTCGAACGAGGGTCGCGCGTTCGCGGGTAAGTACGCGGAGGCGATCTTCACAGCGCACCAACGGCTTTCGGACGCGCAAGCCTTCTACGCCGATATCAAATCCAAGGCAGCAGAGTTCGGGCGCACCGCCGACGAGGTGAAGATCCTGCCGGGGATCAGCCCCTTCATCGCCGACACCGAGGCTGCCGCACAGCGTTTGGAGCGCGAGTTCAATGAACTGACCGTGCCCGAATACGGGATCAAGCAGCTGGAATCGATCACCGGGACCTCGCTGCGCACGCTCGCGCTGGACGAGCTGGTGCCCGTGGAGGTGTTCGCGGGGGCGGGTGATGTCACCGATAACGCGCGCAGCAGGTTGCAGGTGGTGGCGGGGATCGTCGAACGGGAACGGCCGACCCTGCGCGGGCTGCTGCACCGGTTGGCGGGGGCGCGGGGGCACCGGGTGTTCGCGGGGACACCCGAGCAGGTGGCTGACACGATCGAGCAGTGGTTCACCCAGGGCGCGGCCGACGGATTCAATGTGATGCCGCCGTATTACCCCGGCGGGCTGGAAGTTTTCACCGAGACGGTGGTGCCGATCCTGCAGGAACGTGGGCTGTTCCGCACCGAATACACCGGCACCACCCTGCGCGATCACTTCGGACTCGCGCGGCCGCAGAGTCAGTTCGCGCAGACACCCGCTGCTGTCGGATGAGTGCTGGATCCGGCGAATGTTGTTGTCGCGGCGGCGAGAATTGCGGCCGACCGCGTCACGTTGACGCTCCGCTGACCGATCGATCGGGGTGCAGTAGGCCACGGCGGCAGAGTGGGTTGGCGCGACCCGTTGTCAGCGGGGCGTCAGAGGCGCAGGAAGGTAGCGAAAAGGACGCAGGCGCCGAGGGTTTCGGTACACGCGCGACACCTGAGACTTCACGGCGTCTGGTTTTCTGCCGCGCGGGTGGCCGACGATGAGCGCAGGCACCCTCGACACCGAACCCCTGCAGTTACGTGCGCTGATCTGGCCGGTGTTCGCACCAATGGCCTTGTACGGCACCGGAGCTGGTGCGGCCGCGCCGATGTATGCCTGGCGCGCACTGGATCTCGGTGCATCCGCGGGCATGGCAGGGCTGATCGTGGCGCTGGGCGGGCTCGGGATGGTGCTCGCCGACCTGCCCGCGGGACGGATCGTCGCCCGGATCGGAGAGCGGGCGGCGATCGGGGTCGGCAGTGTGCTGGGCACCGTCGGGGTGCTCGCGGCGATCTTCGCACCGAATCTTGTTGTGCTGGCAGTGGGTTTGCTGCTCAACGGGGCGGCGGGTGCGGTGTGGGGGTTGGCGCGGCAGACCTATCTGGTGTCGGTGGTCGCGCCCGATCAACGCGGGCGCGCCATGTCGACGCTGGCTGGGTCGCACCGGCTCGGGTTCTTCTGCGGGCCTTTTCTCGGCGCGGCACTGGTGCACGGGATGGGGCCGGTCGGCGCGCTGTGGCTGCAGTTGGTCACCACGCTGGCGGCCGCGGCGGCGATGGTGGCGATCCGTTCCAGCGAGATCGGTGACCCTGCGGCGCTGCGACCAGTGCACACAGTGTTATCCGAAAATCGCAGAGTCCTAAGAACTCTCGGACTCGCCTCGGTCGCAGTCGGTGCCGCACGAGCATCCCGCACAGTCCTGCTGCCGCTGTGGGCCGCGCACCTCGGAATCGACGCCGCGACAACGAGTTTGCTGTTCGGCCTGGCCGGCGCGGTCGACGTACTCATGTCCTATCCGGCCGGCGTATGGCTGGACCGCGCGGGCAGCCGCGTCACCGGCACCGCCTGCGGAATCTGCTTCGCCCTTGGCTACGCGGTCCTGCCGTTCACCGGTTCGGTGCTCACCATGGGTGCCGCGACCATGCTGCTGGGCCTGGCCAACGGCCTGAGCAACGGCCTGATCATGACTGTCGGCGTGTACGCCGCACCACCGGACCGCCGCGCGGAATTCCTCGGCGCCTGGCGCCTGACCCACGACGTCGGTGCCTTCGCGGGCCCGGTCGCGGTCGGTCTGGTCGGTGCGCTGGCCGGTCTTGCCGCCGCGGGCGCACTGATGGCATTCGGGATCGGACTCGGCGCGCTGGCGATGTACCGCTGGTTCCCCGCACGCCCGGTTGTGGTGCCACCGGGTCTGATCAAACCCCGAGATCCGGTGGACAGCAACTGAATCGGCGCCCACGCGTGCACCTGCGAGAGCTCAGACCGGGTCGCGTCCGGTGAGTCCGAGGATGCGATCCAGCAGGGGCGCGGTGGTGGGGACCGGGACCTCCGGGCCGTAGATGCCCATCGCCCGTCCCTGCTCGGCGGTGGCGGCGGTGTCGTCATAGGTCTGGCGCAGCAGGTCGTCATCCCAGTGCACGGTGGTGCCGAGGGCGTGAGCCAGGTCCCAGCCGTGGACGATCAGCTCACCCACGACCATGCCGCCGACCAGCGACGCGGGCAGTTCCATGGGGCCGCCCATGTGGGTGGTGCCCTGCCACGCGGCGGGGTCACGCCAGGCGGTGGAGAGGGCGTCCAGGTGCGCATCCAGGGCGGCGGCCCAGTCGCCCGCGGTGAGATCGACCTCGGATTCGGTGGCTGCCGGGGGCGCGACGGCTTCCTTGCGCGCCGCGCCGACCAGCGACGGACCCCAGAACAGCAGGTGCTCGAGCAGGGCCGCGACGTCGAACTCCGCGCAGGGCGTCGGGGCGGACAGCTGCTCCGGATCGATGGTGCGGATGAGCTGGGCCAGCGGCGCCGCGGCGCGCGCCACACGTTCGGTTTCGGACATACACCGAGGTAACCACCGCGACGCGGCGTTGTCTTGAACAAACGCGACATAGACTCACCGGGTGCAACGCGATCCGCGCGAACTGGGCGGTGCCTGGCAGTCGTCGCAGCGTCACGCGTTCAACGCGCCGTCAGGTGATCTGGCGCGGTATGTCGACCGGTACTGGGCCGTGACCTGGGACTATGAGCGGCCGTATCGGCAGTTGGTCGTGCCGCTGCCGAACGTGCACCTGACCTTTCGCGACGGTAGCGCCGAACTGCACGGCCCCTCGTCCTCACACGTCTACCGGGAGCTCACGGGCTCGGGTTCGGTGTTCGGTGTCGCCTTCCGGCCTGGTGTCTTTCGTCCGTTTCTCGACGGTCCGGTCGCGCGCCTGCGGGACCGAAAGGTCGACGCGACAACAGTTTTCGGACCGGACATTCCTGATCGAGCCGACGTCGCCTCGGTCGAAGGATTGCTGCGTGCGCACCTGCCCGAAGCCGACCCGGAATCCGAGAGCACGGCGCGGATCGTGGCCATGATCGCCCAGGACAACAGCATCCTCACCGTCGACGCGCTCGCGCGGCGATGCGACAGCAGTGTCCGGCGCGTGCAGCGGTTGTTCGCCGAGCACGTCGGCATCGGGCCGAAATGGGTGATCCGCCGCTACCGCCTGCGCGAGGTCACCGAGCGGCTCGCCGCGGGCCACGACCTCGACTGGGCAGCACTGGCCGCCGACCTCGGTTACGCCGACCAACCGCATCTCAGTCGCGACTTCCGCAAGATCTTCGGCGAACCGCCCACCAGCTACGCCCAGCGCTACGCACGGTAGCCGAGGGCACTCGGCCCGCGCCCCTACAGTGGGGGAATGTCGTCAATGGATCGGCATCCGTCTACCGTCGCGGACTTCGACGATGTTCGTCGGCGGGAACGGTTGCGGGAAACGCGGGTCGGGCACGGGTGGCGTCGGTGGCGCCGGACCAGGCTGGCGGTGTTGCGGGTTGTCGGGGTGCTGGCGGTGGCGCTGATGGTGTTCGGGCAGTACTGGGTGCACGATGTCGCGCCGGAGCGTGAGCGGTTGGCCCGCACCGCACCGGAGTTGCTGCCCGCGCACCTGCCCGCCGACTCGCGGGATTGGGATACCGCGGTGGTCGACATGGTGGGTCTGGGAGGCGTCAACGCGGTGCCCACCGCCTCTGCGTTGCCGGTGTTGAGCCGGATCGGGGTGGTGTGGGCGGTGCGGTACGACAACGCGGGTATCGACACCAAGGTCATCGCCGACATGATCGTGCGGGCCGCCACCTACGGCGGGGTGCGCAATATCGTGTTGGTCGGGCACAGCATGGGTGGGGTGATCGCTCTCGAAGTGGCCCAGCACATCCACCTGCACAGCGATCGGCGGTTGGTGGCGGTGGTGTTGGACTGCACGCCGTTGGATCTGGATGCGGTGCGGCCCGAAAGTCGCAGCCGGGGAACCGATCTGGTGCGGTGGTTGCGCTGGCTGCCCGGTGCCAGGGAGAGTCGGCTGCTGCGCTTCACCGTCGAGATGTCCGCTCGGCGTGAACGTTTCCAGCTGTGGCACGGACTGTTGCCCGACATCGACCTGGACGCTTTTCGTGAGGTGGCCTCAGAAGTATTGCGGGACAAGATCTTCTCCCGCGACGCCGCCAGCAACGGGTTGATCGAAGCGCAGTTCATGGCAATCGTCGCCAGCGGCGGCACCGGCGATCTGGACGCGCTCGGCGAACCCCATCCGAAGAAGCGAAACCCGGCGATCGTGTTCATCCGGCCGCGCGACGCCAGCCGCGATTCCGTTGTCGACGTGGAGTATTCGCACCGGGTCCTGATCGAACACTCCGGCGGTGTCGACGGATCACTGCTGGTGGTGCGGCCCAGTCGGATCGAACACGCCAACCCGATTCAGCGCCCGCACGAATACAACACGGTCATCGAATCGCAAGTGCTGCCGTTCATCGCGCGCTACCAGGACGCCAACCGCGACGACCCGCCCTGATCAGCGCACCCGTGCACCGAGAATGGTGCGCACGCCCGCGATGAACAACTGCAGACCGAAGTCGAAACGTGCTGTGGGGTCGGGGGTTTCGAGCAGGGGAGTGTCGTCCTGCGGCAGCGCGCCGACCGAATCCATCTGCATCCGCGACTGCTCGTCGACGGTCTGGCCCAGCACGTAGTAGAGCAGGGTGTAGGCCGTGAGATCGGCTTCCTCCCTGGTCATACCGGCGCGAATGACAATGCCGGCCAGACGTTCCCGCGCCTTGCTCGTAGTCAGTCGGGAGGCGTAGGTGGCCGAAACCAGTTCTGCGCCATCGCGATAGGCCAGCAGGCAGTCGCGCAGGCGATGCGCCAACTCGGTGAGCTGGGAAGGCCACTCGGTGGCGGTGATCGGCTGGTCCATCGGGGCGAGAATCCGGTCGGCCACCGCGCCCAGCAGCGACTGCTTGTCTTTCACGTGCCAGTACAGCGCGCCCGGCTGCACCTGCAGCGAACCCGCCAGGCGGCGCATCGTCAGATCGGCGAGCCCGTACTGATCCAGGATCGCGATGGCGGCATCGATCACATCCGTCTTCCGCAGTTGCACGCGCGTCCTTCCGAACAGATTTTCCGACCCGAGTGTCGTGACTCACTTATAGCCGCTACCCTATCCTGAACACCGTTCAAGTTGCACGGCCACGCCGGGTGGATCACACCCACGGCTCGTGCGCACACCCCCGTCGAAGGGACATCACGACGTGACGCAGGCACCCGTCCAGACCGATATTCTGGCCATCGCCCGTGAGCAGGTACTCGAGCGCGGCGAAGGCCTCACCGAGCAGCAGGCCGTGGAGGTCCTTCGGCTGGGCGACGACCGTCTGGAAGCGTTGCTCGAGCTCGCCCACGACGTGCGGATGAAGTGGTGTGGCCCGGAGGTCGAGGTCGAGGGCATCATCAGCCTCAAGACCGGCGGCTGCCCCGAGGACTGCCACTTCTGCTCGCAGTCGGGACTGTTCCAGTCGCCCGTGCGCGCGGCCTGGCTCGACATCCCCAGCCTGGTCGAGGCGGCCAAGCAGACCGCCAAGACCGGCGCCACCGAGTTCTGCATCGTGGCCGCCGTGCGCGGGCCCGACGAGCGGCTGATGGCGCAGGTCGCCGCGGGCGTGGAGGCCATTCGCAACGAGGTCGACATCCAGGTCGCCTGCTCGCTGGGCATGCTCAACCAGGAACAGGTCGACCAGCTCGCCGCGATGGGCGTGCACCGCTACAACCACAACCTCGAAACCGCCAAGTCGCACTTCCCCAAGGTCGTGACCACCCACTCCTACGAGGAGCGGTTCGAGACCCTGCGGATGGTGCGCGAAGCAGGCATGGAGGTGTGCTGCGGCGGCATCCTGGGCATGGGCGAGACCATCGAGCAGCGCGCCGAGTTCGCCACGCAGCTGGCCGCGCTGAACCCCGACGAGGTTCCGCTGAACTTCCTCAACCCGCGCCCCGGAACCCCGTTCGGTGACCTCGAGGTGCTGCCCGCCGCCGACGCGCTGCGTGCGATCGCCACCTTCCGGCTCGCGATGCCGCGCACCATCCTGCGTTTCGCCGGCGGTCGCGAGATCACCCTCGGTGATCTGGGCGCCAAGCAGGGCATGCTCGGCGGCATCAACGCCGTCATCGTCGGCAACTACCTGACCACGCTGGGCCGTCCCGCGGAGTCCGATCTGGATCTGCTCGGCGAGCTGAGCATGCCGATCAAAGCGTTCAACGACACGCTGTAAAGCGCTGTGTACGATCGAGAATCGACCCAGGTCGAAGCACCCGCGACGGTTCGGTCGCACTTCACGGAGGCGGTAACTGCGTTGGACGAGCACGACGCCCGGTTCGCCGAGCGCTACAACCCGTTCACCGGCAAACGGATCGTGCCGGGAATCGACGACCCAACACCCGCCTCGGCCACGCTGGGGCTGGAACCGCCGCGATTCTGCGAACAGTGCGGTCGCCGGATGGTCGTGCAGATCAGCCCCGACGGGTGGTGGGCCAAGTGCTCGCGGCACGGTGTCATCGAATCGGCACAGTTGGAACGCCGGTAGTGCTGGGCAGCGTGCAGCGCCCAGAAGTGTTGCGGCGCGAGGTGATCGGTGTCGGCGTCGTCATGGCGGTGGTGCTGGTGGCCAGCGCCGTGGCCGGGGTGGTGTGGGGCGTGCTCGCGCCCACCGAGCGGTTGCGGGTGACCCAGCCCGGTCGCGCCGCGGTGCTCACCGGCGAGAGCCTGCACCTGTTCGACGCGGTCGGGATGTTTCTGTGCATCGGCGCGGTGGTGGCGGTGTTGAGCGCGGTCGGGGCGTGGCGGGTGCGTGTCGCGCGCGGGCCCGCTCTCGTGCTCGGCGTGCTGTTCGCCTCCGGCTTGGGTGCCGCGGTGATGATGTGGATCGGGGAATGGGTTGCCGGCGTTGCCCATCCGCGACCCGACGATCCGGTTGTCGGCCAGATCGTCGCGCTGCCCGCCGAAGTCGGCACCTCGCTCGCGCTGGTGGTTCAGCCGTTCCTGGCCGCGCTGGTGCTGCTGTTCCTCGCCGCGCTGCACCCACGGATCGATTTGGGATCCGGTGCGATGGGGTTGCTGGGCGACCTTCGGCCCGCGGAGTACGCCGACGATCTCGAGGTCTATCGCGTGCCCTACGGTGCCGAACAGTCTCGGCCCAGCGGCGATGTCGACCAGAGTTCGCAACCGCATGGTTGAATCGTCCACTCGCGCTATCCTGTGTCATAGCAGCAGGTAGGGGGCTTCTTGCGGCGCGAGAGGAACGGTCGTGGCATTCATCGGTGGTGGTCCGGTCGTCGAGGAACTCGACGCGAAATTCTGGCGCCTGGTGCAACCGCTGACCTATCAGGGCGCGGTCGAAATATTCACCGTCCCTGAGGGATTCCGCACCGACTTCGCCTCGGTTCCCCGCGCGCTGGTGTGGTTGATTCCGCGCTACGGCGACTACACGCGCGCCGCGATCCTGCACGACTACCTGTGTCGCACAGGCGAAGTCGGGCCCGCCGACGCGGACGGGTTGTTCCGGCGCAGTCTGCACGAGGCCGGGGTGTCGGTGCCGCGGCGCTGGATGATGTGGGCGGCGGTGCGGTTGGGCAGTCGGTTGCGTGGGGCGCGGGCGGTCGACGTGCTCGGCTGGTTGTTGATCGCGGTGCCGTCGCTGATCTTTCTCGCCGTGCCGGTGATCGTGGTGACGGTGGCGCTGGTGGTGTTCTGGGTGGTCGAGTTGATGTTCTGGGCGGTGCGACGGCTGACTCGGCGCACCGCGGCACCGCCGCCGAAGCCGCAGATGAAGACCGCCTGATCCGGTGCCGAACTCGCCCGGTCGAAGGCGCGGCAGACGGCATATCGGCAGGTAGCGTCGAAATCCTCGAGCTGAGGAGCGCCGATGGACACATCACGTCACGACACCGAGGGTCGCGCCACCGAGGACTGGTCGATTCCGCGCGGACTGATCGTGCTGCTGGCGGTGGCCGCCGCGGTGGTCGCCATCGCCGGAATGAAAGCGTTCGCCGGGGTGATCGGGCCGGTCTTCCTCGCGCTCATGCTCACCGTCGCGGTGCAGCCGATTCAAGGATGGGCCCAACGGCGCGGATGGCCTGCCTGGGTCGGGATGTTCGGCGCGCTGATCTCGGTGGTGGCGATCCTGGTCGGGATCGGCGGTGCGTTGGTGCTGTCGGCGGCGCAATTGGTGACCCTGCTGCCCGAATACGACGACAAGCTCAACGACCTGCTCGACAGCGGCCGCGGGTGGCTGTCGGACCAGGGCGTGGGCGACGAACAGATCCAGAAGGCGCTCGACGGAATCGACGTCGGCCAGGCGGCAGGCGTCGTCGAGCAGGTGCTGGGTGGGGTGCTCGGTCTGTTCTCCAATCTGTTCTTCGTGCTGGCGCTGCTGCTGTTCATGGCGTTCGACGGGATGAGCATGGGGCAGCGGATGCAGGTGGTCAGCCGGGATCGGCCCGCCATCGCGCAGGCACTGCGGTCCTTCGCGGCGGGCACGCGGCAGTATCTGGTGGTGTCGACGGTGTTCGGTGCGATCGTGGCGGTGCTCGACGGTGGGGCACTGTGGGCGATGGGGGTGCCGTTGCCGGTGCTGTGGGCGGTGCTGTCGTTCATCACCAACTACATCCCCAATGTCGGGTTCATCATCGGGGTGATCCCACCCGCGTTACTGGCCCTGCTCGACAGCGGGCCGGTGCTGATGATCTGGGTGATCGTGGTCTATTCGGTGATCAACTTCGTGATCCAGTCGATCATTCAACCCAAGTTCGTCGGTGACGCTGTGGGGCTGGGGATCACGGTCACGTTCTTGTCGCTGGTGTTCTGGGGGTGGGTGATCGGGGCGCTGGGCGCGTTGCTGGCGATTCCGTTGACGTTGCTGGTGAAGGCGTTGCTGTTGGATATGGATCCGTCGACGCGGTGGGCGGATGTGTTGATCGGGGCGCCGTTGAAGAAGTCCGATCCGCAGCCGGCCGCGGAATAGTGGCTCGCGCGCAACGGTTCACACTCGAAAACCAGTGGAACGTGGGTGTGCCCGTTTCTTATCATGGGAGCATCGCATCTCGGGGGAGGACCTGATCATGAAAACCGAGAACAAGCAGGCAGTGGAGCGGCCCGACCTGGTCGCCTGGCGCCGCCGCCACGCCCTGCGCAGCTCGTCCGCGGCCACCGCGGTACCCAGCGGACGTACCTACCGGCGCGCACCCAAGCACCGCGATCGCCGCCACGAATCCTGAGTCAGTTCACGGGGTTCGAGTCAGCACCACCAACGGCAACGGCTTGTCGACCTTGGCCTGATACTCGGCCAGCAACGAGTTCTCCGCGAGCGCCCACGTCGCGAACTCGTCATACCGCTCGCCGGTCAGCACCTCGGCATTCGCCGCGAATTTCTCGCCGCCCAACTCGATCCTGACCTGCGGGTCAGCCTTGGCGTTGTGGTACCACGCCGGGTACTTCCCTTCGATGAACGAACTCACATACAGGGTGTCGCCCCGATACAGCGCCCCCAACGGAACCACATGCGGCTTACCGCTTTTGGCTCCGGTCGTGGTCAGCAACAACAACGTCGCCCCCGCGTAGTCACCGCCGACCTGCCCGTCGTTACCCCGGAACTCGGCAATGACCCCGTCGTTCCACCCGGCCATCTCATCGGCCGAGTACTCCCGGTTCCACGGTGCATCCGGGTCATCGTAGGAGATGGTCTCTTTCGCGTCCGCTGCGTTGTTGTCCATGCCATGCAGTGTGACACCGGCCACCGACAACTTTCGGTGCGCGCGCGTCAGTGCGTGGGGTCGGGTGGCGTCGAGGCGCGCTGTTCGGCGATCCGGCGCTGGATCTCGTCCCAGGGCAGGGGCAACTCATCGGCCGGAGCCGTGAAGAACACGAAAGTCGCGTCCCGCATGACTTTTCGCTTGCGCTCGACGGTGGACTTGTGGGGTTCGGCGCCCGCGTAGGCGTAGATGGACGCTTTGTTCTCCCACGCCGAATACGTCCAGAACGTGCGCTTCGACAGCTGCGCCTTCAACGTCACGCCGAGCGCTCCCGGCGAACGTCGCGCCTGCCGCCACAGCGCCAGCGACGCGATCAGGAAACCGGGCGCGTCACGCAAGGACTTCACCTCGAGCCGCGAGGCCATGCACTGCACCTCGGGCGTGGTGGGCGTGCCGACGGTCATCCACGGAATCGTGGGCAAGGGCCGCTCTTTTCGATCAGAAGGATGTCGGCGAACTCACCGACCGATCCCACCATGTTCCACTGTGGGATATACGTTGTCAATGGCACTCGGCGCCGCATGCACCTTTCACGTATAACTGTAAAGTGATTGTAGTTATAAGTGGAGCGAGCTAGACTTTGGTGTCTATCAGCGACGCAGTCGAATCGGAGGAGCCATGGACCCCCAGCTACGTGGTGATCGAGCAACCGTGTCGGTCACTGCGCGCGAGGTCGAGCAGGCCGGGAATATTCGCGAATTCCTTGGCGATGAGCGGCCGACGCTCTCGATCCAGGCCGCAGGAAGCCCTGAGACATCCCTGACGGTTCCCGCCGAGCTGACCTCTGTGATTCTGCAGTTGGTCGATTTGGTCGGGCGGGGCTGCACTGTCACAGTGGGCAGTATTCCGGCGGAGGTGACGACAACGGTGGCCGCGCAGATGCTGAACATCTCCCGGCCGACGCTGATGAAGCTCGTACGCGAACAGCGGATCCCGTCTCACAAGGTGGGCGCGCATACCCGGCTGTCCAGCCGGGACGTGATCGACTACCGACGCGCTCAATTGGCCCGCCAGAGCAAGGCTTTCGACGAACTGCGAGCGCTGGAGGAGCAATGGGACATTACGGATTGAGTAGCTGGATCTGTGCTGGAAGCGGTCGGTGCCCGATAGCATGTCGGCATGGGCGGCAAGCAGGTGCAGCGAGTTCTGGTGGATGCCAACATCTTCTACTCGCGCACGCTGCGTGATTGGCTCTGTTTGCTGTATTTACGCGGCGGCAGCGGGATGTTCCAGATCTACTGGACCGAAGACATCATGGCGGAGGCGCTGTACAACCTGCGGAGGAAGAATCCGTTCCTCGCTGAGCAACAGGTCGGTGGAATCCGGCGCACAATCATCGAGACGTTCGGCGACAACAGCCAAATCCTCGGGTATGCGGTCGATCGCAACGTCGCGTATCCCGATGTCTTCGATGCGCATGTCCATTGCGCCGCAGTCCATGGGGACGTCGACATGGTGCTGACGGCCAACCATGAAGATTTCGAATTCGACGGCATCGACGACCTGACCTACGAGGTCTACGGCGCCGACGCCTTCTTCGAACTTGTCGATGACTCCAAGCCCGCGCTTGTGCGCGCGGTGGTGCGTGAACAACTCGTCTATTGGGTCGGCCGCAAGGGCAAAGCGCTGCCGGAGGCCTTACGTTCGGCCGGGGCCGACAACTTCGCCGAGCGGGTTCGTTTGCATCTGCAAACGCTGGATGTCGGCGAGATCTTTTCGCCCAGTCCGTGATTCGGGGTGGCGGGCCGCGAATCGGTTCGGGGCACATTTCAGTTCGGGGGGCGGAGGGCGGCGAATTCGTCGGTTACTCGGAGGCCTGAGTCGGTGAAGCGGTAGAGGGCGGCGGGGCGGCCTCCGGTTCGGCCGGAGGGGGCGGTGGCGCCGGTGGGGGTGATTACCTTGCGGCGGGACAGGACTCGTTGGAGGTTGGTGGTGTCCACGTCGTAGCCCAGTGCGGCGCAGTAGATTTCGCGCAGGGTCGACATGGTGAAGGTGTCGGGGGTCAGGGCGTAGGCGATGTTGGTGTAGGAGAGTTTGGCGGCCAGGCGGGTGCGGGCGTGGTCGACGACGGTGCGGTGGTCGAAGGACATGTCGGGCAGGTTCGACACGGGGTGCCAGGTGGTGTCGGGAGGGAGTTCGGGCTCGGTGGTCAGCGGGACCAGGCCGAGGTAGGCCGAGGCGATGCGGCGGGGGGCGGGCACGCGGTCGGGGTTGCTGAACACCGACAGCTGTTCGAGGTGGTGCAGGTCGCGCACGTCGACCTTTTCGGCGAGTTGGCGGCGGGCGGAGGTGTCCAGGTCCTCGTCGTCGCGCAGTCGGCCGCCGGGCAGCGACCATGTGCCTTTCTGCGGATCGAGCGCGCGTTCCCACAGCAAAACGGCCAGCTCGGGGTGCTTGGCGCCTCTACCTGCGGAAATGCTGGCAGGGAAGTGGCGAACCTGGAACACCGCGGTGAGCGATTCGTGGATGGTGTTACTATGAGGCACGTTTTCGATTGTAAGTCGAAAACCTGGTTGGTGCGAATCACGGCGATGCGGCCGCTCGCACGAGAAAGGGAGCCACCATGGCGACGACGACTGCACAGCAGGCGCTGATGGGTGCGGTATTCGACGGACCCACGGGCTACGCGGGTGTCGAGGCGACGCCGGAATGGGCGCAGGAGGTGCGCCGCCTGGCGCGCGAACGCAATGCGACCATCCTCGCGCACAACTACCAGCTGCCCGAGATCCAGGACGTGGCCGACCACGTCGGTGACTCGCTCGCGCTGTCGCGTATCGCGGCCGAGGCCGAAGAGGACACGATCGTGTTCTGCGGCGTGCACTTCATGGCCGAGACCGCCAAGATCCTGAGCCCGGCCAAGACCGTGCTCATCCCGGACCAGCGCGCGGGCTGCTCGCTGGCCGACTCGATCTCCGCCGACGAGCTGCGCGCCTGGAAGGCCGAGCACCCCGACGCGATGGTGGTGTCGTACGTGAACACCACCGCCGAGGTGAAGGCGCTCACCGACATCTGCTGCACCTCCTCCAACGCCGTCGACGTGGTCGACTCGATCGACCCCGACCGTGAGGTGCTGTTCCTGCCGGACCAGTTCCTCGGCGCGCACGTGAAGCGCGAGACCGGCCGCGAGAACATGCACATCTGGGCGGGTGAGTGCCACGTGCACGCCGGCATCAACGGCGACGAGCTCACCGAGCAGGCCCGCACCCACCCCGACGCCGAGCTGTACGTGCACCCGGAGTGCGGTTGCGCCACCTCGGCGCTGTACCTGGCCGGTGAGGGCGCGTTCCCGGCCGAGCGGGTGCACATCCTGTCCACCGGCGGCATGATCGACGCGGCGAAGGCGTCGACCTCGAACCAGGTGCTGGTCGCCACCGAGGTCGGGATGCTGCACCAGCTGCGCAAGGCCGCGCCCGGGATCGACTTCCAGGCCGTGAACGATCGCGCCTCCTGCAAGTACATGAAGATGATCACCCCGGCCGCGCTGCTGCGCTGCCTGGTCGAAGGCGCCGACGAGGTGCATGTCGACCTGGCGATGGCCGAGGCCGGTCGCGCGTCGGTGCAGCGGATGATCGCCATCGGCAACTCCGGTGGTGGCGAGTGACCGGCGCCGTTACGGCGAGCCGGTAACGACCATGACGGTGTCCTGGGAGGCCGAGGTCGACCTGGTGATCATCGGCGGTGGCGTCGCGGGACTCACCGCGGCGCGCACCGCGTCATTGCGTGGGCTGCGGGTGCTCATCCTGAGCAAGGGTGGGCCGACCGACACCTCCACGCAGTACGCGCAGGGTGGCATCGCTGTTGTTGCGCCGCAAGGTGATTCGGTCGACTCGCATGTGCGTGACACTGTTGAAGCCGGGGCCGGACTCTGCGAGGTCGACGCGGTGCGTTCGATCGTCGAGGGTGGACAGGCCGCGGTTGCGGCGCTGACCGATCTCGGTGCGGTGTTCGATCACGGTCGCGACGGACAGATCTCGCGGACTCGCGAGGGTGGACACAGCACCCGGCGCATCATTCACGCCGGCGGGGACGCCACCGGCGCCGAGGTGCAGCGGGCGCTCAACGCGGCGGGCTTGCCGGTGATGTTCGGTGCCGCCGCCCTGCGGGTGGTCACCGGGGTCGACGGTGTCCAGGGCGTGATCGCGGTGTCGGACAACGGTTTCGGTGTCGTGCACACCCCTTCGGTGCTGCTGGCCACCGGCGGCCTCGGGCAGCTCTACGCGCTCAGCACCAATCCGCCCGGAGCGACCGGTGACGGTGTGGCGCTGGCCTTGTGGGCCGGAGCGGCCGTTGCCGATCTCGAATTCGTGCAATTCCATCCGACAGTGCTCTACACGCCCGGTGGAGTGGGACGACGACCGTTGATCAGCGAAGCCGTGCGCGGCGAGGGCGCTGTTCTCGTTGACTCCCAGGGGAACTCGGTGACCGCGGGTGTGCATCCGCGCGGTGATCTGGCCCCACGCGATGTGGTGTCGCGGGCGATCGCGGAGCGGATGCGGGCGCTGGACACCGACCATGTCTTCCTCGACGCGCGTGCTGTCGACGGGTTCGCCCAGCGGTTCCCGACGATCACCGCCTCCTGCCTCGCCGCGGGGATCGACCCTGTGACGCAACTGATTCCGGTCGCGCCCGCCGCGCACTATCAGTGCGGTGGAGTGCTCACCGATACCCACGGGCGCACCGGTGTTGCGGGGCTCTACGCGGCGGGCGAGGTCGCCAGGACCGGTCTGCACGGTGCGAATCGGTTGGCGTCCAACAGTTTGTTGGAAGGGCTTGTCGTGGGCGAGCGGGCCGGTGCGGCAGCTGTCGAGCGGGTCGGTGTGCATGCTCGGATCGACGAGTTGCCTTCTTGGACACTGGAACGCGCTGATCGTGCGGTGGTACAGCAGGCAATGACCGAGCACGCTTCGGTCGTGCGCGACGGTGCCGGGCTTGCCGGCGCTATGAAGCGGATCGACGCTGAAACATCGGAAGTGCCTGTGCCACGCACTGATTCAGCGGCACGGCACCTTCGCGAGATCGAAGACGCGGCACTGACCTTGACCGCGCGTGTGTTGCTGACGGCGGCGGCCGCGCGGACCGAGAGCCGCGGATGTCACACCCGCGCGGAGTACCCGAACCCGGTCGACGACCGACAACACAGCACGGCCATTCGACTGCTGCCCGACGGCGCACTCGAAATGTCCACCGTGCCAGACGATTCCCGTGAAGAAGAAGCGACCCGGCGCACCTCGCGCCCGAGAACAGGAGTGCAGTGATGGCACTGGACGCCACCCTGGACCGCGATGAGCTGCTCACGCTGATCCGTACCGCCCTCGACGAGGACCTGCGCTACGGACCCGACGTCACCACGGTCGCCACCGTCCCCGAAGACGCGGTGAGCAAGGCCTCGGTGGTCTCGCGCCAGGACGGCACCGTCGCGGGCATCGATGTCGGGCTGCTCGTGCTCGACGAGGTGCTCGGCGCCGGCAACTACGAGATCGCCGCGCACGTCGCCGACGGCACTCGGGTGGAGCCGGGCACGTCGGTGCTGAGCATCGTCGCCCCCACGCGCGGCCTGCTCACCGCCGAACGCACGATGCTCAATCTCGTGTGCCACCTGTCCGGCATCGCGACCGCGACCGCCGCGTGGGTCGACGCCGTCGAAGGCACCGACTGCAAGATCCGCGACAGCCGGAAAACCCTGCCCGGCCTGCGCGCCCTGCAGAAGTACGCGGTCCGCGTCGGTGGTGGCGTCAACCATCGCATGGGTCTGGGCGATGCCGCGCTGATCAAGGACAACCACGTCGTGGCCGCGGGTTCTGTCGTCAACGCCCTGCGTGCGGTGCGTGAGTTGGCGCCCGATATCGCGTGCGAGGTCGAGGTCGACAGCCTCGAACAACTCGACGCCGTGCTCGCCGAGAACGTCGAACTGGTGCTGCTGGACAACTTCCCGCTGTGGCAGACCCAAGCCGCGGTGCAGCGTCGCGACAACACCGCTCCCGACACGAAACTCGAGTCCTCCGGCGGACTTTCGCTGGAACAGGCCGCGGACTATGCGGGCACCGGTGTGGACTACCTCGCCATCGGCGCGCTCACCCACTCGGTGCGGGTGCTGGATCTGGGCCTGGATATGTGAGAGGACATGCGGATCGGCCCTGCGCTGATCGGTGGTAGCTGACCGGTAACCTCGGCGAATGAGTCGCTGGCATCAGTACGGACTGCCGGTTCTGCTGGCGCTGTGCTCGACGCTGCTGGTCACCGTGATGGGGCTGGTCGCCGAGGATCTGCTGCCCGCCGCGGTGCTGCAGATCGTGGTGTTCTTCGCCCTGCTGGTGTTGTTCCTGCTGGCGTCGCTGATGCAGTTGCGGTACCTGTGGCGGCGGAACACGTCGGGCACGCTGTACTACCTGCGCGCCGACAGCAGCCGCGTGCCGTCGCTGCACCGCGCGGCCATCACCGCGGCGGCCACCGAGACGCAGGACCTGTGCGCGGTGCGACGAACCTTCTCGACCGCCACACCGGACGGGGTCGTGGATCTTCGCGGCACGGTCGGCGAGGTTCGCGCGGCGTTCGATGCCGCGCTCAACGCCGACAGCAGTGATTCCGGGTACTCGGTTGTGCCCGACTTCGCTTGGCCCGTAGCGGTTTCCATCGGCTACGACTGGCTGCCGCGGCCGGGCACCAGGATCCTCGCCGTCGACGACGACGGACCACCAGCGGCGTTCTCGTACCCCGCATCCGACCCGCGACACGCGGATTCCTTTGCGCCGCTTCCCGTTCTGCGTCACGCCGCGATCATCGACGGCGCGCCGGTCCTGTTGCCCGACGGCCCAGCCGAAGATGCTGCCGCCCAACGTATCCGAGTCCTGATCGCGGTCTCCCGCGGCGACATGGCCGACGTGGTCGACCTGACAGCCCACGCCGGCCGACGCCTCGGCGCCACCGAACTGGCCGACACCGGCGGCCACACCCCCGTCTTCGCCGTCGGCTACGGCACCGTCGACCACGAACAATCCCTCGACCTGCGCGGCGACGGCAACGGCGGCCACGACCTGCGCGCCGCCGCCGACCAACTCACCGCCGCCATCCGCGGCTACCTCGACCGCTTCCCCCACGCCCACATCGAACTGGTCCTCGACGCCCCCGACGTCGTCTCCCTCGCCGTCGGCTGGCGCCTGGCCAACCCACCCGACGCGGGAATGCGCTCCCGAATCTGGGAATTCTGGGACCGGGTGGTGCCCCTGTACGGCGACGTCGGACCCGGCGGCGAACCGCGAGTCGTCGCACTCTGGGTCCACCCGGCCCAGGCCGAACCATCACTGCGCTGAGTGCCCGCAGCCCAGATCTGGGTTCGCTCTATTCGCCCGGTCATTGTTCACGAGTCCAGTGCCTGTGCCAACTCACCACGGCGTAAGCGCAGCTCACGTTGTGTTCTGTGCAGCGGTGAACCGGTGAACGGTAGCTGGTCGAAATCGACCGTCGCGGATGCTCGGAGTGCGAGTTTATGAGCCGAGGTCGCGGCTTTGGCGGGCAGGCCGATTTCCGCGGCGAAGGCAGCCCAGTGTCTTGCTCGGAGCCCTTTGGTGCGTCCGGCGATCGGCAGCGCCATCGAATCATCGTCGTAGACCAGGGTGCAGGGAATGTCGTAGAGGGGGGCGATGTTCCAGCGGTTCTCGCTGTCGCGGAGCACGCCGATGTTCTTACCGTGTAGGTCGCCGTTGCCGGTCAGCCATGCGAACAGGAACTGCAAGTAGAGATTTCGTGCCGCTACCGCAGGTGCGCGAACCATGCCGGTGAGTGCTTGGACGACCTCGACCGCGTCGACGTTGTACTTCGCGGACGGCGGCAATCCGAGCACCTGGGTGGCATCTTCGAACGCGAGACGACGCCACGTATCGCCCACCCGGACACGGTCGAAGCGGCGGACGAGCAAGCCGGGCTTTCCGGACTTGTCGTGCACGAGATCCGAACCGGCGACCGGAAGCTTCAACGTCCGGGCCGCGGCCAGATGCGCGGCTTCGTTCTCGATCAGGTGGGGATATCCCGACTGAGACAGCTTCAGAATGAATCGACCGAAGCCAGCGGCGATCGGGGTGCTGATCATCGACGCGCTCGCCTTGTTCTGGACCCCCGGGATCGCCTGTCGATCGACATCGTCTATCAGACGGTCGAATTCGAGCTCGTCTGCGGATTCGCAGTCGACGAGCGTGGGAACGTCAACAGGGGCCGTGCCGCCGGGAAACACCTGGACGTCGCCCGGTGCGTCCGCTCCTACTGCGAGAAGCAGGCTGAGTTCGTCATCAGCGCTGGTCTTCACCGCACGACGGAGCACCGTCAAGCGGTGCCCCTCCGGCAGCAGGCCCGCGAAGAAGGGCGGGACAGACCCCGACCCGCCGGTGACCGGTTCGACGCCGAGCGGCAGGGTGGAAGCGACGTAATCACCGGAATACCCTGGTACGTAACGAAATTCGGTCCCGCCATCCGTGGTCCTGCTGATCGTGGCGGCGATGCGTCCGGCCTTGTAGACGTCCGCTTCGTCGACTCGCCGAAACAGCTCGAAGTCCGTCACGGTGCCACGATCAGGGTCAGGCCCAGCACGTCGGCCACGGCGGCGACCGTCGCGATACTGGTCGAACCTCGGCCGTGCTCGATATCGCGGACCGTGCGTGTGGAAGTGTCGGCAACTTCGGCAAGCTGCTCCTGGGTCAGTCGATGACGGCGTCTTTCCGCGCGAACCTTTGCGCCGATGTCTTTCAGTACATCCACCACTGCACCTCCGATCGGCAGGATCTTGCCGAATTGACCTATTTGGTCACCAGGCTACGCCCGAATTGAGCTAATCGGCAATATTCTGCCGATCTATGCAATTTCGGTCCCATTCAAGGTCGTCATGCGATGAAAACGGCAGGATATTGCCGAAATTGCAGTTGGTCAGGTGGTGAGTTCGCGTTGTAAGGGGGTTCGGAAGCGGGGGATGGCGCGGGTGTCGCCGAACCAGGTTGTGGTGCGGGCTGTTTCGGTGTCGATGAGTTTTTGGGTGTCGGGGGTTACGGGTTCGAGGAGGCGGGTGACTACTTCGCCGTCGGGGCGTTGGGCCCAGCCGCCGACTATGTGGCCGTTCGCCCAGATGGTGGGGCCGATGTTGCCGTTGGTGTCGAACAGGGCGGGGGCGTGGGGGCCGAGGAACCAGTCTCGGGATTTCCAGCCCATGGGGGTGGGGTCCAGTGCTGGGAGCAGCGCTGCCCAGGGTTCGGGGGTGGGGACGGGGGTGAGGTCGTCGGCGAGGATTATTCCGGGGGTGCCGTCCAGGTCTACTTCGGTGATGTCCAGTTCTGCCAAGGCTTTTCGGACTTCGCCGAGGGTCCAGCCGGTCCACCATTTCAGGTCGGTGATCGGGGCCGGGCCGAAGGCGTACAGCCATTGACGTACCAGCTCTACGCGGGCTTCTGCCGCAGGAAGTGGTGAAAACCCTTCGGGTAGCCAGGTTTCCACGGGTGCCCAGGTGTACTGGCTGCTGGCCCAGCTGCCGTTCGGGCGGCCGCGCACGATCCGACCCTCGGCGCCGAGTACGACCAGCACCCAGGTGGTGATGCTGGTGGGTTTGGAATAGGACTTGCCGGGGGCGGTGTCGATCTGGGTGCGCAGGCGCGGCACGTCTTTGCTCAGCTGAGCACCGGTTGCCGCGCCGCGGGTCAGCAAGGCCGCGTGGGTTTCCGCTTCGACCTCGGCAAGCCACGTCTCGATATCACCGTCGACCACGTCGGCCTGCTCGATGTAGCGGCCGTAGGTGCGACGCTGCTTGTGGGCCAGCGCATCACAGGTGGAAGCCTGCAGCACGGGCAGTAATTCGGTCGGCGCGACGAACATCGTGCGGCGCATGGCCAGCATTCGCAGCAGCGTGCGGTCGTCGTAGAGCGCCTTCTCGACATCGCCCGGAGTCAGATCCACACCACGAGCGCCGACCGAGAGAAACACTGTCGCGGGGTCGGTGGCGTGCAGGACCACCATCGAACGCGCGATGTCGACAGGGTCGTTCGAGCGAGCCGACGGCGCGAGTCGATGCCGGGTGGCCAGCCGGGCGCGACGCTGCGCAGTATCGATCGAGATCATGCACGGATCGTAGGCATAGCCACCGACAAACTCGACGCGGCGATACTGACCATTTTGTGCACACCGCGCGGTTGCCGGTTTCGCTCCCAGGGCGCGAATCCCGTTGCTATCGTCCGCTCATGAGCGCTGCACCACCGGTTGTTACTGCGGCTGAGCTGGGGGTGGATGACGAGGAGCGGCCTGCTCGGGTGCTGTCGGGGTTCCCTGCGCGGTTGGTGGGGATTGTCGCGCTGGCGTTGGCGTTGTTGTCGGTGTGGCAGGTGTTTCGGCCGTTGGCGCAAGGTAGTCAGTACTACCTGGTGGTCTTTCTCGCGGTCGCGTTGCCGTTGGTGTTTCTGAGTTATCGGTCGTGGTGGGGGCCGTTGGATCGGGCCGATGGGCCGTCGGTGCTGGACTGGGTGTTGGCGGCGGTCACGCTGGTGGTGTGTTTGTATCCGGTGCTGCCGTTTGTGATCGGGGACGCGGGTGGGGGATACGACGCGTTTCTGGACCGGCAGGGGATGTTGGCGCCGCTGGATGTGGTGATGGGTGGGTTGCTGTTGGTGCTGGTGCTCGAGGCGTGTCGGCGGACCACCGGGGTGATCTTGCCGGTGGTGTGTCTGGTGTTTCTTGGCTACGGGTACTACGGCGGGCTGTTGCCGCAGGATTGGTCGATCGCGCACGCTGGTCTGGATATCGATCAGATCGTGGACGCGCTGTACAACTCGGGCAGTGGGTTCTACGGGACGCCGTTGGACGTGGCTGCCAGCTACATCGTGCTGTTCACGCTCTACGGGGCAGTACTCGAATTCTCCGGTGCCGCACGGTTCTTCGTGGATCTGTCGGTGTCGTTGTTCCGGCGCTCGCACAGTGCGGCGGGGCGCACGGCGGTGGCGTCGGGTTTCCTGCTCGGCACGGTCTCGGGGTCGGGAACCGCGACCGCGGTCAGTACCGGTGCGGTGACCTGGCCGATCCTGCGCAAGGCGGGGTATCGGCCCGAGCAGGCGGGCGGGATGCTCGCCGCGGCGGGTGTCGGTGCGATCCTGTCGCCGCCGACATTGGGCGTGGCGGCGTTCATTGTTGCTGAGTACCTTGATGTTTCGTATGTGACGGTGTTGGGCTGGGCGTTGATCCCGACGCTGCTGTACTACCTCGGGATCCTGCTTTCGGTCGAAATCGATGCGCGGCGGATTCATGCGGAAGGACGCGCGCCGGTCGATCTGGCCGATGGTCCGCTGCCGACGCCGTGGTGGAAACTGCTGGGGCGCTTCGGATATCACTTCTCGTCGCTGATCGTGATCGTGGTGCTGTTGTTGGCGGGGATGAGTGCCACGCGTGCGGTCGTGTATGCCACCGTGCTGGCGCTGCTGCTGGCCATCCCGGATCGAATGCTGCGCCGGTCAGCGGAGACGGACGCGCATCGATGGACGCGAAAGACCGTGACGCAGTTCGTGATCGAAGCGCTGCGCTCACTGTCGCTGGGAATGCGGTCGGCTCTGCCGGTGGTCGCGGTATGTGCGGCAGCGGGCGTGATCACCGCGATGACCACGAAGACCGGCCTCGGCGCGCAACTGGCCGCACTGCTGGTCAAGGCCGGTTCGGCGCTGTCGGACAACCCCGCCGTCATCCTGGCGACCACCGCCGTGCTCGCGGCGATCGCGTTGTCGCTGCTGGGTCTTGCGGTCCCGGTGACCGCGTCGTTCGTGATCGGCTGGGTGATCATCGGCCCAGCCCTGCTGGACCTGCATGTCGCCGCACCCGCCGCCGCGATGTTCGTCTTCTACTTCTCGGTGCTGTCGGAAGTGACGCCGCCGACCGCGCTGGCGGCGGTCGGCGCGGCCGCGGTGACCGGCGCGAAAGCCATGCCGACGATGTGGCACGCCCTGCGTTACGCGTTGCCCGCCTTCCTGGTGCCGTTGATGTTCGTGCTCACCGATTCGGGTCAGCACCTGCTCGGACGCGGACCGCTGCTCGACGTGTTGTGGGTCAGCGCGGCCGCGTGTGTGGGTGTGGCGGCGTTGGCGGCGGCGACGGGCGGGTGGCTGTTCGGAATCGGGGCGATCGGACCGATTCCGCGTGTACTGGCCGCCGCGGCGGGTTTGACTCTGCTGTACCCGAATCCGGTCGCCACCGGGATCGGACTCGGACTGCTGGTCGTGGCCGCGGTCGCGGGCCTGGTCGACCGGGCCAACAGAACTTCCACGGACACACCGTGATTCGCGGAAATCGGCAGGCGGCGTGGCCGTCGACGAAAGGGAAGCTCATGGTCAGAACACTTGTCGCCGTGGTCGCGGCCGCGGCACTGCTCACCGGCTGCGGTGGCGGCAGACAGGACACGCCCACCGCCGACGCGGGTGGTGAGGTGACCTGTGAAGTGAAGCAGGACACCAGGATCGGCATCGCCACCGGCAACGCGACCGGCGTGTACTTCGCGCTGGGCAACGCCTACGCCGAGCAGATCTCGGCCGCCACCAACGGCACCGTCAAGGCCACCGCGGCCGAAACCGGCGCCTCGGTGCAGAACATCCAGCAGGTCGTGGGCGGCACCTACCAGGTCGGCTTCTCGCTCGCCGATTCCGCGGCCGACGCCGTCGCGGGCAAGGGCAGCTTCACCACCGCGCAGCCGATCCGCGCGCTGGCCCGGCTCTACGACAACTACACCCAGGTCATCGTGCGCACCGACGCCGGCATCAACTCGCTGGCCGACCTGCGCGGCAAACGCGTCTCCACCGGTTCGCCCAAATCGGGCACCGAGGTGATCGCCCAGCGCGTGCTGCAAGCCGCCGGGCTCAACCCCGACAGCGACGTGTCCGCCCAGCGCCTGGACCTGACCAAGACCGTCGACGGGCTCAAAGACGGCTCCATCGACGCCATGTTCTGGTCCGGCGGCCTGCCCACACCGGGCATCACCGACCTGTTCACCACCGCAAAGGACAAGGTCCGCTTCCTCGACATCACCTCGGTGCTGCCGAAACTGAAGGAGATCAACCCGGTCTACGAAACGGGTTCGATCCCGGCCGCCACCTACGGCCTGTCCGCCGACGCTCCGACCATCGTGGTGCCCAACCTGCTCGTGGTCCGCGAGGACCTCGACGCGAACCTGGCCTGCGTGCTCACCACGACCCTGATGGACCGCAAACCCCAACTGGAACAGGCGAACCCGGCCGCCAAGGGGATCAAGCCCGACACCGCCGGCAAGACCGCGCCGGTGCCGCTGCATCGCGGGTCCGAGGTCGCGCTGCGCTGATCACACTCCGATAAGAACGCCCCGCGCCGACACGCGGGTTGTCACGGTCCCCGCACACCTGCTCGTAGGGTGGCGGGGACCGCGGCATGTGCGGGCGTGTTCGGGTCATGGAATAACAGTCGCGACGACGCGGTTGTGCGAGGCAGATTCAGTAGGCGACCGAAAAGAGGACGAGATGACCGACGATCACGGCTGGCTGGGAGCCGAGCTCGACCTCGAGGCCTACCTGGCGCGCATCGGCTACGACGGTCCGCGCACCGCATCGGTGGACACCCTGCGCGCCCTGGTCCACGCCCACACCACCACGATCCCGTTCGAAAACCTGGAGATCGTCCTTGGCCGCGGCATCCCCCTGGACCTGAACACCTTGCAGGACAAGATGATCCGACACCGCCGCGGCGGCTACTGCTACGAAAACGTCGGCCTGTTCGCCGCCGCCCTCGAACGGTTCGGATTCGGCGTCACCGGCCTCAGCGCACGCGTCACCTACGGCATCGTCGACACCGGCGCCCTGCGACCCGCGACCCACGCCTTGCTGCGCGTGACCACTCCCGAGGACGACCGCGTCTGGATCTGCGACGTCGGTTTCGGCTTCGGACCCCTCGAGCCGTTCGAATTGGTCGACAGCGCAGGCGAATTCGCGTTGGGTGACTGGCGGTACCGGTTGGAGCGCCGGGCCGACGACCTGTGGGTGCTGTTCCAGTTCGGCCGCGACGGCTGGATCGACCGCCACACCTTCACCGAGAACCCGCAGTTCCGCATCGACTACGCGGTCGGCAACCACTTCGTGTCGACGTCACCGCGCTCGCCGTTCGTCACCCGGCCCTTCGTTCAACGCTTCCTGCCCGATGCCCACCACGTGCTCGACGATCTCACCCTGACCACGGAATATCCCGACGGCACTTCGACTTCGCGCGAACTCGAACCCACCGAACTGACCAAAATTCTGATCGAAGTGTTCGATATCGAACTGGACGACACCGACGCGGCCACCCTCACCACAACCCCCTGGCGAACCCGATAGTTCACCTGCCCCCACGGCATGGCAGTTTGCTTCCTGGGTGTCGCTACGGCAAATTAATGGTTACTTGCCGGGAAACAAAGACACCGTGGGGGCCGATTCTGTGGGTTTGTTGCTGCCGAATACTCGGTCCGCATCACGGGTGCAACCGGATGCGGTGGTCGGCGGCACTGTCTCCAGACGGGACGACCTGGACGGGCTACGCGGCGTAGCGATCGCGTTGGTGGTGGCGTTCCACGTGTGGGCGGGACGCGTTTCCGGCGGTGTGGACGTGTTCCTGGTGCTGTCGGGGTTCTTCTTCACCGGCGCGGTGGTGCGCGGGGTCGAGCGCAGCGGGTGGGTGTGCGCGAAGGAAACCGCGCGGCGGACCGTGCGCAGGCTGATGCCCTCGCTGGTCATTGTGTTAGCGGCGGTTCTGCTCGCCACGGTGGTGTTGCGGCCCTACACCCAACTGGGCGAAGCGGCCTCGCAGACCCTGGCCTCGATGTTCTACAGCCAGAACTGGTACCTGGCCAACGCCGAACTGGACTACCTGTCACCCGATGCCTCGGTGAGTCCGCTGCAACACCTGTGGTCGATGTCGGTGCAGGGGCAGTTCTATCTGGCGATTCTCGCGCTGCTGGCGGGCTGGGCCTGGTTGCGCAGGCGCGGTCACGCCGGGCGGTTCACGCTGGTGATCGTGCTGGTCGGGCTGGGAACACTGTCGTTCTGGTACGCCGCGTCCGGGCACGCACAGCATCAAGCCTGGACCTATTACGACAGCATCGCGCGCGGCTGGGAACTCCTGGCGGGCGCGGTGTTGGCGGTCGCGGCGCCGTGGCTTCGGATACCGAACCGGTTGCGCTGGCTGGCCGCCGCGGTCGGCGTGGCGATGGTCCTGTCCTGTGGGCCACTGTTCGACGGCGCGAATCAGTTCCCCGGCGTGGCCGCGCTGTGGCCGGTGGCGGCCGCCTGCCTGGTGATCGCCTCGGGTTTCGGGGGAGCGCGGGCATGGCCGAATCGGGCATTGGCCGGGCGGTTCTGTACCGAACTCGGCACGCTGGCTTACCCGCTGTACCTGTGGCACTGGCCGATCCTGATCTTCTATCTCGGGGAGACCGGACGCGCGCACGCCGGCATCGTCGATGGGCTGGTGGTGATCGGGGCCTCGCTGACCCTGGCCTACGCGACCACCCGGTTGATCGAGACGCCGCTGCGAATGCCCCCGCGCGGACAGAAGGCCGAAAACCACCGGGGGACAGGGGTGTTGGTGTTGGCCACGGCTGTCGTCGTGGTGGTCGCCTCGCTGGGCTGGCAGGTGGTGTTGCGCACGATTCCCACCGAACCGTTGCAGGCCTTGGACACCCGCCTGTATCCCGGTGCCGCCGCGCTGGTCTCCGGCGCCGAATTCTGGCCGGAACCCATGCGCCCCACCATCTTCGAAGGACCGTCGGATACACCGGCAGCGACCTCCGACGGTTGCATCACGCCCAATCGTGAAGTGCGCGTGTGTACTTACGGCGACCAGGCCGCGACCCGCTCGATCGCGCTGGTCGGCGGGTCACACTCCGAACACTGGCTGCCCGCCCTGGAAGTTCTCGGCGTCGAGCGCGGGTTCCGGGTGGTGTCGTACTTGAAGGAAGGGTGCCCGGTCGTGCTCGCCGACCAGCCCTCCTACGCCGAATTCCCGTTCCCCGAATGCCACGAATGGTCCGTGGAGGTGCTGGACCGGCTGGCCGCGGAATCGCCGGACTGGGTGCTGACCCTGTCCACCCGCTACCGCATGAACGGCCTGGGCGACGAGGTGCCCGCGGAGTACCTCGAGGTGTGGTCGGCGCTGCAGGACCGCGGACTCAACGTGCTCGCGCTGCGTGACACCCCTCGGCTACGCCGCGACGGCGTGCTCTACCGGGCCACGGACTGCCTGGCCCATCGCGGCGACCCCGACAGCTGCGGGCTGGATCGCAACGACGCCCTCGACGCCCACAACCCCGCCGAGGAACCGGCAGCGAGCTACCCGAACGTCCACTCCCTCGACCTGACCGACGCCGTGTGTCGACCGCAGCGCTGCCGGGTGGTCGAGGGCAATGTGCTCATCTATCGCGACGAACACCACCTCACCGCCAGCTATGCCCGCTCGCTGGCCCCCGAACTCGGCCGCCAGATCGGGACGATCACCGGCTGGTGGTAGCGCGCCGGTTCGTCCCAGCAGCAACGAGAACCCCACGGGCATCACAGATCCCGCTACTGTCGCAGGGGTGCGCATTCCACGGAAGGCATCGGTCCTGCTCGTCGCGCTCGCTGCGCTGCCCGTCGCGTGCTCGTCGGGTCCTGACCAACCTCAGACGGTCGTCGAGTCTTTCGCCGCCGCGCTGACCAGCGGAGATGCTGCCGCCGCCGCGGCGTTGACCGACGCGCCAGAGCAAGCCCGGCCGGTCCTGACCGCCCTGTTCGACAATCTCGGCCACAACGACACCGTCGGGTTGACGTCGACCGACGGTAAGTCGTTCACGCTGGAATCCACCTGGAAGTTCGGCCCCGACGGTCGTCATGTGTGGTCTTACTCGAGCGCCGGGACCACCACCGGTGCCGACGACTGGAAGATCGCCTGGCAGCCGACCACAGTTGCGCCGGGCCTTGACCTCGGCCCGCTCAGCTACAGCCAGGTCCCGGCGAAACCGGCCCGCGTGCTCGACGCTTCCGGTGGTGAGCTGATGACGCAGCAGGTGGTGACCCTGGTGAATGTGGCACCCGATGCCGATCTGGCGGGTGTTGCCTCGTTGCTCGCGCCGCAGGGTGTCACCGAGACGACGCTGCGCACGGATCTGGCTGCGGCACAAGGCAAACCGATCACCGCCGTCGCCCTGCGTGAAGCCGATATCGCCCCGGTGCAGCAGGCACTGAGCGGGGTGCGCGGCGTGACGCTGGCACCACAGCCGCGCCTGCTCACCGTCGACAAAACCCTCGCCGGACCCACTACCGCGGGTTTGGCGCAGGTGTGGCAGGAGCAAGCCGACGCCGCCGCGGGCTGGGCCATTCGCGCACAGACCCCCGCAGGCACCCAGCGCATCGCCGGACCCGACGCGACACCGACCACCGACATCGCCAGCACCGTCGACATCGACTTGCAGAACGCCGCCGAAGCCGCACTGACCCCCGTCGCCACTCCGGCCGCCATCGTCGCGCTGCGCCCCTCCACCGGCGAGGTGCTGGCTGTGGCCCAGAACGCACCCGCCGACGCCCAGGGCCCGATCGCGCTGACCGGTCTCTACCCGCCGGGTTCCACGTTCAAGACCGTCACCGTCTCCGCGGCCCTGCAGGCGGGCGGTGTCACCCCCGACACGGTGCTGCCGTGCCCCGGCCGCGCCACCATCGAAGGACGCACGATTCCCAACGACAACGGCTTCGACCTGGGTATGGTGCCACTGCACACCGCGTTCGCACGCTCGTGCAACACCACGATGGCCGAGTTGGGAGTGAAGTTGCCTGCCGACGCGTTGACCGTGGCCGCCCAGCAATTGGGTCTGGGGGTGGACTATGTGACACCCGGCTTGACGACCGTCACCGGGAAAGTTCCGCCCGCGGACAACCCCGCGCAACGGGTCGAATCCAGCATCGGGCAGGGCACGGTGACTGCCTCCCCGTTCGGAATGGCCCTGGTCGCGGCCTCGCTCGCGCACGGTTCCGCGCCCGCGCCCAGCATTATCCGAGGCCGTGCTGGCACCGCTGACCGGCCGTCGGCGCCGGTGCCTGCCGCGGTGACATCGCAGATAGAGACCATGATGGGCGAGACCGTGAGCTCGGGAACGGCCACCGCATTGCGCGATATCCCGGGTCTGCTGGGCAAGACCGGCACCGCCGAATACCTCGACGACACCCACGCACACGGCTGGTTCGTCGGAATCAAGGACGATCTGGCGTTCGCGGTGTTCATCGCCGACGCCGGGAGCTCCGGTCCGGCGGTCGAGGCAGCGGGCCGCATGCTGCGTGTGACACCATGAGACGTTCTTCCCTCCGCAGGCGAGCAATCCCCCCGCTGCCGCACGCGGTCATCACTGCGCCAGCTACACTCGTGCGCGGACCATATCCATGGTCAATACGCGGGATGTCACAATTTCGAGAAGGTTCGGAGTAGGCGCCATCGATACCGGTCAGAAGATCGCGGAGCATTACCGCCTGGTCGAGCGTATTGGTAGCGGCGGCACAGGCGTTGTATGGCGCGCTGTCGACGAACGCCTCCAGCGCTCAGTGGCAGTGAAGCAGATCCACATCAAACCGAGCTTGCCCGAGGGTGAGCGGGATGTGTTGCGCCAGCGCGCGATTCGGGAAGCCCGCAACGCCGCGCGCTTCCAGCATCCCAACGCCATCGTGGTATTCGACATCACCGAGCACAACGGTGACCCGTGCCTGGTGATGGAGTACCTCAAGTCGGTCAGCCTCGCGGGTGAGCTGGGTCAAAAAGGCCCGCTGCCGCTGCTCGAGGTCGCCCGCATCGGCGAGAAGGTCGCCTCCTCGCTGATCGCCGCCCACCAGGCCGGCTTGGTGCACCGCGACGTGAAACCGGGCAATATCCTGCTCGGCGACCACGGTGAGGTGAAAATCACCGACTTCGGCATCTCCCGTGCCGCGGGTGACGTGACGCTCACCGAGACCGGGCTGATCTGCGGTACTGCCGCCTATCTCGCACCCGAAGTGGCGCGCGGCTCCGATCCGACGCCTGCCGCCGACGTATTCGCCCTGGGCGCAACGCTTTTCCACGCGCTGGAAGGCGAACCGCCCTACGGCGCCAACGCCAACCCCCTCGCGGTGCTCTACGCCGCCGCCAACGGCCAGGTCCGCGAACCGCACAACGCCGGCCCGGCCACCGACTTCCTGCTCGATCTGCTCAGCCCGGACCCCCTCGACCGTCCGACGATGACCGAGGCCCGCGACGCGCTGGCCCACTTCGCCGAGGACGACAACTCCGTGCCGGCCGGATTCGTCCCTGCCAGTGAGGCTTTCGGCCGACGCAACTCCGCGGCGACCACCCAGGTGATCCGGCAATCCGGGCGTCGCGCCTCGCACGCAGGCGCTTCGACCGCCACCACCCGCCAGATCCGCTCGAACCCGCGTCCCGCGCCCCGCCACGACACCGCCGCCCACCCGCGCACCCAAGCCCAGCCCGCCCCCGTGCACCGCAAACAGGCCGGCAAGGGACGTGCGGTGCTGATCGGTTCCGGCGTGGGTGCGGTGGTCGCGGCGGTCGCCGTGGCGATCAGCGCGTTCAGTGCCTCGGACTCCGATTCGCCGCAGGTGCAAGCGGGTCCGTCGACCTCGGTGCAGGCCACAGTGGCACCCAAGCCCAGCGCGGCCACCCCCGCACTGGGTCAGGCCAGCAATGTGGGTACGGTCGACATCGGCTCGGCCGGTCAGCTGGTCGAAGCGTTCTTCAGTGACCCCGCCAGTTCCTGGTCGCTGCTGACCCCCGCCGCCCAGCAGGTCTACGGCAGCGAGTCCGCGTTCCGCGAATACTGGAGCGACCGCTCGATCCAGAGCTTCGCCAGCATCACCGCCGTGAGCGGCAACAACGCCGACGGATCCACCAACATGCGCCTGGCCAGCATCACCATCAACGGCTCGACCAAGGCCATGGTCATGCGCGTGGTGAACTCCGGCGGCAGTCTGCGCATCGACGGCGACACTCGCTGAAACCGCTGGTCCGCCCGATGAGCGAGGGCGGATCGGCGGGTACGCCGCGCACGGGCGGGATGTGGGTGGAAATGCGCTGGCGGGCGACCACTAGGCTGGTAGCTGACCTTCAGGCCCAGCGTAGAACAGGACCGTACCCCGATATGACATCCCGCATCGAGCTCGCCCGCGTCGATCTGCGCGGTCGTACTCCTTCCGCTGCCGAGCTGCGTACCGCGCTGCCGCGGGGAGGGGTCGACGTGGATTCGGTGCTGCATCATGTGCGGCCGGTCGTGGAGGACATTCGCGATCGGGGTGCCGCGGCGGCGCTGGACTACAGCGAGAAGTTCGATGGTGTGCGGCCCGCTGTGGTGCGGGTTCCTGTCGCTGAGCTGGACAAAGCCCTCGCTGAATTGGATCCCGCTGTTCGGGCCGCCCTGGAAGTCGCCATCGAGCGGACCCGGAAGGTGCACGCGGATCAGCGACGCACCGACACGGTGACCGAGGTGGTGCCCGGCGGCACTGTCACCGAGAAGTGGCTGCCGGTGGAGCGGGTCGGGCTGTATGTGCCCGGCGGCAACGCCGTGTACCCGTCCTCTGTGGTGATGAATGTGGTGCCCGCGCAGGCCGCGGGAGTGGAGTCGTTGGTGGTGGCGTCGCCGCCGCAGGCGCAGTTCGGTGGGCTGCCGCACCCGACCATCCTGGCCGCGGCCGCGATGCTGGGCGTCGATGAGGTGTGGGCTGTCGGTGGGGCGCAGGCGGTGGCTTTGCTGTCCTACGGCGGTGTCGATACCGATGGTGGGGCGCTCGAGCCTGTCGACCTGATCACCGGGCCGGGCAATATCTACGTCACCGCCGCCAAGCGACTGTGCCGTGGGCTGGTCGGGATCGATGCCGAGGCCGGGCCGACCGAGATCGCGGTGCTCGCCGATGCGACTGCTGATCCGGTGCATGTGGCGGCTGATCTGATCAGCCAGGCCGAGCACGATGTGCTGGCCGCGAGTGTGCTCGTGACCGATTCCGTGGCGTTGGCCGATGCGGTCGATGCCGCGGTGAATGCTCAACTGGGCGTGGTGAAGCACAACGATCGGGTGCGGGAAGCGTTGTCGGGCAAGCAGTCCGGGATCGTGCTCGTCGACGACATCGCGCAGGGGCTGCTGGTTGTCAACGCCTATGCGGCCGAGCACCTCGAGATCCAGACTGTCGACGCCGCCGCGGTGGCGGGGCGGGTGCGCAGTGCGGGTGCGATCTTCGTCGGGCCTTGGGCGCCGGTGAGTTTGGGTGACTACTGCGCGGGGTCCAACCACGTGCTGCCCACCGCTGGGTGCGCGCGGCACTCCTCGGGGCTGAGTGTGCAGACGTTCCTGCGTGGCATCCACATCGTGGAATACACCGAGGCGGCGTTGAAGGATGTCGCCGGACATGTTGTGGCACTTGCCAATGCGGAGGATCTGCCCGCGCACGGTCAGGCTGTGCAGGCGCGTTTCGAGGCGCTGTCATGAGCGAGCGTAGCGAGCGAATCATGTGCCAGCGCGCGGTGCGCATGCCGCAGCTGAGCGCCAGCGAGGCGGAGGCATGAGCACTCCGACCGTGCCCGGTGCTTCGGCGACGCTGGATCAGCTGCCGCTGCGCGATAACCTGCGGGGCAAATCGCCTTATGGCGCACCGCAATTGACGGTGCCGGTGCAGCTCAACACCAACGAGAACCCGCACCCGCCGAGCAAGGCGCTGATCGACGATGTCGCGGAATCTGTGCGGGCGGCAGCGGCTGATCTGCACCGGTACCCGGATCGGGATGCGGTGTCTCTGCGTGCGGACCTCGCGGAATACCTGACTCGTCAGACCGGCGTCGCTGTCGATACCGCGAATGTGTGGGCGGCCAACGGGTCCAACGAGATTCTGCAGCAGCTGTTGCAGGCTTTCGGTGGGCCCGGCCGTAGCGCATTGGGTTTCGTGCCGTCGTACTCGATGCACCCGATCATCTCCGAGGGCATCGATACCGAGTGGGTCGAGGCGCAGCGCAGCGGTGATTTCTCGCTCGACATCGACTATGCCGTAGCGCAGATTGTCGAACGTCGGCCCGATGTGGTGTTCGTGACGAGTCCGAACAATCCGACCGGACACAGCATTCCGATCGACGAGCTCGAGCGGATCCTCGATGTCGCGCCCGGCATCGTCGTCGTGGATGAGGCTTATGGCGAGTTCTCGGCGGCACCCAGCGCGATCATGCTGATCGACCGGTTCCCGACCAAGCTCGTCGTCACCCGGACCATGAGCAAGGCATTCGCGTTCGCGGGTGGGCGCCTGGGTTACCTGGCTGCCTCGCCCGCGGTGATCGACGCGATTCTGCTGGTGCGGTTGCCGTATCACCTGTCGGTGGTCACTCAGGCCGCCGCACGTGCGGCTTTGCGGCACGCTGACGAAACCCTCGGCAGCGTCGCGGAATTGGCGGCTCAGCGCGATCGAGTCGCGGCTTCGTTGGTTGCCCTCGGTTTCGACGTGATCCCCAGCGACGCCAACTTCGTGCTGTTCGGTCGCTTCACCGACGCCGGGCAGGCCTGGCAGCACTTCCTCGACGCCGGCGTGCTGATCCGCGACGTCGGCATCCCCGGCTACCTGCGCGCCACCATCGGCCTGGCCGCGGAGAACGACGAATTCCTGCGCGTGAGCCGCGACATCGCGGGCACCGACCTTACTCACTGAATCCGCCTGTGGAGGAGCACATCATGAGCAGAACAGCGCGGGTGGAACGCGTCACCAAGGAATCTTCGATCCTGGTGGAGTTGAACCTCGACGGCACCGGGCAGACCGAGATCTCCACCGGTGTGCCGTTCTACGACCACATGCTGACCGCACTGGGCGCGCACGCCGGGTTCGACCTGGTCGTGCGGGCCGAGGGTGACATCGAGATCGAAGCCCACCACACGGTCGAGGACACCGCGATCGTGCTCGGCCAGGCGCTGGGCCAGGCGCTGGGCGACAAGAAGGGCATCCGCCGCTTCGGCGACGCCTTCATCCCGATGGACGAAACCCTCGCGCACGCCGCCGTCGACGTGTCCGGTCGGCCGTACTGCGTGTTCACCGGCGAGCCGGAACACCTGGTGCACACCATCATTCCCAGCGCGGGCCCCGGCGCCTCGTACTCGACGGTGCTCAACAAGCACGTGTTCGAGTCGATCGCGCAGAACGCCCGCATCGCGTTGCATGTGCGGGTGCTCTACGGGCGCGATCAGCACCACATCACCGAGGCCGAATTCAAGGCTGTCGCACGGGCTTTGCGTGCCGCCGTCGAGATCGACCCGCGGGTCAGCGGTGTGCCGTCCACGAAGGGTGTGCTGTGAAAACCGTTGTGCTGCTGGACTATGGCTCCGGCAACCTGCATTCTGCCGAACGTGCGCTGGTGCGGGCGGGTGCGCAGGTGGAGGTCACCGCCGATCCCACCGCCGCGTTGGCCGCCGACGGACTCGTCGTCCCCGGTGTCGGTGCGTACGCGGCGTGTATGGCCGGGCTGCTCGAGGTGCGCGGAGACCGGATCATCGGCCAGCGGCTCGCCGGTGGGCGTCCGGTGCTCGGCATCTGCGTCGGGATGCAGATCATGTTCGACCGTGGGGTCGAGTTCGGTGTGGAGACCGAAGGGTGCGGTGAGTGGCCGGGCGTGGTCGCCGGGCTCGACGCGCCCGTCCTGCCGCACATGGGCTGGAACACGGTGAAGGCTCCCGCCGACAGCACCCTGTTCGCCGGCATGGACGCCGACACGCGCTTCTACTTCGTCCACTCCTACGCCGCCCAGCAGTGGGAGCTCCCCGAAAACGAGCACATCGCACCCCCGAAACTCACCTGGGCCGAACACGGCGTGCCGTTCCTTGCCGCGGTCGAGAACGGGCCGCTGTCGGCTACCCAGTTCCACCCGGAGAAGTCCGGGGATGCGGGTGCACAGCTGCTGCGGAACTGGATCGGGTCGCTCTAAGCTGAGTTCCCGATAAATCTGTACGGTAAATATCCGTACAAGTGGCTACACTGGGCCTATGGGAGCCAAGACCGAACGCGCGGAGTTCCGCGTCGACGACGCGCTGCGCGCCAAGATGCAGCGTGCCGCGGAGTTGGTGCACGAGCAACAGTCGGAGTTCATCCGTCGCGCGGTGTTCGAGCGTGCCGAGCGAATTCTGGCGCAGGAACTGATCACGGTCATGTCCGCGGAACAGTTCGACGCACTGCTGGATTCGCTCGACGAAGCCGATGCCGCTCCGGCGCTCGCCGAGCTGGCCCGCCGTCCACGCGTGTTCAAGCGGCGGTGATCGGTGACCGCACAGTTCGTTTCGACGCGATTGGCGGAAGACCACGATCTGTCGGCATTCGACAGCGGGCATGCGACGTTGGATGACTGGTTGCGTTCGATGGCGCAGCGGGCATGCGTGTCGGGCACTGCCCGGGTGTACGTGTGGACCCCCGAGGGTGAGCAGAAGGTCGTCGCGTTTTTCGCGCTGACGCCCACGCTGGTCAATCGAGACGAAGACGGGGTGCCGAGCGGGGCCGCCGGCGGGGTATCCAGGATTCCGGGCTACCTGATCGGGAGGTTGGCACTGGATCGCTCGTTCCACGGGCAAGGATTCGGGGCCGAACTGCTCTACGACGCAGTCTCCAAAGCCGTCGCGGCCGCGGAAGTCGGCGGTGGCCGACTGATCGTCGTAGACGCGATCGACGACGCGGCCGCGCAGTTCTACCGCAAATACGGTTTCACTCCGGTGCGTCACACGCCGCGCCGGTTGGTCATGAAGATCGCGACTGCTCGTAGCGCGCTCGGCATCGGCTGAAACGCTGCTGCCTGGCCTGAGCGCTACGACGTCGACCGGGGAATGCCTGTCACGCCGGTGGTGTCAGGGAGACGTCAGGCAGAAGGGGTGGCCGGCCGGGTCCAGGAGTACTCGCCAGCGTCCGTTGCCGGGCTGATGGTCGGGTTTGGTCGCGCCGAGTTTCAGCGCTAGCTCTTCTGCCGCATCGAGGTCGTCGGCGCGGAAATCCAGGTGGAGCTGTTGTGGCACATCCTGACCCGGCCACTGCGGAGCCCGGTATCGGTCGACCCGCTGGAATCCCACATCGCAGCCGGAGTCGTTCGTCAGCGCGACGAACTCCGCCGTACTGAAGAGCTCGCGCATCCCGGTCAACGCACCGTAGAAGCCCGCCAGCGTCTGCGGGTCGGCACAGTCCAGCGTCACCCCGCGCAGTTCAACACCTGGCACTATCGGCTCCTTCGTGTCCGTTTGTCTCCGTAAGCCGCCGCTGGCCATGATCACCGGCCCGCCGCCACACCGTACTCGCCAGGTCCGCCGCTGGAGTAGCAGTTTTACGCGCTGCCTCAGCGCATCGGGTCGACGGGATTTCGGCCGTCGATTCCCGGTCTCATCCGGAGTGAGGAACATGTCCGCAACAGGGTTGTCAGTGCTGCTGGGCAGGATGGTCGGCCAGGAAATCTCGGACCAGTGCTGCGCAGCGCGGTGCGTCGTCGAACCAGGGGGCGTGGCCGCCCGGAACAGCGGTGAGGTGTGCGCGGGGGATTTTCGCGACGGAGGGTCTTGCCTGGTCGGGGGAGCAGAAGACGTCATCTTCGCCCCAGACGAACAGGGTTGGAGTGTCGATGCGGGCGAGTTCGACTGCGGTGAGGACGTTTTCGGGGCGTGCGGTTCGGCCTTGAATCAGGCGGCGCAGGAGGGCTCGGTAGGAGGCGGCTTGCCCTGGTAGGCGCAGGGGTAGGCGGTGTAGGTCGAGCATGTCGTTCGACATCGCGCGGGCCGCGTTCGCTCCGATTGCCTCGGTGAGGGCGAAGCGGGCGAGGAATCGAGGGGATGGGAGTTGCATGAGGGTCTGGTCGAGTCGGCCTCTGGTCGGGGAGGTCAGGGATTCGAACTCGGCGATGATGTGGGAGCCGGGTAGGGCGGTGGCGGGGGTGGCGATGATCGCTGCCCGCGATATGCGGTCGGGTGCGTCCAGCATTGTCCAGAGGGTGAACAGGCCGCCCAGGGAGCTGCCGACGAAAGCGGACTGTTGTATGTCGAGCGCGTCGAGCGTTCCGGTGACCACGTCGACCGCCAGTTCGCGGACCGGTCGGCCCTGCCAGCTGTAGGGCGGGGCGAGGCTGTGGCCGGGGAGGTCGATCAGGATGTGGTGGAAGCCGGGCAGGTCGGCGATCAGGGGTGCCATGCCCATGGCGGGTGCTGAGATGCCGTTGATGTGGACCAGCGGTTCACCCTCGCCTGTGGTCAGGACGCGAACCGCTGGGTTCCGCTGTGTCAGTGGGTGTTCGGTGATCGTCAGTCCATAGGAGGCGGCGACGCGTTGTTCGGCCGCGCGGATCCGTTGTTCGAGTCTCATGCGATTACTGTCCGGCTCGCGGCGGGCGGCGTCTTGGACGAATGTTCGCCGATCAGCTCGTCGCGAGTGCGCCGGGGGTGATTCCGGAGAAGGCCGATATATCGCGATGGAGGTGCGATTGGTCCGAATATCCGCACGCCACAGCGACTTCGGCGGCGGATCGACCAGCCAGCAGTAGGTCGAACGCGCGTCGGAATCGGACCACCATCGCGGCTCGTTTGGGCGTCACCCCGACCTGCGCGGTGAACCTCGACCACACGCGTTGCCGACTCCACCCGGTCAGCTCGGCCAGTTCCCTGACCCGCACGGCGCCCTTGTCCGCGACGATCCGCTCCCAGCACGCCGCGACTTCGGGATCGACCGTCCTGGTTGTTTCCGTGGCGGCGAGAAACCTCGTCGTCACCGCGAATCGCTGTGCCCACGTGGCTGTTTCGGACAACTGCTCGCGCAGCAGCGCTGCCGCCGAACCCCAGATATCCTCCAGTCCGACCACCATGCCGTCCAGGTCGGCCGGGCCGACACCGAGCAGGCGATACGCGGCGATCGGCGACATCCGCAACTCGACGCATTCGATCCGCTCCGCACGGACATGCCGAATGCCTGGCACGAGACCGGCGACCAACCCGTCGTGCAGGTCGGGGCCTTCCAAGGCAAGCCGACTGTGCCCGAACTGGATCACCACGGTGACCTCCGGCCGAGCGAAAATCCGCATCTCGCACCCCGCGGACTCCCGGTCACGAAACCCGTCCATCGAGACGTCGGCCATCGCCGCCGCTGTCGACCTCGCCAGGTCCCAGCCGTCATCCAGCTCCCGTTCGGACATGATCGGCCGCACATCTCGAGCGTACGAGGCTGGCTGTGGGCCTGGCAATGTCATCCCGAGTCTGCTTCTCGGCGCACCGAGGTGTCAGTCGACCCAGTCGAGCAGGGGGGTGGTGTCGGCGGTGATGCCGATCGGGTCCGGGAGGGGAACCGCGCGACCGAAGGCGTATCGGCGGATCTCTTGGTAGCGCCCGTCATTCGGCTCGCTGTACAGGACGATTTCGGCGGTGTCCCGGTCGACGAGTAGGTACAGCGGGATGCCGGCTTCGGCGTAGGCGGTCGGTTTTTCCACCCGGTCTCGTTTGTTGGTGTCCGAATCGTGCGAGGTGACCTCGACGGCCATCACGGTGTCACGCGAAGGTGCCCACTCCCCGTGTCCGACGAACGCGTCCAGCGGCGCGACCACCCCGTCCGGACGAGCGCGGCTGTCACGGTAGCCGTTGATCTTCAATCCCTGTCCCTGGTGCAGAAACAGGCCGGGGGCCAACGGCATGAGAAGCAGCAACAGCCAGTTGATGATGCGGTTGTGATCACCATCCGGCACGGTCTTGAACCCCAGCTTTCCGTCGATGTACTCGAGCTGCAGAGCGTCTGTGGTTCGTTCGACCGCTGCGGCGATCGCTTCGAAATCCGTCGTGGTCACTGGATCGTGGTGTACCGCCGTCATCATCCACCTCCTGATCCGTAATACTACCTGCGCTGATGCTCGGGCGGCCTTGGATAAACCGGCTTGGCGCCAAGGCTGACGCGAAAGGGATCTGCGAGGACGCGCAGGGTCATAGGTTGTCGAAGCGGGCTCGGTCTGCGGCCTCGGTGCCCGCGGTCCAGCCTTCGGCGCTGCGGATGGTAATTCCTCGGGTGCGCACGGTGGGGAAGTAGGTGTCGAAGGCTTGGTCTACTCGGTGCTGGTGGGAGGCCAGGACCGGGAGTAGGTGGGTGGGGGCGTGGGCGATGGTTTCTTCGGCGGCCTTGGTGAGCAGTTCGCCGATTCTGGAGGCGTAGGCGGTGAGGAAGGCCTTGCGGTAGTGGCGGGAGCGGGATTCCTCGGTAGTGGCGTTGTCGATCATGGCTCGGGTGGCCTGGACCAGCAGCGACGTGGACAGGATTTCTACCGCGTCGAGGTCGGTGTCGTCGCCGACGACGGTGACGAAACCCCAGTCGGCCACGAAGATCGCGCGGGCGCGGTTGGCTCGGGTGACCATGTCGATGAGCAGGGCTTTGGCGTCGGTGTACGGGGTTTCGAGCCAGATTCGGCGGGCGGCGGGCAGGTCGGGGTCGGTGCGTTGGGAATCGAGCAGGGCCCGGTCGATCGCGTATTTGGTCATCAGTTCCTGCGCCTTGGCGGACAGGGTTTCCGCTTCTTCGGCGAAGGAGGTGGACTCGGCTTTGGCCAGCAGGCCGCGGACTCGGCCGAGGGTTTTCTCGTCGACGTGGTGGTGGGTGGTGTGTGTGCGGGTGCCGGGCAGCGGAGCGATCTGCTCGAGTTTCGGGAGTTGGATGAGCAGGGACAGGGCGCTCAGGGCCGCGGTGAGGGCCTCGTCGGCGGTGAGGAGGGTGCGGTCGGCCCACTGGGGGAGGTGGGGGCGGTCCAGTGCCCACCACACCTGGGCGTCGAGTTCGGTCAGTTGCGACTGCCAGATCTCGTCGACGGATTCGGTGGGGAAATCGGCGCGATGTTCGGCCATCAGGTCGGTCAGGTAAGCGGTGGCGAACTCGTCTACTCGCCTGCGTGCGGCCTCGTGGATGTCGGTGGGGAGCCAGCCGAAGTCGAAGGCGCGGGCGATGATTCGTTGCGCGGCCAGTTGTAGGCCGGGAGAGAGATCCGCGTCGCTTACCTGTTCGACGAATCGCTCGATCGCGTTCTTGTCGCCCTGGGCTGCCAGGAAGGCCACGGTCGCGATCGCGTCGGCTACCTGCGACGGGTCACCCGACAGCGCCTGCTCGACCGGAAGTCCGGGAGCGGCAGCCGGTTTACGACCTGTGCGACGTCGACGATTCTGCTTGGCCAAGGGAGTCCTGTTCGTGGAGGTGAAGTTCGCGGCGTCCATTGTCTCGCATGGCCTCAGCGCGGCCGGACCGCTGCGTGGATCGGTGCACCGACTCCGGCCACGCCGGTCGTGATCGCTTCTCGCCCAACAAAATCCGACCGTGGGTGGATACGGGACGCCGCAGGCGCGCTCTAGGGTGGCGGTATGAGCTATCGGGGGATGTTGATCCAGGAACGGACCGAACTGGTCGCACTGCTGCGCAGTCTGCGCGAGCAGGAGTGGGAGACGCCGTCGCTGTGTGCGGGGTGGCGGGTGCGCGACGTCGTCGGGCATCTGCTGCAGGACACGCTGAGTCCGCTGAGCTATGCGGGCGTCGTGGTGAGAAATCTCGGGTCGGTGAACAGAACCAATAACGCACTCGCACAGTCGTTCTCGGGACTGTCGACCGAACAGCTGGTGGACAAGCTCGAAAACGAGTCAGGCCGACTGTCGAAACTCTCACCCCGGCTGATGCTGTCGGACCTGGTAGTCCACCACCAGGACATCCGCCGCCCACTCGGCCGCCCCCGCACCATCCCCGCCGACCGACTCAAAGCCGTCCTGTCCTACCCGGACCCCTTCGCCTTCCCCGGCAGATTCACCAAGGGGCTGCGCTTCACCGCCACCGACGTCGACTGGACCTCGGGCACCGGCCCGGAAATCCGCGGCCCCGGCGAGGCCATCGTCCTGGCCGTGGTCGGCCGCACCGTCGCCCTCGACGACCTCACCGGCGAGGGCCTCCCAGAACTCCGCCGTCGCCTCGGCTGAATCCGCCGGGATTGTGTATCCGATTGTCGGTGCCCGCATCTAAGCTTCGGTCAAGTAACGGGTTGACCGCACGGAGGGCCAACTCCGGGGGAAGAGGCAATGGTGTCGATCGGTGACTGGTACGCGAATCGGTCCCATCGGGATGACTTGGATCCCGGATTCGATTCGGCGAACGATGACATTCGCGATCCGTTCGAGTTCGGGGCGACTCAGCCGGGGGTCAGAGAGCAGACTCAGTCATCGTCGACGAAGCCGAGGAAGAGCACTGGGCGGAAGGGCGCGACGCCCGAGGCCTACGCATTTGTGTGGAAGTGGTTGGCGGCCAACCCGGATGGTGATCTCGCAAGGTGTCGAGCGGCAGCGGATAGTGCCGGAATACGGGGCGTCACACCGGAATTGCTTCCCACTGTCGCCCGCCAGATGAAGGCCGCGCAAGCCGCAGCGGCCAATCGCGTTGTGCCGCGACCCTCTCGTCCCAATCGGACTGGCCGTAACTCGGCAACCGTGCCGAAGCCTGCGGAGGCGGAGACTGCGGTGGTCGGCCGGTGGCAGAGGTGGCGCAGGAAATGGCGAAGGCGTGATCCCGTCGTGTCGGCGGACCAGCGGGATTCGGCGCGAGACCTGGGGGTCGGGACTGCGACGCGAAGACGGTGGGACGTTCTCGTCGGTTCGGCCAGGCAACGCAGAAATGCGATCGCGGCACGCGCGTCCAGACTTGCCTCGCAGCCAAAGACCGAGGACTGGAAGTACCAACAACCTCCTGCGGCTCGCAATGTCCCACGGGCGGTCGAGCGCTGCCCATCATGCGACCTGATTCCAGACTCGATCGGCCGATGCAGGTGCGGCTGAGGTAGTGCGTGTAGCGCCAGAACAGTCGACGGCGGATCTTGGCACCGGGGAGTTTCGCGGCCGCAGGGGCCCGGATCTCGACGCGTATGCCTGAGCTATCTCTTGATCGGGATGATCTGTATTCCCTTGCCGCACAGCAGGGTTAGGTCCTCCGGGTCGGAGGTGTAGACCGAGACCGGCCGTTCGGCTCGGCGGGCGATGGCGGCCAGGGTCGCGTCGATGGCGAATTTATGGCCGTGAAGTCGGTGGGCACGCAGTAGTTCCGCGGCGTCGTCACTGACCGTACGGGTGATGTCGTGGACGTCGAGGCGAGAGAGGTTCCAGGCGATGCGGGCGCGCTGAACCTTCGAGTTCTCGGCTTCCAGGCGGGTCATCGCGGTGGTTCCGACGCGGACGCCTTCTCTGCGGGCCGCTTCGATCATGACCAGCGCGGCCCGATCCTGTCGATACAGCAGGGAAAGACCTTCGCAATCCAGCAGCAGCGTTCCTGGCATCAAGCGGCCGAGTCGGCGGAGTTCGCTGCACCGCGCAGCAGGGCCCGTGCCGCATCGATGTCGCGCTTGTCGAGGGGCTCGTGGTCGCGTTCGTAATCGGCGACGATCTCGCCGAGCTTGTCCATGGCGACCTGCCGTTCGAGGGCAACGGCGATGTAGGCGGAGAAGCCTCCTGAGCCCACCTGGTCGCGCACTGCCTCGGCAAGGTCTTCCGGCAGGCTGACGGAGTACTTCTTGCTTCGGCTCATGTAATCATCCTACCGCCGGTGGTAACGGCAGGTCGATATCCGGCCGTGGTTTCGGTCGGGCCGATGTGTGCGGTGAGTGTGAGTGACTCGGGCCGCAATCGCGCAGGCCGGAAGCGGGCGATGGGGTAGCGACCTACTAGTCTGGTCGGCGTGAGTCTTGTGTTGTTGCCCGCTGTCGATGTCGCCAATGGTGAGGCCGTGCGCCTTGTGCAAGGGGAGGCCGGTAGCGAGACCAGTTATGGGTCGCCTCGGGATGCGGCGTTGGCGTGGCAGCAGGCGGGGGCCGAATGGGTGCATCTGGTGGATTTGGATGCTGCCTTCGGTAAGGGGAGTAATCGGGAGCTGATCGCGCAGGTGGTCGGTGAGCTCGATGTGAAGGTTGAACTTTCCGGTGGTATCCGGGACGACGATTCGTTGAAGGCCGCGCTGGCTACCGGGTGTGCGCGGGTCAATATCGGGACCGCGGCGATCGAGGATCCGCAGTGGTGTGCGCGGGTGCTCGGCGAGTACGGCGACCGGATCGCGGTGGGGCTGGACGTGAAGCAGATCGACGGGCAGTGGCGGCTGCGGGGGCGTGGATGGGTCACCGATGGCGGGGACCTGTGGGAGGTGCTCGAGCGGCTCGAGCGGGACGGGTGTTCGCGGTATGTGGTCACCGATGTGTCCAAGGACGGCACGTTGACCGGGCCCAACCTCGAACTGCTCAGCGAAGTCGCCAATGCGGCCGAGGCGCCGGTGGTCGCGTCGGGCGGTATCTCGGTGCTCGAGGATCTGGTCGCGATCTCGAAGCTCGTGCCCGAAGGTGTGGAGGGCGCGATCATCGGTAAGGCGCTGTACGCGGGGCGGTTCACGCTGCCCGAAGCCCTGGCCGCGGTGCGCTGACACCGCCGATGACTGCCGCGCTGAGCACCGCCGAACTGACCGACCTGTGCAATGTCGCCACCCAGATTCTGGACTCGGTGGTGCCGCGATTCGTCGAAGGGCTCGGGGCGCCCAGCGCGGTCACCAAGGGCCGCAACGACTTTGCCACCGAACTCGATCTCGAGCTCGAACGCACCATCTCCGCGGAACTGCGGCAGCGCACCGGAATCGCCGTGCACGGTGAGGAATTCGGCGGGCCCGCGCTGACCTCGGGCACGGCCTGGGTCCTGGACCCGATCGACGGAACCTTCAATTACTCGTCGGGACACCCGATGTCGGGGATCCTGCTGGCGCTGGTGCACGAAGGCGAACCGGTGATCGGTCTGACCTGGCTGCCCATGCTCGGACGCCGGTACGCCGCGGTGATCGGCGGGCCGGTGTATCTGGACGGGGTCGCGTTGCCGCCGCTGGAACCGGCCAAACTGTCCGATTCCATGATCGGGTTCGGTGCGTTCAACCTGGACTCGGCGGGCCGCATCTCCGGGCAGTTCCGGTTCGACCTGCTCGGGGCATTGAGCCGGCTGTCCTCGCGGGTGCGCATGCACGGCGCCACCGGCATCGACCTGGCCTTCACCGCCTCGGGTGTGCTCGGTGGTGCGGTCATTTTCGGGCATCACCCCTGGGACAACGCCGCGGGAGTCGCGCTGGTGCGCGCCGCGGGGGGCGTGGTCACCGACCTGGCCGGCGCGCCGTGGACGATCACGTCGGGTTCGGTGTTGGCCGCCGCGCCGGGCGTGCACGAAGAACTCCTTGACATGATCTGCACGGTCAGCGAAGAAGAACGAGGGACACCATCATGAGCAGCACCGCGCCCAGCACCCTGGCGGTCCGGGTGATCCCCTGCCTGGACGTGGACGCGGGCCGCGTGGTCAAGGGCGTGAACTTCCAGAACCTGCGCGACGCGGGCGACCCGGTGGAACTGGCCGCGACCTACGACGCCCAGGGCGCGGACGAGCTGACCTTCCTCGACGTCACCGCCTCCACCGGCGACCGCGGCACCATGCTCGACGTGGTGACCCGCACCGCCGAACAGATCTTCATCCCGCTCACCGTCGGCGGTGGCGTGCGCACGGTCGAAGACGTCGACCGGCTGCTGCGCGCGGGCGCGGACAAGGTGTCGGTGAACACCGCCGCCATCGCCCGCCCCGAAGTGCTGTTCGAGATGTCGCAGCGTTTCGGCGCCCAGTGCATCGTGCTCTCGGTCGACGCGCGCACCGTGCCCGACGGTGAACCCGCCACCCCGTCCGGCTGGGAGGTCACCACCCACGGTGGCAAGCGCGGCACCGGCATCGACGCCGTCGAATGGGCCATCCGCGGCGCCGAACTGGGTGTGGGCGAGATCCTGCTGAACTCGATGGACGCCGACGGCACCAAAGCCGGTTTCGACCTGCCGATGATCACCGCGGTGCGGGCCGCGGTGAGCGTGCCGGTGATCGCCAGCGGGGGCGCCGGCGCGGTGGAACACTTCCCGCCGGCCGTGCACGCCGGTGCCGATGCGGTGTTGGCCGCCAGCGTGTTCCACTTCGGCGATCTGACCATCGGTCAGGTCAAGGACGCGATGCGCGCGGACGGCATCACCGTCCGCTGACCTACAAACCCATGTCGGCGGCGATCACCGTGCGCAGTACTTCGCTGGTGCCGGCCTGGATGCGGTCGATGCGGTGGTCGGCGTACAGGCGTGCGATGGGGGAATCGGCCAGATAGCCGAAGCCGCCGTGCAATTGGAGTGAGCGGTCGATGATGCGGCCCGCGGTTTCGGTGCAGAACAGTTTGACCGAGGCGGCGTCGGCGGCGGTGAGTTCGCCGCGATCGTGGGCGTGCAGGGCGCGGTCGACCATGGCCTCGATGGCGTCGAGTTCCGCACGGCAGGCGGCCAATTCGAACTTGGTGGTCTGAAATGCGGTGGCGGGGCTGCGTTGTGCGGTGTGCAGGCAGGCGAAGCGGATGGCGGCCTTGGCCTGGGCGTAGGCGCCCACGGCGATGCCCAGGCGTTCGTGGGGGAGTTGGGCGGCAAGATGATTCAGGCCCAGGTCGGCGATGCCGAGGCGGTCGGTCACGGGCACGCGCACGTCGGTGAAGGTGAGTTCGGCGGTGTCGGAGACCTTGCGGCCCAACGTATCCAGGGCGCGACCGACGCGGAAGCCGGGGGCGTCGGTGTTCACGACCAGCAGCGACAAACCGTAGGTGGGGTCGTCGGCGCGCGGGGGCGCGGTGCGCGCGCACACGATCACGCGGTCGGCGTGCACACCGCCGGTGACGAAGGTCTTGGAACCGTTGAGCAGGTACTGTGTGCGGTCCAGCGACAACGGGGCGGTGGTGCGCATCCCCGCGGCCTCCATGCCGGTGCCGGGTTCGGCCACCGCCAGTGCGAACATCGTTTCCCCGGTGACGAATCCGGGCAACCAGCGCGCCCGCTGTGCTTCGGTGGCCAGGTCTTTCAGCAGTGGCAGGCAGCGAGAGACATGCGCGCTGGAACCACCGAAAGACACTGCGGCGCGGGCAATCTCCTCGGAAAGCACCGCACGATGCAGGTACGAGTCGATGCCCGAACCGCCGTATTCGACGGGCACCTCCAGGCCGAGAATCCCGAGTTCGCCCAGCCGGTAATAGAATTCGCGCGGCACCAGCCCGTCGTCGAACCACCGGGTGAAGCTCGGCACGACCTCGGCCTCGATGAACGCGCGCACCGTCGCCCGGAAGGTGACGTGCTCGGCACCGAAAACTGTTCTGCGCATGGGGAATTCCTTACCGGCCGACAACGGCCACGAGCCGACCCGCCCGACGAGATGATCGGGCGGGCCGGCGAAACGGCGGTGCGTACTTCCCGGCGGTGCGCGCACGCGGGAACGCGCTGCGCAACGAGGGAGCGGCTGCTACTTGCCCGCGGTGCTGATGACCTCGTCGCTGACCGTCCAGTGGTCACCGGTGAAGGTCATCATGCCGATGGCTTCGAGCGGGAAGCCGTCTGTGGCAGTGGTTTTCATGGACACGCCCGGCAGCATGAGATCGACGGCGACGTTGTCGATCGAACGCATCGCGTCGCGCAGGCCCTCGCGGGTCGGGCACTTCGCCGCTGCCATGGTCTTGTGGAAGCTCTCGGCCATGGCCCAGCCGGTCATCAGGTGTCCGTTGCCGGTGTCGGCGCCGGGGGAGTACTGCGCGACCTTGGTCTTGAAGGTCTGCATGCCGTTGTCGGCGGTCCAGCGCGGGTCGCCCGGATCCTTGAGGAAGGCCGCGCTGACCACGCCCTGCACGTTCTGGAAGCCCACCGGCTTCATGTTGGTGGAGGTGTTGGACACCTGCGCCAGCACGTGCTTGGGGTTCCAGTCGATGTTGCGCACGTCCGCGGCCAGGGCCTGCAGCGCGAACTTCGGCGTCGAGAAGTTCAGGAACACATCGGCTTTGGAGTTGGCCAGGTTGCGGACCTGCGCGTCGACGGTGGGGTCGGTGACCTCGTAGCTCTGCTCGGCGATCACCTTCACGCCACTGCCCGCGATGCCCGCGGTGAAGGTGTTGAGCAGGTCCTTGCCGAAGTCGTCGTTCTGGTAGAGCACCGATACGGTCGCGTCGGCCTTCAGCTTCTTCACGTACTGCGCGTAGGCGGTGGCCTCGGTGTGGTAACTGGGCTGCCAGCCGATGGTCCACGGGTTCTTCGCCGGGTCGGCACCGAACTTGTTGGCGCCGGTGGCCACGAAGATCTGCGGAACCTTGCGCTGGTTCAGGTAATCCCACACCGCCGAGGAGGTGGCGGTGCCCAGGGTCTGGAACACCGCGAAGACCTGGTCCTGTTCGACCAGTCGACGGACCTCCTCGACGGTCTTGGGCGGCTGGTAGCCGTCGTCGCGCACCAGGTACTCGACCTTGCGGCCGTCGATGCCGCCCTGTTCGGCGTTGATGTAGTCGAAGTAGGCCTTGGCGCCCTTGGGGATCTCCGCGTAGGCCGAGGCCGGACCCGACAGGGGATAGGACCCACCGAGTTTGATGGAGGTGTCGGTGATGCCGGTGGTCTGCTGACCCTTGCAGTCACCTTGACCGACGGAACCGGCTTCCTCGCCACGACCACCGCAGGCGGTGAGCGTGGCAAGCAGTGCCGCGGTCATGCCGATGGTGCGAATTGCCTTAATGCGCATGAGATTTCCCTTTCCGGACACGTTGTCCGAGCCACTGCGTCCACTGGGTGGCCAAGCCGGCCAGTCCCTTGGGCGCGAGGTACATGACCGCGATGATCAGCAGTCCGAAAATGACGCCGGGGGCGGCTTTGTTGACGTCCTGGGCGAAGCTGGGCACGAACATCATGAACAGTCCGCCGATCACCGGCCCCCAGGTCGTGCCGAGCCCGCCCACGACCAGCGCGGCCAGCAGGGTGATCGACAGTGCCAACGCGAACGAGTCCGGCGAGACGTAGGCGATCACCCAGGTGTAGACGCAGCCCGCGATGCCGGCCAGCAGTGCACTCCAGGCGAAGGCCAGGGTTTTGTAGTGGGCCAGGTTCACCCCGAGTACTTCGGCGGCGGTTTCGTTGTCGCGCACCGCGTGCAGTGCGCGACCGACCCGGGAGCGCAGCATTCCGGCGACGAACACGAAGCTGAGCACGGCGGTGACCAGGGCCAGGAAGTACAGCCACTGGTCCTCGGCCAGGCCGGTCCAGGCGGGCGGTTGCGGCTTGGTGACCGTGAGGCCCATCGAACCGCCGGTGAGGCCGTCGAAGTGCTTCAGCAGCGGGACCAGGAAGATCGCGATCGACAGGGTGACCAGTGCCAGATACAGGCCGCGCAGTCGCAGGGCAGGCACGCCCAGGGCGAAGCCGAGCACGAAGGTGATGGCCGCGGCGATCGGGATCGTGGCCAGATACGGCAGGTCCCACTGCACTATCCCCACCGCCGCGGTGTACGCGCCGATCGCGAAGAAGGCGCCGTGGCCCAGCGAGATCTGGCCGGTGTGGCCCACCAACAGGTTCAAACCCAGCAGCGCGACCGCGTAGATCATGGCCATGGCCAGCTGGAAGGTGTGGAAGGGCACCAGTTGGAAGGGGGCCACGGTGGCCACCAGCACGACCGCGATGGTCGCGATCAACGGCCAGCGCAGGGTGCTCAGCCGATCGGTGATCGATTTCGATTGGGGGGCAGCAGAAGTCGCCGCCGGGGCCGCAATGTTCAACTCGCTCATACTCGTTCCACCACCGCGTGTCCGAACAGACCTTGCGGGCGCAGCAACAGCACGCCCAGGATGATCACCAGCGGCACACCGATTTTGAGCTCGGTGCCGATCCAGTCGACGTACGCGCCGGTGAGGGTTTCGGCGACACCGACGATCAAACCGCCCGCCACCGCGCCGCCGGGGGAGTCCATGCCGCCCAGGGTCGCCGCGGCGAACGCGTAGATCACCACGCCCGCCATCATGTTGGGCTCGAGGAACAGCAGCGGCGCCGACAGCACGCCCGACACCGCCCCGACCAGTGCGGCCAGACCCCAACCCAGTGCCAGCACCGTGCCGACTCGAATGCCGACCAGCTTGGCGGACTGCGGATTACACGCCACCGCCCGCATCGCCAGCCCGATCCGGGTGTACCGGAACAGCAGATACAGCAGCGCCATGACCAGCGCGACCACGATCAGAATGCCGAGGCTGCCGTAACCGATGCTCAGGCCGCCGCCGCGTAATGCGCCCTCGGGGAAGGGATTCGGGAACGACTTGGTCTGATACGACCAGATCCAACCCGCGATGGCGTTGATGGTGAAGAACAAGCCGATGGTCACGATCACCAGGGTGATCTCGGGTGCGCCCTCGACCGGGCGGATGACCACCCGTTCGATCAGCATGCCGCCGGCGAACGAGATCACCAGGGTCAGCGGCAGGGCCGCCCAGAACGGCATGACCTGGCTCAGTTGCCAGGCCAGGAACGCCGAGAACATGGCCAGCTCGCCCTGGGCGAAGTTGACGATGCCGGTGAACCGGTAGATCAGGACCAGCGCCAGTGCCAGGCCCGCGTAGATGGCGCCCGCGGACAGGCCCTCCACGAGTTGCTGCAGGAATTCGATCACGGCTTCACCGTGATGCCCAGGTAGGAGCGGGTGACCTGCTCATCGGCGCGGATCTGCTCGGCGGTGCCCGACAACACGATGCGTCCGGTTTCCAGGACGTGCGCTTGCTGGGCCACACTCAGGGCCAGGTGGGCGTTTTGTTCGACGACGATCACCGTGGTGCGTTCCTCTTCGTTGATGGTGCGAACGATCCCGAACAGCTCCTGGGTGACCAGCGGCGACAAACCCAGCGAGGGCTCGTCCAGCAGCAACATGCGGGGGCGCAGCATCAGGGCTCGGCCGATGGCCAGCATCTGCTGCTGGCCGCCGGACAGGCCGCCTGCCGCGTCGCGCTGTTTGTCGCGCAGGATCGGGAAGTAGTCGTAGACGCGAGCCAGGTCGGTTTCCACCGCGGCACGATCGCGTCGGGGATAGGCGCCCAGGCGCAGGTTCTCTTCGACCGTGAGCGGGGCGAAGGTGCCGCGGCCCTCGGGGACATGGGCAACGCCCATGCGCGCCATGGCTTCTGGAGCGCGACCGGACACTTCGTCGCCGTCCAGCAGCAGGCTGCCGCGGACTTTGATCATCCCGCACAGCGCGCGCAGCAAGGTGGTCTTGCCCGCGCCGTTGGGGCCCAGGATCGCGCAGACGGTGCCCTTGTCGACCGAAAAGCTCACGCCATGCAGGACTTTCGCGGCGCCGTAGCCGGCGTGCAGGTCGGTGATCTTCAAGAACTCGCTCATGCCGCAGCCCCTAGATACGCACGGATAACGGCCGGATTCTGTTGAACCTCTTCGGGTTTGCCCTCGGCGATGACCTGGCCGAACTCCAGGCAGATCACCCGGTCGCAGGTGCCCATCACGAAGCCCATGTGGTGTTCGACCACGATCACGGTCAGTTTCAGGTCGGCCTGCAGGGCACGCAGGCGCTGCGCGAATTCGTCGACTTCGCCGTGGCTCAGGCCGTTGACCGGCTCGTCCAGCAGCAGCAGTTTCGGCCGCACCGCCAGCGCCCTGGCCAACTCGATGCGCTTGAGCGTGCCGAACGGCAGCCCGGCGGCGGGGTGGTCGGCGACCGCGGTCAGGTCGAGGCGTTCGAGCAGTTCGTCGGCTTCGGCGCGCAGCAGTTTCTCCTCGCGGCGCACCTTGGGCAGCCGCAGGCCCGCCGACACGAATCCCGCGCAGGCCCGATGGTGGGCGCCGATGAGCACGTTGTCACGCACCGACAGGCGCTGGAACAGGCCCAGGTTCTGGAAGGTGCGCGCGATGCCGAGGCCTGCCAGCGCATCGGGGCGCACGCTGCCCAGGTCGGTGTCGAGGTAGCGCATGGTGCCCGAGGTCGGGCGGTTGCGGCGGGTCATGCAGTTGAACAGCGTGGTCTTTCCCGCGCCGTTGGGTCCTATCAGGCCCACCATCTCGCCGGGCGCGACCGTGAACCCGACGTCCTGCAACGCGGTGATGCCGCCGAAGCGCACCGTCAGGTTGGATATCTCGAGCATGGCGCCAATATTAAATTTGCAGGTCACAGCCCACATTGGACGCTGTGGACCAAGTTTTGCGGCAGGGATCGTCCGCTGCGGACAGTGTGACGTAGTTGACACTCTGAGTGGTGTCATGCACACTCCCCGACTATGTCGCCTGGGTCACAATTGCCTTTTTTGTCCGAATCTGAATCGGTGCAGGCAGAGCGGCAACGGATCGCCGGGTGCGCCTATGACGACGCCGAGGTGATCGCCGACGATGTGATGGCCAAGATCCGCGTGCAGCTGCCCGGATACGCCACCGCCGACCCGGTCGTACTCCAGGATGTGCACGATCAGCTGGCCCGGCTGAGCCGCACGGGTCTGGGTGCGCTGCTCGAACATCGCCGGATCTGTCCGTCCGATATCGCGTATGCCCGTCGGGCTGCCGCGCGCCGCGCTCGCGCCGGGCTGCCGCTGTCGGACTACATCGCGGCGTTTCGCTTGGGCCAGCAGGCCATTTGGAAATCGCTGCTGCGGCACGCCGGTGACACCGAGGCCGGGCGCGAGGCGGTGCTGTCGATGGCGGGGCCGCTGGCCCGCTACACCGACCTGGTCAGCAGTCAGGCCACCGACGCGTACCTGGACTTCCAGCAGTATGTGGCCGCGGAATCCGGGCGCGACAGTCAGGCGCTGATGAACGCGCTGCTCGACGGTGCGTTGCCCGCCAGCGGTCCGCATCTGTCGGTGGCCACCGCGCACGGCATCGGCGCCGAACGGGTCGCGCCCGTGGTTGTGGTGACCGCGGTGGTGCTCGATACCGCCGAACACAGCGGCGACACCGCCGAAAAGCTCGGTGAGGCACGGCAATTGGTCGCGGCGGCGGTGGCGCGCTGCACGGTCAACGGGTTGCGGACGATGTCGGTGGTGCGCGGGTCGGAGATCGTGGCCGTGCCCGCCCTGATGAAAGACGGGCCGGCCGACGGGCTGTGCGAGCGGTTGCGCGAACTGCGCGACAAGCTGGCCGCCGAGGGCGTCACCCTGGCGATCGGGGTGAGCACCGCCGTCACCGAAGTCGCGCAGATTCCGCGCGCCTACCGGCAGGCGCAAGCGGCGTTGGCCCTGCTGCCCGAAGGCGGGGGAGTGCTCGCGCTGCCGCAGCTCACCCCCTTCAAATACCTGCTGTTGCGCGCCGACGAGACCACCCGGCAACTGGTGGACCCGCGAATCAGCAGCGCCCTGGCCGAAGATCGCGCGCGGTGCGGCTCGCTGGCCGAGACCATCCGCGCGTTCGCCGCCGCGGACATGAACCTGCGCGAAGCCGCCGACGCGCTGCACATCCACCTCAATACCGCCAAATACCGGCTGGGGCGCATCCAGGAACTCACCGGCCGCAATGTACGCAGCGTCAACGACCTCGTCGAACTGCTGGTGGCCATCGAACTGCAGACTGTTATAAACGAGGCATGAGCCTTGACCCCGCAATCGCCGACCGCCTCAAGCGCACCGAGGACGGACTGATCGCCGCGATCGCGCAGGAGAAGGCCACCGGCGACGTGCTGATGATGGCGTGGATGGACGACGAAGCCCTCGCCCGCACGCTGGAAACCCGTAAGGCGACCTACTTTTCGCGATCGCGTCAGCAGTACTGGGTCAAGGGCGAAACCTCCGGGCATACCCAGTACGTGCACGAGGTGCGCTTGGATTGCGACGGCGACACGCTGCTGCTGATCGTGGATCAGGAAGGCGCGGCCTGTCACACCGGCACCCACACCTGCTTCGACACCGACGTGCTACTGGCCGCGAACTAGTCGTCGTCGACCAGGATCCGATTCAACCGTTCGGACATGGTCTCGCCGAGTACGGCCAGTTGCGCGGTCTGCTTGTCGGACAGCCCGTCCAGGACCAGCCCGCGCACCGCGGCCACATAGCCCGGCGCCGCGGCGATCACCTTCTCGAAACCGTCGTCGGTGAGCACCGCGTACACCCCGCGTCGGCCCGCGGCGGTGTCGCGTCGCGCCCAGCCCAGACGTTCCAGCTTCGACACCACATGCGACAGCCGCGATAGCGACGCGTTTGCTTTATGGGCCAGGTCACTGAGCTGTAGGCGATGGCCCGCCTCCTCCGAGAGGATGCTCAGCACCCGGAACTCGAAATGGGTCAGGCCGGACTCGCGCTGCAGGCGGGTGTCCAACGCGCCCGGAATCCGGGTCATGAGCGCCACGATCGCCTGCCATGCGCGCTGTTCGACGGGGTCGAGCCACTGGGTCATCGCCGGAACTGCCTCGCGGCGCGGCGACGGATAACAGGGAGTGGGGCGCGCACCTCACCGAGTTTGCCACGACGTCGCTGTGACGTCCGCCAGATCGCGACGGTCGTGAGCTCACTCACACCGTCGCGCGGCTGTGCGGTGGTGCTAGCGGTCGCCGGTCATCGGCGGGGTGGAGCGCTGCGGCGGCTGCTGCGCGGCCTCGGCGGCCTTGGCGGCCTTGTGACGGCTGAGTCCACGCTTGCCCATCAGGCCCAGCACCAGCGCGAACAACAGCGCGGCGATGATCGCGCCGACCAGATTGGCACCGCGGAAAGCGGGGGCGTCGACGTCGAGAATGCGTTCGCCCGCGTGTGCGGCATTGTTGCCACCGAACACGATCGTCAACGTCATCAGATTCGGCAGCGCGCACACCAATGCCACGATCGCCGCCGCGCCCGCGAGGAACTTGCCGCCCTTCTTCTTCCACACCCGCACCGCGAAGATCAGCAGCAGCAACGGCACCAACGTGAACACGATGCCGTACACCAGGCCCCACCAGATGCCCGAACTGAAACTGCCGTGCACGGTGTTGGCCAGGCGCTGCGCCCACCATCGCGGAATGAACGAGGCCAGGATGAAGTAGGCGGCCACCAGCACCACGAGCGTGGCCACCACCATGATCGCCCGGTTACGCCACACGATGGCGGTGGACTTCTGACCGTTCGACTGCACCTCGCCGGTTGTCATTGCCCCAGGGTAAAGGCGTGCGGGGTGCCGGGCGTCGATCCGTGGCCCGGCGTTTCGCCGACGGTGCTACTCGGGGGTGGTGGTGCGTTCGCGCAGGAACGCCAGCGCCTCGTCGGCGTGCACGTTCGCGCGGATCTCGCCGGTGACGATCTTCAAGATCGTGCGATCGGTGTCGATGACGAAGGTGTGCCGTTTGACCGGGGCGATCTTGCCCAGCAGGCCACGCTTCACACCGAACGCGGCGGCCACGGCACCGTCGACATCGGACAGCACCGGGTAATCCAGGCGCTGCTTGGTGGCGAATCCGGCCTGTACCTCGGTGCTGTCGGTGCTGATGCCGACGCACGTGGCGCCCAACGCGGCGAACTCGCCACTGAGATCACGGAAGTGGCAGGCCTCCGCCGTGCACACGGGGGTGTTGGCGGCGGGGTAGAAGAACAGCACGACCGGGCCGTCGGCGAGCAAGCCGTCCAGCGAACGGAGTTGTGCGGACTGGTCGGGGAGCTCGAACTGCGGAGCGGGCTGGCCTGGCTGCATACCCCGACCCTAGCGGGTGAAAAGGGCCCCCGTCCGCGCGTGCGAAGAAGGGCCCTTCCCTGCACCTACTGCGAGAACAGCGCCGCGATATCGGGATTGCGGATCTGCATCACGTCGAGAATGCCGTGCGCGCGCAACAACGGTTCCAGCTCCCGGAGGCGGTCGCTGTGCCCGGCGTACTCGTCGGGGAAGGTCTTCTTGTCCAGATCCTGAATCGCCTTGGCGTAGGTGACGAACGAATTGAGCGCGCTGCGGGCCGACTGCTGGCCGGGACCGTAGTGCTGCTGCGACGGGACGACCACACGGCCGTCCTGTGCGCCCTGGTGCGAGGGGTACAACATTGCTCCTCTCGGGAAGGGGATAGCGCATTCGACATGGAACGCGCGCGAGTGTAGTGAGCCCGGTCACGCCGCGATTGCGCGCGGGGTCGGGTCCGCGCGCACCGAGCGCGGCACGCCTGGGATGATGGGCGCATGCAGGGCGCGTCGACACCAACCACCACGACCCGCGAACAGTTCCGGCTGCTCGCCGCCGAGCACCGGGTCGTCCCGGTGACCCGAAAAGTGCTGGCGGACTCCGAAACTCCGCTGTCGGCCTATTCGAAGCTGGCCGGTGACCGGCCCGGCACCTTCCTGTTCGAATCCGCCGAGAACGGACGGTCGTGGTCGCGCTGGTCGTTCATCGGCGCCGGCAGCCCGTCGGCGTTGACCGTGATCGACGGCGAAGCGGCCTGGTTGGGTGCGGTGCCCGCCGACGCACCCACCGGCGGCGACCCGCTGCGCGTACTGCACGAGACCCTCGAACTGTTGCGCACCGAACGGCTGCCCGGCCTGCCGCCGCTGACCGGCGGCATGGTCGGCTACCTCGGTTACGACGCGGTGCGCCGCATCGAACGGCTGCCCGAACTGGCCGCCGACGATCTGCGGCTACCCGAACTGGTGCTGATGCTGGCCACCGATCTGGCCGCGTTCGACCACCACGAGGGCGCGATCACGCTCATCGCCAACGCGGTGAACTGGGACGGCACCGACTCCAACGTCGACGCCGCCTACGACGACGCGGTCGCGCGCCTGGACAAGATGACCGCCGCATTGGCCACCCCCGCGCCGTCGACGGTGGCGGTGTTCGACCAGCCCGAACCGCAGTTTCTGCGCAGGCGCACCACCGAGGAATTCGGTGCGGGCGTGCGTCGTCTGATCAAGGAGATCGAGGCGGGCGAGGCGTTCCAGGTGGTGCTGTCGCAGCGCTTCGAAATGGATTACACCGGGTCGCCGCTGGCCGTGTACCGGATGCTGCGGGCGTCGAATCCCAGTCCGTACATGTACTTGATGCACATTCCCGACGGGCAGGGTGGCACCGCGTTCTCGATCGTGGGGTCCAGTCCTGAATCGCTGGTGACCGTGAAAGATGGTGTGGCCACGACACATCCGATCGCGGGCACGCGGTGGCGAGGACAGACCGCCGAGGACGACATCCTGCTCGAGAAGGATCTGCTTGCCGACGACAAGGAGAACGCCGAGCATCTGATGCTGGTGGACCTGGGGCGCAACGATCTGGGGCGGGTGTGTCAGCCTGGCACGGTCAAGGTCACCCAGTACCGGCACGTCGAGCGGTACAGCCACGTGATGCACCTGGTGTCGACGGTGTCCGGGCACCTGGCGAAGGGCAAGGTCGCGCTCGACGCGGTGCGGGCCTGCTTCCCGGCGGGGACGCTGTCGGGGGCGCCGAAGGTGCGGGCGATGGAACTGATCGAGGAACTGGAACCGACCCGGCGCGGGATCTACGGCGGGGTCGTGGGCTACCTCGACTTCGCCGGTGACGCCGACACGGCCATCGCTATTCGCACGGCGCTGCTCAAGGACGGGACCGCGTATGTGCAGGCGGGTGCGGGGGTGGTCGCGGATTCCGATCCGATCGCCGAAGACACCGAGGCCCGGAACAAGGCCATGGCGGTGTTGAAGGCGATCGCCGCGGCGCAGACGCTGCGGACCTATGAGGGTGGCGAGCTATGACAGACGCGCCCGCAAGGTCTACCGCAGCCAAGCCGGTCGTCCCTGTCGTGCTGTTGGCATTGGCCGCAGGCGGTTTGTGGGCGGCCTCGCGGATGACGTGGGTGACCGTGCACTCCGCCGACGGGCTCACCGAACCGCGCACCGACAACCTCAACGGTGGCGTGTGGTTCGGCGCGCTCACCCCGCTCGCACTGGTGCTGCTGGCCTCGATCGCGGCCGCGTTCGCGGTCAAAGGCGTGGTCAGGCAACTGCTCGGGGTCGTGATCGCGGTGATCGCGGCGGTGGCCGCGGTGCCGGGGTTCGCGCTGACCGTCGGCGCGGGCAGAACCGCCGAGCGGGCGGGCACCCTGGCCGAGCTGCCGGTGCGCGCGGTCGTGGACAGCGCGCAGGCGCACCTCGGTCCCGCGCTGCTGTCGATCGCCGCCGCGTGTTGCGCCTTGGCCGCGGGCATACTGCTCACCCGTCGCACCGACGAACGCGCCGCCGACACCGGCAAGTACGACAACCCGGTGTTCCGTCGCGCCGACGCCAGCGCCGCGGTGGGCAAGCAGACCACCGCCGCACCGCTTTCCGACCGGGTGCTGTGGGATGCCCTGGACGCGGGCACCGACCCCACCGACCCCGCGCCCGAAACCAGCGACAACAGCAAGCCCGGCGACCACAGACCGTGACCCGGCGACAGTGACCCCCGGCACCCCCGCCGCATCCACACGTGCGGGCGACCCTTATTCTTGATCAGCATCGGTGAGACAGCGCCTGAGGGGACTCTCAGGCGAGAAGTGCGTCTCCCCAGAAAGGATTCGAGCCAGATGACGGTACTCGACTCGATTCTCGACGGGGTCCGGGCGGATGTTGCCGCTCGCGAAGCCCTCCTCGATTTTCAAGCGATCAAAGCTGCTGCCGCCGCGGTCAAAGGACCGCTGGACGCACACGCCGCGCTGCACGAGGACGGTATCGGCGTGATCGCCGAGGTGAAGCGTGCCAGCCCGTCCAAGGGTGCGCTCGCCGATATCCCCGATCCCGCCGTGCTCGCCAAGGCCTATGAAGAGGGTGGCGCGCGGATCATCAGCGTGCTCACCGAGGGCCGCCGCTTCGGTGGCTCGCTCGACGATCTCGACGCCGTGCGCGCCGCGGTGAACATCCCGGTGCTGCGCAAGGACTTCGTCGTCGGCCCGTACCAGATCCACGAGGCCCGTGCCCACGGCGCCGACGTGATCCTGCTGATCGTGGCAGCGCTCGAGCAGGACGTGCTCGCGTCGCTGATCGACCGCACCGAATCGCTGGGCATGACCGCCCTGGTGGAAGTGCACACCGAAGAAGAGGCCGACCGCGCGCTGGAAGCCGGCGCCTCGGTGATCGGCATCAACGCACGCAACCTCAAGACCCTCGAGGTCGACCGCGACGTGTTCGCGCGGATCGCGCCCGGCCTGCCCTCGGAGGTCATCCGGGTGGCCGAGTCCGGCATCCGCGGCACCGCCGACCTGCTGGCCTACGCCGGTGCGGGCGCCGACGCCGTGCTCGTGGGCGAAGGCCTGGTCACCAGCGGCAACCCGCGTGCGGCGGTGTCAGAGCTGGCCACCGCCGGTGCGCACCCGTCCTGCCCGAAGCCCGCGCGCCGGAGCATTCGGTGACGGTGCTGCCCCCGGCGAGCGCCGGTGTCGCCGAGTACTCCGACTACGAACCCGACGCGGGCGGCCACTTCGGCGTCTACGGCGGACGGCACGTGCCCGAAGCGCTGATGGCCGTGATCGAAGAGGTCACCGCCGAGTACGACAAGATCCGCACCGACCGCGGCTTCCTCGACGAACTCGACCGGCTGCAGCGCGACTACTCCGGCCGCCCCTCGCCGGTGTTCGAATGCACCCGGCTGGCCGAACATGCCGGTGGCGCAAGGATCTTCCTCAAGCGCGAAGACCTCAACCACACCGGTTCGCACAAGATCAACAATGTGCTGGGCCAGGCCCTGCTGGCCAAGCGGATGGGCAAGACCCGCGTCATCGCCGAGACCGGGGCAGGCCAGCACGGCGTGGCCACCGCGACCGCGTGCGCGCTGCTGGGCCTGGACTGCGTGATCTACATGGGCGCGGTCGACACCGCCCGCCAGGCTCTGAACGTGGCCCGGATGCGGTTGCTCGGCGCGAAGGTGATCCCGGTGACCTCGGGTTCGCAGACGCTCAAGGACGCGATCAACGAGGCGCTGCGCGACTGGGTCAGCAACGCCGACGACACGTTCTACTGCTTCGGCACCGCCGCCGGACCGCACCCGTTCCCGCTGCTGGTGCGCGACTTCCAGCGCGTGATCGGCCTCGAGGCGCGCGAGCAGATCCAGCTCCCGCACCAGGCCGGCAGGCTGCCCGACGCCGTCGTGGCGTGTGTGGGCGGTGGGTCCAATGCCATCGGCATCTTCCACGCGTTCATCCCCGATGCCGCCGTTCGCCTCGTCGGTTTCGAAGCCGCGGGCGACGGTGTCGAAACCGGAAGGCACGCAGCCACTTTCACCGGTGGCACGCCAGGCGCGTTCCAGGGCGCCTACTCGTACCTGCTGCAGGACGAAGACGGCCAGACCATCGAATCGCATTCGATCTCGGCCGGTCTGGACTACCCGGGTGTTGGCCCCGAGCACGCCCATCTCAAGGACATCGGCCGCGCCGAATACCGGCCCATCACCGACACCGAGGCCATGGACGCGCTGCTGCTGCTGTCGCGCACCGAGGGCATCATCCCCGCCATCGAGTCCGCGCACGCTGTCGCGGGCGCGTTGAAGCTGGGTAAGGAACTGGGCGAGGGTTCGGTCATCCTGGTCAACCTGTCCGGTCGTGGCGACAAGGACATGGACACCGCCGGGCGCTGGTTCGGTCTGTTCGATGACGACGCACAGGAGCACAACCAGTGAGCCCGCAGTCCCGCCTCGCCAACACCTTCGCTACCGCGCGCAGTGAAGGCCGGGCCGCCCTGATCGGCTACCTGCCCGCGGGCTTCCCCGACCTCGCCGGTTCCATCGCGGCGTGCCGTGCCCTGGTCGAATCCGGTTGTGACATCGTCGAAGTCGGCGTCGCCTACTCCGACCCGGTGATGGACGGCCCAGTCATCCAGGCCGCCGCCGAGCAGGCGCTGCGCAGCGGCGTGCGCGTGCGCGACGTGTTCTCCGTGGTCTCCGCGATCGCCGACGCCGGTGGTCAGGCCGTGGTGATGAGCTACTGGAACCCGGTGCTCAAATACGGCGTGGACACCTTCGCGCGTGACCTGGCCGCCGCCGGTGGCGCGGGCATGATCACCCCGAACCTGATCCCCGACGAAGCCGACGACTGGTTCGTCGCCTCGGCGACGCACAACCTGGACCGCATCTTCCTGGTCGCCCCGTCCTCGACCGAAGAGCGTCTGGTCAAGACCCTCGGAGCCTCGAGCGGCTTCATCTACGCGGCCTCGACCATGGGCGTCACCGGCGCCCGCGACGCGGTCTCCTCGGCCGCCCCCGCCCTGTGCTCGCGCATCCGCGCCCACTCCGACATCCCGATCGGCGTCGGCCTCGGCGTCCGCTCAGGAGCCCAGGCCGCCGAGATCGCCGCCTACGCCGACGGCGTGATCGTCGGATCCGCCCTGGTCTCGGCCGTGCCCGAGGGCCTCGACGCGGTACGCGCCCTGACCGCGGAACTCGCCGAAGGCGTCCGTTCGGCGACCGTCCGGTCATAGTCTGACCAACGATGCCCCCGCCGCCGATGCGCGGTCGGGTCTACCGGCCGTACGCGCGGCTCGTCCCGTTGGACGGTTGATCACCACGCTCTGGTCGTGGACCCTTCTCGGGCGATGCTCTGCTGAGAGCGTGGTGATCATTCGTCCAGAACGGGTGTCGTCATGTTTTCGACCTGGATGGTTCGGGCCACGGTCACGCGTTGGTACGCCACTGAACCAACGTGAATTGCCGATACTTCTTCGGTTAGCTGACACATATCTTTCGAGCTGACCGACGGCGGAAGCTGCGCCAAATCCACTCGCCATCAACCTAACTCATCGAAGCTTCCGGCAACCTTCATATCGAAATGTCCTCTCATTCTGTAATTAGCAGAAACACTCGCCAGTAGCCTTCATTCGGTCTCGCTGATTGCGGGCCGGGTCCATCGATCGTTCTCGATCCGGCAGCTCCAGGTCCGCGACCGCGCCCTCGAATTTGGGCAATTTTCACGCCACCAGTGATTCGTGTGCGACCTTATTGCTTGTGCCCGCCTGCGTGCTTCACAAGTTGTAGATCTTTTCCTGCATTTCATCGCTGATGCTGTCCAGTTGATCATCCGGAACTGAGGGCACCTCATATCCGAACTCGGAGATTCTGTTCATGAACTCGATAGGAAGAATGACGTGGTATCGAGAGAAGTAGTATTGAAGATCAGATCGCCATATCCATTCGCCGTCGGTGTAAATCGAACTTGCACCCGGAATGCTCACGTCTGAGTTGAATATATCTCGCGGCGCATCCATAATTGCTGAGATCATGTGCCCGTTGGTGAGGTATCGAAATATTTTTTCTGAGTGCACAACTGGCTCGCTCGCAACGCTATTTCGGATGGATCTGATCGGTGAAACGCTGAGCGGCCAAAATTCTGTAAAATTCCCTGCTATATACATCGTTGCGGGTGGTCGACTCAGGCCAGTCGCAGCTTGTCGATTGGTATGCGAACAGTGATCGAGGAGCCCGGATTTATTCTGAGAAGAATACCATCCGGAAGTGCGTGCAGCAAGGATGGGAATGCAATCTCATCGATCTCGGGACTGCCGACTATAGCAGCTTCCATATTAGTAAATACATCTACAAATGAGGAATCGGCGTCGGTATATATCGGCAACTGTTGAGGTGCGGTGGTCCTGACGAATACAGTGGCATTCATCAGGGCTCGGTTCACCTCACGATCGGATCCGTATCCCGTTGCGGATAGCTGCATCGCAGCCTCAACTGGATCGCGGGGAGCTGGCATCGCGAGCGTTATTGGTGACGGTTTGTAATTTTTGTTTACATGAAAATGGTCGATCACGCATCCGTCGTCGTCGACCTTCCATGCACCCTCGATTCCGTATGGTGGAACGTTGTCCTTAGATTCGAAATACGGATCTAAGGCATATATCCACCCCCCTGGCCTGGTTAGGGCTTCGGCCCGAATCTCGTCGGTAATGATCCTCTCGGGGGATCGGTCATTTCCCATTTCTCAGGCCCCTAATTCTCGCGGTAAACTCGCGCTGTGCGGATGTGGTTGCGAGACGTCCATACTCCCCTTCGGGCACGTCTGCGAATATTTCAACCACGGTTGGCCGAGGACCGCCGGTCCACCGGTATGCACGAATTCCGCCGACCATATTGAGCTGTAGTCCGCTCGGGTATACATCAATGCAGGCACCCTCTATCGCGGGCTCTAAACCCTCGGGCTCCAGGTTATCTCGCACATCGGACAATGCCTCGAATGCGCTGACAGCCGTGCGCGCGTAGGTACGTCCTGCGGCTGTGATGCTCACAGTGTAATCCGTCCCGTTTAGAACGCAGACCGCGCGGCCCTTGACGGGAGAATTTCGACCAATAAGGACGATGTCCCGTTCGCGAACAGGAATTTTGCTGTGGCTATCCACTCACGCTCCTCGGGTCATAGTTCGGATTCCTCACAAAATCGCCCAGCTCCCCTGTTGAATAATTGTACGGTCGTGCGCCAAGTATGTCCTCGCGGGGTATGCCGCCAGGGAAGGCGATTTCTTGCTCGTATGAGGAAATGTGAGGTCCCAATGTTTGATTGACATCAATACCTCCGGGTGATTCTATTTCGTAAGTGTAATGTCCTCCGAATTCTTCGCCGATATCATCCCTTCGTGATGTCCCAACAAAGACGGAAGACGTGTCGTTTTCGACATAGTCTACAAGGTCTGTATGTGAAGCGTCCCTCGGCTGGAAACCTTCCTCGAAGATTACGTCCGGGGGGCGGTTGTCACTACGGTATAGACGCTCATTGGTTGTTCGATTGTGCACATCGATGCCATACGGCTGCGGATCGCTGTCCACTTCTGCGCACGGTTCAGCGGCGGACAGATCGTCGGGGTCGCTCGGCTGGTTAGATCCCACCGCTCCTCGACTGATCGCACCATTTGAATCGAAGTCCGCCGACTCCGATTGGATAGGCGATCCGCCTTGCGGATCGGAGGCTGTAGTGGCCCCGTTCGGGTGGTGGGTTTGCCATTGGCCGTCGGGGGGAATGCGTGGACGGCGAGTGTTGTCTGGGTTGGTGATAGCGGAAGCGCTGAAGACGTTTCCGTTGGCATCGGTCCAGGCAGCTTGGGTCGGCGCGAGGACTTCTACGCCCAGGTGTTGGGCGAGTCGGTCGGCGAAGCCGTTGGTGGAGGCGTCGCAGCCGATGAGGCGGATGGGGGTGACGCCGTCCCAGTTGGAGCGGCGGAGTAGGTCGCCGTATTGCTCGGGGGTCAGGGTTTGGCCGCCGATGATGGCGTGGCCGTCGGGGGTGATGTGGGTGTCGGCGGTGAAGCGGGTGGGGTCGGCGGGGACTCGGTGGGGGAGGTCGCCCATGGTGGGGTCGCCGCGGTGGTGGGAGATGCCGGCGGGGGTTTGTTCGGCGTGGTTGTTGTGGATGGCGTCGAGGTCGACGGTGGGTTCGGTGGTGGCGGACTCGGCAGGGGTTTCTGGGGTGGTGGCGTGCTGGTCGGCCCATGATGGTTGTTGACCGCCGGTCATGGTGGCGCGGTCGATGTCGGCTGCCAGTTGTTGGATGTCGGTGGGGGTGAGTCCAGGGGTGTTTTGGGTTGGGAGGCCGAGGTTTTGGCGGATGGTGTTCGCGAGGTCGGTGGTGGGGGTGTTGCTGAGGTCGAGGTGGATATCGGCCTCGGCGGGGTTGGTGACGGGGACGACGTCGACCATTACCCAGTCGCCGTTGGGGAATCGGTGGCCTTGGTTGAGGGCGTGGTCGATGGTTTGTTGGGCGCTGTCGGTGATCGCGTCGAGGGCAGTTTGGGGTAGGTCGGGGTCGCCGGTGATGTGGGCGGTGACGCGGATGACCTGGATGGGTTGGCCGAATGCGTTGGGATAGCGGGCGACTTGATACGAACGTCCGCCGTAGGGGTTCACGCGGGTCGATCGGTCGTTTTCGGGGGTTCGAGGGCGCAGGGATTCTCGGGCTTGCCGGGTCTGGTCGGCGTTGGCGATTTCCTGCGGGGTGAGGCTTGTGCCGGCGATGGGGCTGTTCGAGTCCGGCGTGCCGGCTAGACCTCGAACGTCTCCGTTGTCGGCCACGTGCCGTTGCGCTGCTGACTCCACGCCGCCCTCGCGGCCACCATCGGTGCCAGGGGTGTGTACGGAGTGGTTTCCAAGGTCGCTTTGTTGATGGTCAGATGCAGGTTCTCCGTTGACGGCGGGGTTGTCGTTGTCGACTCGACTGTCACCAGGTACTCGATCGTCTCCTGGTCTTGCCGGAGCTGTTGCAGTGTCAGCCGATTCAGTGGTGGGTAGACCTGTTCGGCTCGCAGCGGATTCCCCGTTTCGATCGCCGTGTCGTACATTTCCCCGATCGTCTCCAACGCCAGGCTCGGCTGGGTGGTAACCACCCCGGTCTCCTTGTCCACTACGTAGCTCGCCAGGCCTAGACCCATCCCCTTCTCGACCTCCGCCGGGGTCAGAATCTCGCGGCAGATCCATGCGTGTCGGCTCTGGAGCACGCTGAATTCCCGTGTCGGGAATATTCGTGCCAGGTACTGCCGCAGTTGTTCCGCTGTTCGGAGTTGTAGCGGTTCCATTCGCTGCTCCCTGCTGGTCGACCGTCATGAAAGTGAACGAAGTGGACTGAGAAGTCAGGCTCGCCGGGGGTGTGTCGGAGAATGTCGACTGCTGCGGATCCCACCAGACAGGTCCGCTGGCACCGATCGGATAGACGATAGTGGTTGCGTGCGACCCGCCTGCCTGCCACGAGTTGATGACCAGCGCCGACGAACCGGGCCCCATCTGGCTGATCCAGTCATGAAGAGCTTGAAATTGTTGAGGGACAGATTGATTCGGACTCGCGAAGGTCTGCCATTGACCGCCGAGCCACGCTTCGGCACGCCTCGGACCGTGTTCTTCTCCTCGCCGGCTGACTGTTCCGTCGGCATCCAGATCGATGGTTCGGGGCGCGGCGACTTCTGGCCTGCCGTTGAACGATGACAGTGCGGACAGGGACGCGTCCAGGCAGTTGATGTTGCGGCCGGGGACATGTGGCCCACCGTCGTTGATCAGGCCCCCGTAGGGGTTTGTTCTCGGGTCGGCACCGATCATGAACCGGTTTCCGTCGCGGAGGGCGTCTTCGACCGCGTGCTGGTACTGGGGTATCTCGACGCCGCGCAGGTAACCGGGGGCGAATACGCGCGTGCGTGGCATATCGGGCAGTGGGGATGGCGTGTTGGCTCGGGCGATGTCGTTGCTGATCGCGCGGAGGTCGTCGGGGCTCAGAGGCGTATCGGGGGTGCTCCGTGGCAAGCCCATGTGCTCGCGGAGGTCGTTGGAAAGGTCGAACGGATGTTGCTGCAAGTTCAGCCGCAGATCGGCGGCATCCGGGTCGGTCGTCAGCTCGAGATCTACCAGGAATTGGTCGCCGCTGCGGAGCTCCTGGGCGTGATTGAACGCGGAATCCACTGCGCGCTGGGCAAATTCGATCTCCAGGCTCAGCTCGGCCGCAGTCATCAGGTGCGCGTTGGGGATGTGGGCGCGGATGGTAGCTACCGAGACCCAGCGGCTGCCGACCTGGTAGCGGCGAATTCGGTAGGAGGGGCGTGGGTGGGTCGGTGTCTGATTCGCGTCGACGGTGGTGGTGCGGCCGTCGTGGGGTGGTTGAGTACGCAACGCATCGCGCAAGGGGCGGGCGTCGGGGCTGTAGCCGGGGTCGGGGGGTTGGTGAGCGGGCGTCGGTGTCGGAGTTGTTGTGGCCGTGACCGTTTGGGTGAGGTTGACGGTCGGAGTGGAGGTCGACTGCTGGTTAGGGCTGGTTGCAGGGGGTGTCTCGCGGTCCGCTGGCGTGGTTGTTCGCCGAGGCGGGGGCGCAGTCCGATCGGACGGCGCAGTCGAGGTTGCACCGTTTGGTGTTGTACGCACCGGCGGAGGTGTAGTTGACCGCGGGGAAAGCGGCGGTTGGGTGATCGGGGGTGGGGAGGTCGGCGCAGTGCTGGGCGGTGTGGGAGTTGTTGTGGGCGTGGGGAGTGCAGTTTGAGGTGGGGGAGCAGTTGCTGTGGTGGCGGTCGCCGTTGAAGTGTCTGTGGAGGTCGGGCGGGTGGTTTCGGGAGGGGTGGTGCTGGGGTCGTTTTGGGTGGTCTGGGATGGGTTCTGTTGTGCGGTGGGTGGAGTGGCTGGGTTGTTGTCGGTCGCAGGACTTTGGGGTGCGGGGTCCTGGGAAGGGAGATCCAGCGATGAGGTGGGGGCGTTGGGCGTTTCGGTTGTTGGGGTGGTCGCTGTAGGGGTATCGCTGGGAGACTGTGGGCTGGGGTTGGTGGGGGTTGAGGGTGCGGTCTCGGTAGGGCTTTGGGTTTCGGTGGGGGCGTTGCTATTCGGGGTCGACTGAGTTGCGTCGCCCGTTGGCGTGGGGCCGTTGGAGTTCGGGCTGGTTGGGGTGGTGTCGCCTGGCGTGGATGCCGGTTCTGCGGGGTTGGGGGTATTCGTGTTCGGTGATGCCGGGTCGCCAGTGGGGGAAGTTCCGTTCGCGCCGTTGTTATTTGGGGCTTCGGAGGAAGGGGTTCCCGCTGTCGGGGCCTCGGGTGTGCCGTTCTGTGGGGAGGGTGCCCCGTTGGTCGGCGAGCCCTGGTCACCTGGGGGTGTCGAGGGGGATCCGGTGTCGGTGCCGGCAGGTGTGGTGGGGGCGACGTTGGTTGGGTTGCCGGTGTCGGTGCCGGCGGGAGTGGTCGGTTCGCCGCCATTGGCTGCGCTGCCGTTGTCGGGGCTGGCTGGTGGTCGGCCGCCGCCTTCTGGCGGCGCCTCAGTGCCCGAAGGTGTTGTTATATCGGGTGTTTCGGTGTCGAGCCCGGGAACTGTCGGGGCCGTGGCCGTTCCGCCGTGACCGCCTGATTCCAGCGCGGTCTGTACACCTCCGGCACCGGCACTGGTGAAGGTATCGACACCGAAGTCGAGCTGGAATTCCCGATCGTACAAAGCCGCGCCAGCGCCCGCGGCGGCTACCTGGGCGGACACATCAGCGCCGAGTTCGGTGACCGTGCCGCCCACTATCTTGCCCGCGACTTTTCCCGCGGTCGAGGACGCGACGTCGCCCAGAGCGCCCGTGCCACCACCCAAAACCCCGCCGACCGCGCCGCCGACCGCGCCTCCGATAGTCGCCAGACTGAAGTCCTGCCAACCGAACTTGTCTGCAGTGCGGTCACCGTTGGAGACCTGGATCATTCGCGCGGCCAGATCGAGGCCACCTTCTTCCAACGCTTCGAAAGCCGCGCCACGCAACGCTAATCGCGCGGCGGCTTTCGCGGCGGCACGGGAGAGCATGCGGGCGATGAGTTGTTTGATCGCCATCCGGATCGTGACCTGCGCGGCGACTCGTGCGGCGACCCCCGCGACCGCACCGACACCGGTCCACGAAAAGGCAATCGCGGCACCGATTTCGACCGCGGTGACAATCATCGTGCCGATGATCACCAGCTTGGTGTGCTCGATGTCGTTGGCGCCATCGTCGAGCAGCTCGGCCTGAGCTTCACACCATTTACGGACCGCGGCGAACGTTGCCTGGTCTCCAGACAGCAGTTTGTCGCGAAGAGTCGCGATGGAAGTATGGGTTTCGCCTTCGGAGATCGCCGAAAGCACGACATTCAAAACTTTCGCGGCATCGTCGTCGACGGTGTCGAGTGTGTTGGCCATCGCGGTCCAACCGTCAGCGACCCTGCGCATCGCGGTCTCGTCGCCGTCGGGCCAATCACCGGCTCCGAGAACATATTGCGCGATCCACTGCAGTTCATCGGGGATATTGATGCCCATTTACAGCGAACCCGCCGCCTGGCCGATTTCGCCCGCGTGGTTGGTGTCTTGGGCTTGGAAAGCGTTGGCGATGGTGACCATGTTCTCGCCCAGTTGGGTCATCGTCGTCGCTAAACCGGTTACCGCTTTCTGGCCGGGTTCTACGCCGGGGGTGTAGTTCTTCGCGAACGCGGCACCGACCTCGTCACCGCCCCAACACTCACCCTCGGCGGCGATGACCGCGGCCAATGCTCGAGCCGCAGTGGTGATCGTGGACGCGACCGACGCGAACCCGGGTTGGGTGTTGCGCAGGCCGTCGGGGTCGACGTCGACCGAGCTCATCGCAGGTAGCTGCGGTTGCGGAAATAGTCGCCTTCTTCGTCGTCGGAATCATCGACGAGAGTTTCCGGCGCCTGCACCACGGGTTCGGGCATCGGCGGTGGGGGCGGGGTCAGGCTGGCGATGAGGGTTTTTATGCTCGGAGCGCCGGGGACCAGGTCGGATAGGTCGGGCATCGACGCGGAAAGCGGTGCGAGAGCTTGTGTTTGGGCCTGTGTGGTTTGGCGGGTCAGTTCCGTGAGGGCTTCGGTGACCGAACGGCCCAACGATTCCGGTGTCGTGCGTTTGAACGCGTCGGCGGCGATGTGGACTTCCGAGACGCCCGCGATCGTGCCCGACGCACGGACCAGGCCGTCCTGCGACCACACGCTCACCAGCGCCGAGGCTTGGGCTTGGGCGTCGAGCAGGGCGGACTTCTCGGAGTTGAAGGTGTCCAACATCGAATCGATCTGCGCGCGCAACGCGTCGTTCTCCGCCCGAGTGGGGGCCGACCAGTCGTTCATGAAGCCTCGATCCGATAGACAGCACGTTCACGATATTGGACGCACGAAACCAGAATCCGGTTGCATGTTGTGACGGGGATCTCACTAGCCGGCCGCCGTGCAACATCGTTGGCGCGTAGGTCACTTCGGGCCGCAACCGCCATCTCGACGTGCCGGGTAGGGTGATCGCCACGTGATTTCGAGATCGGTGGGAACCGGTAGGCCGCCCGGTGCGTCCAAGAGGTAGACGGGATGTCCTGGAGGGTTCGGCGAGGGAGAGCTGTGCGAAGAGGTCAGATGGTTTCGGCTGTCATGGGCGCGGTCGTGACGTTGCCGATGCTGGTCGGTTGCGGTGGTTCGACAGGTGGGTCGGCTGAGCCGACTACTCGCAATATCGACGAGATCATCGTCTACAACGTGTGCCGGGATCCGGGGATCAGCGATGAGGCGTTGCGGGCGGCGGGGCTGGACCCGGCAACGAAACGGGTGTTCACCGATCCGCCGACTGGAGTGTCGAGCTTCCGGGCATGCAATTGGAAGCCACTCGATGAACGATACGGACCCGTGAACTACCTCGCGTACGTGTACTCGACCAGTCATACGTTGCAGGAGCTGCGCGAGAAGGAAAGCTCGACCGTGCTGGGTGAGACCACCGTCAACGGTCGACCGGGGTTGATCAGCAAGGAACGCAGCAACCCTGAGGGGTGCTACGTCAACTTCAATGCCGAACAAGGCATGTTTCAAGTCAGCGTCAATTGGCTCAGTGAGTACAAGTCTCGCGAAGGTGACACCTGTGCGATCGCGGCCCGTCACGCCGAGGCTATAGAACCGTCCTTGCCGAAGTAGGCTGTCGGGAGTTCGGGGAAAGGGAGAATCGTATGGGTGGGGTCGAAGACCAGCATGCCTACTGGACACAGCTTGGGCAGCAGGCCGTCGCCGGGGTGTTTCGGATGGAACCCGAGCTCGGGGAGGCGCTCCGCGCCGCAGCCAAGGTCTACGCCGAAGGATTGGAAATGGCTAAGATTGACACGGCCGAGTTGGCCAATCTGACGGGTTGGGGTTCGTTGCCGTCGGCGAAGGCCTTGCGCGTCAAATTCGAACAGAAGGGCGTCGGTGGTGGTTCCGACCCCAATGACAATGCCGCGCAACGCATTCAGGACCACATAGACATCGCGTGGCTACAACACGACACGTTCGCCGCCGCGATCGGAAAGCTCGAGCTCGTCGACGAGGAGCGTGCGGCACAGTTGCGGGCTGCGGGAGAGGGCGTCTGATGGGGTGGGGTTGGGAGGAAACCATCGGACTTATCCCTATCGTTGGTGGCATCCTTCCGAGCGGCATCGGCGGGTTTCGGGAATCGCACGAGGCCGCGACCGAGCGTGGCCGACTGGGCGATGCTGCCTCGGATCGATGGGCTCCAGACCGCGCCATCATCAACGACGAATACCAGCGGCTCGGCGGCAACTTCGCGGGAACGCCCGCAGGGAAAGTTGTGGAGCCGGAAGGCTTCGGAACCTGGCCACACTGGATGATCTACAACAAGCTCAACGCGGCGGATGGCGATCCCGGAGTTTCGGCCGCCGATATCAACGCCGGTGCCGACGCCTGGCGTCGGTTGACCACCACGGTCGACGAACTGGTCACGACCTACGATGCCACGATCGCGCGGGTGATCGGCGACATGTGGTCGGGTCAGGCCGCCAACGCCGCCGTCGACGGCGTGCGGGAGTACGCCACCCAGGCCAAGCAACTGCCGACCGCGTTCCAGCTCGTCGCCAATGGGATCGATCTGATGGAGGGCTACCTCACCCAGGCGAAGATGGCTATCCCCGAGCCCGAGGAGCTCAGCACCTGGGACAAGATCGCGGGAACCATTCCGGGCGCTGGGCTGCTCAAGAGCGACAGGCATCAATACAACGAAGCCGAGGCCGCAGCCCAACAGATCATGACCACTGTTTATTCGCCGGGATCGGTGCAGGTCGACGGACAGACCCCGTTCTTGCCGGTCGCCAAGAACACCCTCGGCGAACTCGGCGACGGTGACCGAAATGGCGGCGGCCCTGGAACGTCCCAACCAGGTGGTGGCGATACCGGCGCACCGACAAACCCGGCGACCGCGGCCGCGCCCACCACACAGGACCCGGGCACGGGCGCTCCGGAAACCGCCGAACCGAACTCGGAGATTCCGACTGACGCCGGTGGCGACGGCACGACACCGGCATCGACCACACCGGAAACAACACCGACCACCCCGGCAGGTACGCCGGTTGCCACTCCGAGCGGCGGCACACCGGTCGGTTCGGGTGCACCCGGTTCGGGGTCGCCGTCGGGTGGTACCCCCGGTGCCGGGATTCCCGGCGCGGGCAGCCCTGTCGCCGGTGTTGCGCAGCCGGGTAAGCCTGGCGCCGGATCAGCGGCCGGGGTAGGCAATTCGGCTGCTGCCCGAAGCGCTGGCGCGGGAACGCGCGGAATGTCAGGAATGCCAGGAATGATGGGTGGCGGCGGGCGCGGCAAAGGTGGCGACGACGAGACCGAGCACAAGATTCCCGACTACCTCATTCACGAGCGTGAGTCGGAGTTGATCGGTCAACTTCCGGCGGTCTTGCCGCCCGGCGGGGTCATCGGTTGACCGACAATCTCGCTCCCGGCCTGCGATACCAGTTCGACGGTCTCACCTTCGAGCTCGCACTCCAAGCCAATCGCCGCGACCGGTTCCCGTACCCGCTCAGCTACCGGCGTGAGTTCGCCGAATATCGAGCTGACGACGAGCGTCGACGTGGTGAGGCGGGAATGCGCCTGCGCCGGATCTACGACGAACAGATGCACGCCATGTTCCAGGTCCTGCTGGAACCGCAGGCGCGGGTAGAAATCGAAGGCGTGCACGGGCCGCAGTCTCGAGTTCTGCGCGTCTACGTCGGTATCGCGGGTCCGATCGCGGTGCTGGCAGCCCAACAGCCCGGACCCACCCATGCCCACGGCGGCGACATTGTCGTCTCGACGCATCGCAGCACCGGCATCGCCGCTGACATCACCGCCCGGTTGCCACGCTTGCATGCTGGTGGCCAATCCCGCTTCGATGGCAGACGTGGCGACCTCGATACCCCGGTTTACGCCCGCCACCCCACGCAGTTGTCCCCGACCGAACACCTACGCCGCTTCTTCCACCGCCCGCGCGTCGGCGGCGGCGAGATCACTGTCTATCCCGGCTTCCAGATCGATGCCCGCCCGACTGATGACGGGCGCGCGTTCTGCTGGCTCGACTACCCCGACGACGGCCGTTACCTGCTGCAAAATCACGACAGCGAGAACTTCACCGTAATCCCTGGTGGACCAGAAGAACTCGTGCGCCAGATCGGAACTCGCATCGACATCGTCAGCCGCCCATCGATGACCGCGTGGTAATCGACCAGGGGTTCTGGGCGTTGTCGTCATGTGGGGGACCACGGCCGTTCGGGTCACGGTCACGCATTGGCACGGCTCTGAACTAACGTGGTGGCCGTGAACTCAGTCCTGGCTTACATTCCGAGTCCGCCCCAGGGGGTCTGGCAACTCGGACCCTTCCCGCTTCGGGCGTACGCGCTGTTCATCATCCTCGGCATTGTCGTGGCCATCTGGTGGGGTGAGCGCCGGTGGCGCGAGCGTGGTGGGCAGCCGGGGGCGATTCTCGATGTCGCGATGTTCGCGGTGCCGTTCGGGCTGGTCGGCGGCCGGATCTACCACGTGGCCACCGACTGGCACAAGTACTTCGGCGAGGGCAAGCATCCCATCGAAGCGCTCTACATTTGGCAGGGCGGCCTCGGTATCTGGGGTGCGGTGGCCTTCGGTGCAGTCGGTGCGTGGATCGGATGCCGGATGTACAAGATCCCGCTGCCCGCGCTGGGCGACGCGGTCGCACCCGGTGTGCTGCTGGCCCAGGCGATCGGCCGACTCGGCAACTACTTCAACCAGGAGCTCTACGGGCGCCCCACCGATGTGCCGTGGGGTCTGGAGATCTACGAGCGGTTCGATCCCGAAACCGGGGCGCGCGACATGATGAACGGGGTGTCGACCGGGCGGGTGCTCGAGGTCGTGCAGCCCACGTTCCTGTACGAGCTGGTCTGGAACGTGCTGATCGTCGTGCTGCTGGTGCAGGTGGACAAGCGCTTCAAGATCGGCCACGGCCGACTGTTCGCGCTCTACGTCGCCGGCTACAGCTTCGGCCGGTTCTTCGTGGAACTGCTGCGCAGCGACGAGGCCACTCACATCCTCGGCATCAGGATCAACTCGTTCACCGCGGCGCTGGTATTCCTCGGTGCCATGGCCTATTTCGCGTTGGCGACGAAGGGGCGCGAGACACCCGCGCAGCTGCAACCCGACGGTGAGCCGCGCCCGTGGCCGTGGCAGCTCTCCGCGCTGCGTGCCGCCGGCGCGGCCGACAACGCGGCCGCTGACTCGGATTCGACCGCCGTCGACGTCACGAAAAAGGCGGATTCGGCTGCGCCCGAGTGTGATTCGACCAAGTTCGGCGAGGCGACCGCGCATGTTGCGAAGCGCGCTGGCGGCGAGGAATTGACGCAGACGGCCGAGGTTGATGCTGATACCGCTCGTGACCAGGCCGAACAGGGCGAAGGTGGGGACGTGACGCAGTCGCTGAAGAAGGGCTGACCTCGCGACGGGTGGCGGTATCGACGGGCGTCGGGCAACATAGCCGACGCCCGCGATTTATCGATCGAGTGTCGCGGACAGTCAAGGCGGAACCTGAGAAGACAACGGCCGGTCGAGATAACCACGACTGACCGTAATCGCCGTGGTTGCACCGCCGTTCGGCCGTTGCATTGGCCGGGGGTGCGACGGGATCTCGCGCGAATGTCGGGGAGAAGTGCGGCGGGACCTGTCGTTCACGGCGAAACAGCAGACGATGAGTGAAAAACTAATGTTGTACCATCTCACCTATGGCCTCGAGGGTGGTGAAGCGGGCTTACAAGTACCGCTTCTATCCGACGAGCGAGCAGGCAGACCAGCTCGCTCGTACTTTCGGCTGCGTCCGCTACGTGTACAACCGGGCCCTGGCCGAGCGTTCTCGAGCCTGGACCTGCGAGCAGCGTCGTATCAACTATGTCGACACGAGCAGGATGCTTACGGGGTGGAAGCGCGACCAGGAAACCAGTTGGCTCACCGAGCCGTCGAAGGGGCCACTGCAGGTCGCGCTCCAGCATCTGCAAGGTGCTTTCGACATGTTCTGGCGCAAGCGGGCCGCATATCCAAGATTCAAGAGGAAGGGCAAATCGAAGGATTCAGCCACCTACTTCTCGAACTGTTTCACGTTCCGGGATGGCCAGATCCGGCTCGCCAAGCAGGCCGAACCGCTGGATATCCACTGGTCGCGTCCGCTGCCGTGCGGGGCGGTGCCGTCTCAGGTGACGGTATCGAAGGACTCGGCGGGCCGCTACCACATCGCAATTCTGGTCGAGGAGACGATGCCCTCGCTAGCCGCGTCGAGTCGAACGGTGGGGGTGGATGCCGGGATTACGTCGCTGTACGCGTTCTCGACCGGGGAGAAGGTGCCCAATCCGAGGTACGAGAAGAAGGATCGAGCCCGCCTCGCGAGGGCGCAAAGAGTGTTCGCCAGGAAGGGGAAGGGTTCGGCGAACCGGGCAAAAGCCCGAGTGAAGGTCGCCCGAATTCATGCGCGGATCGCGGACCGTCGTCGCGATCATCTGCACAAGCTCTCGACTCGGTTGGTACGCGAAAACCAAGTGATCGCGATCGAGGATTTGAGTGTGCGGAACATGGTCCGGAATCGTCGCCTAGCTCGCGCGATCTCGGATGCATCATGGTCGCAATTTCGGTCGATGCTGGAGTACAAGGCGGAATGGTACGGGCGCACTGTTGTCGCGGTCGACCGGTTCTATCCGTCGAGCAAGACATGTTCGGAGTGCGGTCGAATCAACGATGCGATGCCGCTGCAGCTTCGGCAATGGACCTGCGTTTGCGGCGTGTCCCACGACCGGGATGTAAACGCCGCCAAGAACATACGGGCCGCTGGGCTGGCGGTCTTGGCCTGCGGAGATGGTGTGAGACCGTCCCGCGGCTGACGCGGGAAGGCTGCTATCGATGAAACAGGAACCCTCTGCTGTGAGGCAGATACCCGGCCCTTCATGGGCTGGGAAAGTCAAGGAGGACATGAGTGACCGACCCCTATAACCCCAATCCCCAGTACGGCCCCGACCTGAACAAGCGACCCGACTCCGGTTCGCAGCCGCAGTACGGTCAGCCCGCCTACGGTCAGCCCTCGGACCCGTACGCGCAGCAACCGGGTTTCGGCCAGCCCGCCGACCCCTACGCTCAGCAGCCACAGCCCGGCTACGGCCAGCCCCAGTACGGCGCCCCGCAGCCCCAATACGGCCAGCCCGTCGACCCGTACGCGCAGCCGGGCTACGGTCAGTCGTACGGCGGCATGTCGCACGGCTACAACCCGAACGATCCAGAGGCGCCTTACGGCCGCGACATCTACGGCGTGCCGTTCTCGGACAAGCAGAAGTTGATGGCCGGCCTGCTGCAGATCTTCCTCGGCGGTTTCGGCGTCGGCCGCTTCTACCTCGGCTATACCGGTATCGGCATCGCCCAACTCGCGATCACCATCGTGTCGCTGGGTTGCCTGGGCTGGATCTGGCCGCTGATCGACGGCATCTTGATCCTCACCGGCAAAGTGCCCGACGTGGAGGGTCGTCCGCTGCGCGACTGAGGCCGGCCGGGCCGACGGCCGTCGACGATCAGGGTGGCCGATCGGGTGACAGCAGGTCTGTGTTGTGACGACAATGGGCGGGGATCGGCACGGGCACAGTCCCGTTCAGTCGATCGAGATCGCGGGGGGCCACGATGGGAGCCCGCACGAGTGGTGGAGGACGCGAGTGACCGATCCCTATAACCCTGGCCCCCAATACGGTCCCGACCTGAACAAGTCACACGACACGGGCGGACAACCGCAGTACGGTCAGCCTGCGCCCGACCCCTACGGGCCGCAGCCGGGTAACGGTCAGTCGTCGCACCAATACAGCCAGCCGCAATACCCCCAGGCGCCCTACGGCCAGCCACTCAACCCGTACGCGCAGCCGATGGGGCCCGGGTTCGGTGGGCCCGCGACGCCGAACACAGGTGTCCCACTGGTGACGATCGGCGATATCGCGGTCGTCGACGGATTCGTTGTCACACCAGCGGGTTCGTTTCCGGTGCGAGGCGCGACCTGGACCGCGACCGATATGTCGCAAACCTCGGAGAGCATGCCGGCCTACGCCGTCGTGTTGGCCATTCTCTTCATCTGGATGTGCTTCCTGAGCTTGCTCTTCCTGCTGATCAAGCAGCGCACGGTCACCGGGTACGTCCAGGTGACCGTGACCGGTACCGACGGTCGATTCCACTCGACGATGATTCCGGTACAGGACCAGTTCACCTTCCCCGCCATCATGCACAAGGTGAATTACGCGCGTTCGCTCAGCGCGATGTGATCGTGCGAGTTCGTGGCGACGTCGGCTCACGCGAGTTTCGATCATGATGAGCGATACTCTGTGTCGGTCCGTGGCGGCGCCGTAGCGTCGCTGAGCCTGCGCGTGCTGATACGCGCAGCGGAGAAAGGGATTGTCCGTGCGCAAATTTGTTGCCGCCGCTGTACTCGCTGTCGTTGCCGCGACGGGTCTGTCGGCCTGCTCGTCCGCGTCCGACCCCAACGTGTTGAAGGTGGGTACCGAGGGCACGTACGCGCCGTTCAGCTACCAGGAGAACGGCACGCTGACCGGCTATGACGTCGAGGTGGCGCGCGCGGTCGGTGAGAAGCTGGGCAAGAAGGTCGAATTCGTGCAGACGCCGTGGGACTCGATCTTCGCGGGGCTGGAGTCCAAGCGGTTCGATCTGGTCGCCAACCAGGTCACGGTGAACCCTGAGCGTGCGGCGAAATACTCGCTGTCGCAGCCGTATACGACGTCGGAGGGTGTGATCGTGACCAAGTCCGACAACACCTCCATCACGTCGCTGGCAAGTCTGGCGGGCAAGACCACCGCGCAGTCGGCCACCAGCAACTGGAGCAAGGTCGCCTCGGGCGCGGGTGCGAAGGTCGAGGCGGTGGAAGGTTTCGTGCAGGCCGTGCAGCTGCTCAAGGCCGGTCGCGTGGACGCCACGGTCAACGACACCCTCGCGGTGGGCGAGTACACCAAGAAGACTGGTGACACCGGCATCAAGATCGCCGCGCAGACCGGCGAGACCAGCAAGCAGGCTTTCGCCGCCCGCAAGGACGACACGAAACTGACCGCCGACGTCGACAAGGCGCTCGAGGAACTGCGTGCCGACGGCACCCTGGCGAAACTGTCGGAGAAGTACTTCGGCACCGACGTCAGCAAATAGCGGATGGATCCCGCTACCTGGGAGCTGATCCGGCACAACCTGGTGCCGATGCTGAAGGCCACGGTGACGATGACGTTGCCGCTCACCGCCATCAGCTTCGTCATCGGCCTGGCCATCGCGGTCGGGGTGGCGTTGGCGCGGATGTCGTCGCGGCGGGCACTGTCGGTGCCCGCCCGCTGCTACATCTCGATCATCCGCGGCACCCCGCTGCTGGTGCAGCTGTTCATCGTGTTCTACGCGCTGCCGCAGTTCGGGATCGTCATCGACCCGTTCCCGGCGGCGGTGATCGCGTTCAGCCTCAATGTCGGCGGATACGCCGCGGAGGTGGTGCGCTCGTCGATTCTGAGCGTGGCGCACGGGCAGTGGGAAGCCGCGGAATCGCTGGGCATGAATTACGTGCAGACCCTGTGGTACATCGTGTTCCCGCAGGCCGCGCGCATCGCCGTGCCCCCGCTGTCGAACACGCTGATCTCCCTGGTCAAGGACACCTCGCTGGCCTCGACCATCCTGGTCACCGAACTGCTGCGCACCGCCCAACTCGCGGCCGCGCCCACGTTCGACTTCTTCGCCCTCTACGGCGTCGCGGCGATCTACTACTGGGTGATCTGCCTGATCCTCGGCTTCGGCCAAACCCGCCTGGAAACAAGACTTTCCAGACATGTCGCTGTTCGGTGACGCGTGTTCTCGTGAACAGAAGTAGAATGAAACGTTCAACCCCCTAGGCGAAAAGACTCGGCGGTTCCCGAGTACTAGGGTGGGGGGCGTGATGCGACGGACGAAGATTGTGTGCACCCTGGGGCCGGCCACTGCCACCCAGGATCGTATTCGGGAGCTCGTCGAAAGCGGCATGGATGTGGCGCGGCTGAACTTCAGCCACGGCGACCACGCCGACCACGCCGACAACTACAAGATGGTCCGCGCGGCGTCGGACGAGACCGGCCGCGCGGTCGGCATCCTCGCCGACCTGCAGGGCCCCAAGATCCGGCTGGGCCGTTTCACCGACGGCAAGACCGTGTGGGCCACCGGCGAGCAGGTGCGGATCACCGTCGACGAGGTCGACGGCACCCACGATCGCGTGTCCACGACCTACAAGGAACTCGCGCAGGACGCCAAACCCGGCGACCGGCTGCTCGTGGACGACGGCAAGGTCGGCCTCACCGTGGAAGCGGTGGACGGCAACGACGTGGTGTGTCGGGTCACCGAGGGCGGGCCGGTCAGCAACAACAAGGGCCTGTCGCTGCCGGGCATGAACGTGTCGGTGCCCGCGCTGTCGGAAAAGGACATCGCCGACCTGGAATTCGCGCTGGCGCTGGGCGTGGACTTCATCGCGCTGTCGTTCGTGCGCTCGCCGTCGGACATCGAGCTCGTGCACGACATCATGGACCGCGTGGGTCGTCGCGTCCCGGTGATCGCCAAGCTGGAGAAGCCCGAGGCGATCGAGAACCTCGAGGCGATCGTGCTGGCGTTCGACGCGGTGATGGTCGCGCGCGGTGACCTCGGTGTCGAGCTGCCGCTGGAACAGGTGCCGCTGGTGCAGAAGCGCGCGATCCAGATGGCGCGCGAGAACGCCAAGCCGGTCATCGTGGCCACCCAGATGCTCGAGTCGATGATCGAGAACTCGCGCCCCACCCGCGCGGAAGCCTCCGATGTGGCCAACGCGGTGCTCGACGGCGCCGACGCGGTGATGCTGTCGGGCGAGACGTCGGTGGGCGCCTGGCCGATCGACGCGGTGCGCACCATGGCCCGCATCGTGACCGCGGTGGAATCGGAAACGTCACGGGTACCACCGCTGACCCACGTGCCGCGCACCAAGCGCGGCGTGATCTCCTACGCCGCCCGCGACATCGGCGAGCGCCTCAACGCCAAGGCCCTGGTCGCGTTCACCCAGTCCGGTGACACCGTGCGTCGCCTGGCGCGGCTGCACACCCCGCTGCCGCTGCTGGCGTTCACGCCGATCCCCGAGGTGCGCAGCCAGCTCACGCTGACCTGGGGCACCGAGACGTTCATCGTGCCGATGGTGGACACCACCGACGCGATGATCCACCAGGTGGACCAGGCGCTGCTGTCGCTGGAGCGTTATCGCAAGGGTGACCTGGTGGTCATCGTCGCCGGTTCGCCTCCGGGTACCGTCGGTTCCACCAACCTGATCCACGTGCACCGCATCGGCGAAGAGGACCACTAGTAGTGAACAGCTCGATCGAACTCGAAACCACCCAGGGCGAGCCGACACCCGATCTGCGGGTGTTGCTCGACCTGCTCGATCTCGAGTCGATCGGCGAGGACACCTTCTTGGGCAACCATCCCGAGAAGGTGTGGAGTCGCACCTTCGGCGGGCAGCTGGTGTCACAGGCGATCGTGGCGGCCGGCCGCACGGCGGGGGAGCGGCCGCTGCACGCGGTCAACGCGCATTTCGTGCGCGGCGGCGATGTGAAGAAGCCGATCGAGTACCACGTGCAACGGCACCGCGACGGTCGCGCGCTGGCCAACCGCACGGTCACCGCCAGCCAGGACGGCCAGGAACTGTTCGTGATGCTGGCCGCGTTCCAGGACTTCGGCAAGGGCCTGGAACACTCCCACGACGGCCCCGACGTGCCCGATCCCGAAACGCTGCCGCGGATCGAGGAGAGCTTCGTTGGCTTCGAGGACAAGCTCGAGATGTTCATCAACGCCCCGCACCCGATCGACATGCGCTACACCAACGACCCGGCATGGATTCTCAAGGGCACCGGCGAGAAGCTCAACCACAACCGGGTCTGGATGCGCACCGACGGAATGCTGTCCGACGATCCGCTGCTGCACACCGCGGCACTGGGCTATTCGTCGGACACCACCGTGCTGGATTCGATCATCACCACCCACGGTTTGTCTTGGGGGCTGGACCGAATTCTCGCGGCGACGGTGAATCACTCGATCTGGTTCCATCGCCCGTTCCGCTTCGACGAGTGGGTGCTGTACTGCACCGAATCGCCGGTGGCGGCGGGCTCGCGGGGACTGGCCACGGGCCGGTTCTATTCGCGCACAGGCGAATTGATCGCCACCACCGTGCAAGAGGGTGTCATCCGGCACTTCCCGGCTCGCGGCTGAACAGGGCCGTACGGGCCGCAGTCCTACCGGCTCAACGCAATTCGTGGTCCAGCTGCGGGACGACCACGTCGGTGCGTTGATGCGCGCGCAAGAGGAACGGCACGCCGTGGCCGGGTTGTGGTGGGGTGGCGCCGTATACGGCCAGCGCGAGACCGTGTTCGAGGTCGGCGATGTCGGCGTCGGTGAGATCGTCGGGTGCACCGACCAGACTCAGCGCGATCTCGTACGTACTCTGCGCGCCGGGGTCGAGGCCGGGATGGCTACCGCGCCACTGTGATTCGAGGTCGTGATGGACCGGATCGTTCGCGTCGACGGGCAGGGTGAACCGCCAAGCGTACACGTCGCGGTCCTGGACGTGGTCGTGCACCGCTGTGCGGACATCGGCGACGATGCGGTCCAGGGTCTCCGGCGTCACGTACACGTGCAGCGAAACATCCGAAATGCGTTTCGGCAAGTCTGTCGTCCCGTCGTGTGTCGAACCTGCAAGGGGTAACCGCCACGTTCGCGCCGAAGTGTAATCCCTGCGCGCCGTGGCGAACAGGCCTTCGTCAGCGCCTGCGCTGGGCGGCGAGGAACGCCGACAGCGGTCCCTGCTGATCGGGTCCTATCACCAGGCCGCCGCGATCGTCGCCGCCGGACAGTTTCGTCTGTTCGTGCGGGGCCAGCGCACCCAGCACGGGAAACAACAATTCGGCGATGCGATCGCCCACCTCGAGAAAGGCCTGCGGGGAAAGTCCGATCGGGTCGGCGATGTTCTCCCGGCTCACATAAGCCAGGTTGTCGCGCGCGTGATGCAGCGCGGCAATGGATTTCGCGCCGGTGACTTTGGCGATGCGGTGCGCCTCGGCCAGCGTGAAGGTGCGCGGTCCGGTACCGAACGCCATTTCGCCGACTTGATCGCGCAGCGAATCGGTCATCGTCAGCACCAGGTCGGCGCGATCGACCATCTCCGGCTTGAGTTTTCGCGCCTTGAAACCGGTGGTGTCGCCGCCCAGGCCCGCGATGGTCTCGGTGGCCAGCGGCTCGGGCGGAAAGCCCACCAGCGCACGGGTACCCGCGCTCTCCGCGGTGAGGCCGGGTAATCCGTGCTCCGCCGCGAACGCCACGGTGAGCCGTTCGGCGATCACGGAACGGCAGACATTGGAGTTGCAGACGAACAGCACGTGCATACCGCTACCGTAATCGGGTCGATTGTCACGCAGTAGGTCGGAATTGTAACCATCACAAGCGCGGTACTACTTATTCACCTTTCGGTTGGATGCCGTACATGAATCGTGATGCGCAAATCTGTTGTGTGTGACCGTGATACCCGTGAGATATGGTCTGGAAACCTCGAAGTGATATGTGTTGGTCGTCACTTCTTCCGATCGCGATAATGCTATTCGGTAATAACTGCCGACGCGACCGTGGGAGGGTGGCGCCGGAGACCGTGGGCTGGGTGCGCGACGGGGCCGTCGAACGGCTCCGTTCGCCGCGCGGAGCAGGCGGTTCGCGTCTCGGCGCGTCGGCACGCTATAGTGACCGCGGTGCGCCGGGTTGGCGGAATTGGCAGACGCGACGGTCTCAAAAACCGTTGTCCGAAAGGACGTGTGGGTTCGATTCCCACACTCGGCACCAAGGGCGGAAGCGCGGGATCTGCTCCGCGCTCCGCGGGGGAGTAGCCCGCGCCCAGTGTGCGCGATCTCATCGCAGGCGCAGTCTGAAGCGCGGTCGCGAAAGGTACTGTTTACAACGCCCGGTCGTGGTGTGATCGACGGGCATCTCCAATCCAGAGGGGTCGAACCTATGAGCACCAGTGCAGCCGGCGCCACCCGTGAGGCCGCGGCCAAGCGGGTCGTCGTCGCGGAGGACGAGGCCTTGATCCGGATGGATCTGGTCGAGATGCTCAAAGAAGAGGGCTACGACGTCGTCGGTGAAGCGGGCGACGGACAGCAAGCCGTCGAGCTCGCCGAGGAACTTCGCCCCGATCTGGTCATCATGGACGTGAAGATGCCGCGCCGTGACGGCATCGACGCCGCCGCCGAGATCGCGTCCAAACGTGTTGCGCCCGTGGTGATTCTGACCGCGTTCAGTCAGCGCGATCTGGTCGAGCGGGCCCGCGACGCCGGTGCGATGGCGTACCTGGTGAAGCCGTTCACCAAATCCGATCTGGTGCCCGCGATCGAACTGGCCGCGAGCCGTTTTCACGAAATCACCGCGCTGGAAACAGAAGTCGCGAATCTGTCAGACCGTTTGGAGACGCGCAAACTGGTCGAGCGGGCCAAGGGCGTGCTCATGCAGACCCAGGGATTGTCGGAACCGCAGGCGTTCAAGTGGATTCAGCGCACCGCGATGGATCGCCGCACCACCATGAAGGCGGTCGCGGAGGTCGTGTTGGAGAACCTCACCCCGCAGTAACGCGCTTCTGCTCTTACTGCCGCAGGGTCCGAAAGCAGAAAATGTTTACGTAAACGAAACAATAACGTTAACTATTGCTGGACACGAAGCGTCCGACATGATGCGAATGTTATGCGGATCTAACACAGCGGCGATATGTTCTCTGCGGGCTGAACGTGGTCAGCCCCCCCGGCGAACCCGGGGAGCACAGGACATAGAGGTGAGACGTGCTCAGTTCGACATGGCGCAGTCGTTCGACGCGAGGAGTTCTGGTAATCGGAGCTGCCGCGTCGTTGGTGTTGTCCGGATGTAGTGACAAGTCGTCCGATGGTGGCGGTGGCGGCAACACCGATCTCTCGATCCAGTCGGTTGTACAGCTCGATACCAAGGGCAAGGCCGTCGCGACGGGCGACGCCGGTACCGCCGCGGATCCCGCAGGCGATGGCAAGGCCAAGTGCGCGCCGGTGAACCTGGCCATGGCGGGCCCGCTGACCGGCGGTAACGCCGCGCTCGGCCTCAACATCATCATGGGCGTGAAGGTTGCGCTGGACAAGCACAACAAGGCCAACCCGGATTGCCAGGTCTCGGTGAAGCAGTTCGACACCGAGGGCAAGCCGCAGGTCGCGACCAATGTGATCCCGTCCATCGTCGCCGACCCCAGCATCGTCGCGCTGATCGGCCCGACCTTCTCGGGTGAGACCAAGGCGACCGGCCAGATCCTCAGCGAAGCGGGCATGCCCACGCTGACGGCGTCGGCCACCAACCCCTCGTTGACCACCAACGGCTGGAAGACCTTCTTCCGTGGCCTGGGCAACGACGACTCGCAGGGTCCGGCCGTGGCCAACTACCTGACCGGCGAAAAGGGCTTCAAGAAGATCTGCGTCGTGCAGGACAACACCGATTACGGTGTCGGCCTGGCCAAGGCGTTCACCACCGCCGCGGGTTCCGCGGTCGACCCCTCGTGCGCGACCAACATCAAGGAAGGTGACAAGGACTTCTCCGCAGCGGTTTCCCAGCTGTCCGCGGCCAAGCCTGACGCCATCTTCTTCGCCGGCTACTACGCCGAGGGTGCGCCCTTCGTGCAGCAGCTGCGTTCGGGCGGCGTGACCGCGACGTTCGTGTCCGCCGACGGCACCAACGACCCCGAGTTCGTCCGGCAGGCGGGTGCTTCCTCGAAGGACGCGCTGCTGTCTTGCCCGTGCAGCCCGGCGCCGGAGAAGTTCGCCGCCGATTACAAGGCGCTCAACGGTCAGGCGCCCGGCGTCTACTCCGTCGAGGGCTACGACCTGGCCACGATTCTGCTCAAGGGCATCGACTCGGGTAAGGTCACGCGCGCTGAGCTCGTCGACTACGTCCGTAGCTACAGCGGCACCGGCCTCGCCCGCAACTACAAGTGGAGCGAAACCGGCGAACTGGACAACATCCAGATCTGGATGTACCAGGTCAAGTAGTACATACGACGTGTGCACCGGTGCGCGTGGCAGCAATGCCGCGCGCACCGTTGTCCTGACGCGAGAGAAATCATGACATCAGCGGCTTCGCTCGGTGTGGCCCTGTTAGCCGAGGGCTCCATCGATTTCAACGTCACCGGGGTGATCGACCAATTCTGGCGATTGACCGTTGACGGCCTTACCTACGGCTCGATCTACGCCTTGGTCGCGGTGGGCTACACCCTGGTCTACGGCGTGCTTCGCCTGATCAACTTCGCCCACTCCGAGATCTTCATGCTCGGCATGTTCGGCACCTATGTGGGCCTGGAACTGTTGGGCTTCGCGCCCAGCGGCAACGTGTATTCCCAAGGTGTCCTGCTCACCGTGCTCTATCTGGGCGTGGCGATGCTGTTCGGCATGATGGTCTCCGGCATCGCCGCGGTGGGCCTCGAGCGAATCGCCTACCGACCGCTGCGCAAGCGCGGCGCGAAGCCGCTGGCGTTCCTGATCACCGCGATCGGTATGTCGTTCGTGATCCAGGAGTTCGTGCACTACATCCTGCCCAAGATCAAGCCGGGCCTGGGCGGTTCCAACGCGCAGACCGGTATTCGTCTGGTGGAGCCGAAGGTGCAGTTCAGCTTCCTCGGTGCGCAGGTCACCAACGTCGCGCTGGTGATCTTCGCCTCGGCGATCGTGCTCGCGGTGACCACCGAGATCGTCATCAACCGCACCAAGTTCGGCCGGGCCATCCGCGCGGTGGCCCAGGATCCCGACACCGCGACCCTGATGGGTGTCTCGCGGGAGAAGGTCATCGTGTTGACCTTCCTCATCGGCGGTCTGCTCGCCGGTGCGGCGGCGATGCTGTACACGCTCTACATTCCCACCGGCATCGTCTTCTCGGGCGGCTTCATCCTCGGCATCAAGGCGTTCAGCGCCGCGGTGCTCGGCGGCATCGGCAACCTGCGCGGCGCGCTGCTGGGCGGGCTGATCCTCGGTGTGTCCGAGCAGTACGGGCAGATCCTGTTCGGCACCGAATGGCGTGACGTGGTCGCCTTCGTGCTGCTGGTGACCGTGCTGATGTTCCGACCGACCGGCATCCTCGGCGAGAGCCTGGGGAGGGCACGCGCATGACCGACCTGACAAAAGACTCGAAAACCCCGGAAGCCCCGAAAGCTCCTGTGGCACAACAGGATCGACGTGGCCTCGGCGACGCGCTGCGCGTGTGGTGGGACGGACTGTCGCGTCCGGCCCAGTGGGCTGTGGGCGTACCGATCCTGGCGGTGCTCGCGCTGCTGCCGCTGTTCCCGCCCCCGCTGCTGGACACCCCCGGTGTGAGTTTCGGCGGCGTGATGGCGCAGTTCGCCATGTACGCGCTGATCGCCATCGGCCTGAACGTGGTGGTCGGCCAAGCCGGTCTGCTCGACCTGGGCTACGTCGGCTTCTATGCCGTGGGTGCCTACACGGTCGGCCTGCTGACCAGCCCGAACAGCCCGTGGAACCAGACCGACGCCAATGGTTGGCTCACCTCGGGCTGGGCCTGGCTCGCCTGCTTGCCGATCGCGGTCGCGCTCACCGCGCTTGCCGGTCTGATCCTGGGCGCGCCGACCCTGCGCCTGCGCGGTGACTACCTGGCGATCGTGACGCTGGGCTTCGGCGAGATCGTGCGGCTGATGGCCGACAACCTCGGCGACCTGACCAACGGCAGCCTCGGGCTGTCCAAGATCGCCTACCCGGAGGTCGGTGAATCCGAGAAGCACCCCGGCGGGTTCTTCTCGCCCGGCAACCTCGGCGACCCCAGCAGCTGGAACCCCCTCGACCGGGCGAGCAACGGCACCTGGTGGTTCTGGCTCGGCATGGTCCTGGTGATCGTGGTGCTGCTGATCGTGGGCAACCTCGAGCGCAGCCGCGTCGGCCGCTCCTGGGTCGCCATTCGCGAAGACGAGGACGCCGCCGAGATCATGGGCGTGCCGACCTTCAAGTTCAAGCTGTGGGCGTTCGTGATCGGCGCCTCGGTCGGCGGTCTGTCGGGTGCGATGTACGCCGGTCAGGTCACCTACGTGAACCCCCGGCAGTTCGACGTCGTGCTGTCGATGCTGTTCCTGTGCGCGGTCGTGCTCGGCGGTTCGGGCAACAAGCTCGGTGTGATCGTGGGCGCGTTCCTCGTGGCCTACCTGCCGATGCGCTTGCAGTCGGTGCAGCTGGTGTCCAACGAGTCGACCGGCTACCTGCTGCTCGGCCTCGATGTGGCGCTGCTGGTCGGGCTGTGGCTGCTGTGGCGCTGGCGCAAGGACGTGCTCGGCGTGTGGGCCAAACGCTCGGTGGTCGGCGCGATGGTCGCCGCGGCGATCTTCGGCCTGCTGCTGCTGGGCAGTGTGCTGCTGTTCCGCAAGGGCGGCGCGCAGAACCTCGGTGACCTGAAGTACCTCTACTTCGGCATCGCGCTCGTGGTGATGATGATTCTGCGGCCACAGGGTTTGTTCCCTGTGCGGCAGAAGCTGCTCGCTTACGGCAGACAGGTGTACCAGGCCGTCGTGCGTAAGCCGGCGACCGAATCGATCGGAGCAGGGCAATGACGGGGCCGGGCGCGGGAGACGCGCTGTACGACAACGACGACATGGCGGCGGGCTACCAGCCCCCGCCCGAGGTCGAGCCCGTGGGCGAGGTCGACGTCACCGCGGTGATGCCCGAGCTCGCCGATGCCGAGACCGTGGCCGAGGTGGTCGCGCCGCATCGTGCGATCTCCACCGCCGTGGGCGAGCCGCTGCTGCGCACCGACGGTCTGACGGTGAAGTTCGGCGGTCTGACCGCGTTGGACGACGTCAGCTTCGAGATCCGCCGCGGCGAGATCCTGGGCCTGATCGGCCCCAACGGCGCGGGCAAGACCACCTGCTTCAACGCGATCACCGGCGTCTACAAGCCGTCGGGCGGCACGGTGACCTTCGACGGTCAGCCGTTGGCCAAGACCAAGCGCAACGAGATCACCCGCATGGGTATCGCGCGCACGTTCCAGAACGTGCGGCTGTTCGGCGAGATGACCGCGCTCGAGAACGTGGTCGTCGGTACCGACGCGCGCCACACCACCTCGGTGCCCGGCGCGGTGTTCCGTACGCCGAAGTTCAAGCGTGAGGAGCGTGATGCCATCGAACGCGGCATGGCGCTGCTCGAGTTCGTCGGCATCGCACCGCGCGCGGTGGAGAAGGCCCGCAACCTGTCGTACGGCGATCAGCGCAGGCTCGAGATCGCGCGTGCGCTGGCCACCGAGCCCAAACTGCTGTGCCTGGACGAGCCGGCCGCCGGATTCAACCCCAGCGAGAAGTCGGCGCTGATGGACCTGATCCGCAAGATCCGCGACGACGGCTACACCGTGCTGCTCATCGAGCACGACATGCGCCTGGTCATGGGCGTGACCGACCGGATCGTGGTGCTGGAATTCGGCCGCAAGATCGCCGACGGCCTGCCCGCCGAGGTGCGCGAGGACCCGGCCGTGATCGCGGCCTACCTCGGCGTGCCCGACGCGGACACCATCGAAGAGGTGCGCGAGGAATCCGTCACCGCCGCCGAAGAGGGCGCTACCCCGCCGCCGATTCCGGCGACCGTGGTGGTGGAGACGGCCAAGGATGAGGTCGTCGTCGAGAAGCCGGTGCCGCTGCTCGAGGTGCAGGACATGGTCGTGAACTACGGCCGTATCGAAGCGCTGCACGGCATTTCGCTGTCGGTGGCCGAAGGCGAACTGGTGACCCTGCTGGGTGCCAACGGCGCGGGCAAGACCACCACCATGCGGGCACTGTCGGGTCTGCTGCCGTTGACCTCGGGACGAATCCTGTTCCAGGGCAAGGACATCTCCGCGATGAAGGCGCACGACCGGGTGGTCGAGGGTCTGATCCAGGCGCCGGAGGGTCGCGGTGTGTTCCCCGGTATGACCGTGGCGGAGAACCTCGACATGGGTTGCTACGGCAGGCCTTTCGAGACGAAGGCCGAGTACCAGCAGACGTTGGACTGGGTCTTCGAACTGTTCCCCCGTCTGGCCGAACGGCGCAAGCAGGTCGGCGGCACCATGTCGGGCGGCGAGCAGCAGATGCTCGCGATCGGCCGTGCGCTGATGGCGCGTCCGAAGCTGCTGCTGCTGGACGAACCGTCGATGGGCCTGGCGCCCATGGTGATTCAGCAGATCTTCCGGATCATCAGCGAGATCAACCGCCAGGGCACCACGGTGCTGCTGGTGGAGCAGAACGCCCAGCAGGCGCTTACGCGCAGCGATCGCGCGTACATCCTGGAAACCGGCGAGGTCACCAAGACCGGCCCGGGTGCGGCGCTGCTGACCGACCCCGCGGTGATGTCGGCCTACCTCGGCGTCGACTGATCTTTCCGCAGATCCACCGTTCCGGCCCCGTACTGCTCATCGAGTGGTGCGGGGCCGGAACTGTATTCGGTGCTTGTGCGCGCTGTGTCCGCGTGCTAATTTAAGTGTATGCACATACAGATACCTACCGGGAGGTGACACGGTGAGCCGTGAAGTGAGCGCGGATTGGTCCCGAGTGGCAGCCTTTGCGGCCGCGGTGGACGTGAGTCTGGGCAAGTGGCTGGCGGATCAGCACGGCATCGGACTGACCGAGTATCGCGCCGTCGCGCACCTGAGTGCCGCCGCCGACAAAGAGTTGCGGGTCAACGACCTCGCCGTGCAGGTCGGGCTGAATCAGAGTTCGGTCACCCGTCTCGTCTCGCGGCTCGAGGCCAAGGGGCTGGCGATTCGGGACCTGTGTCCCGACGACCGTCGCGGGGTGTACGCGGTCATCACCGAAAAGGGGGAGTCGCTGCTCCACGATTCCCGCGCCGCCTATGACGAGCAGGTTCGCGAGCTGCTGGGCAACGCGGGCAAGCACTTTCCGCACTTCGACCTGATCCAACTGCGTCGGTCGCTGGCCGCCGTCGGTGACTTGATTCCCTGATCGGCCTCATGCCGATCCCCGCCGGGAACTCCTACCCATATACATGCATGTACATACAGTAACTAGAGAGGAAATCATCATGAGCTGGATCTACCTGGGCATCGCCGTGATCTTCGAAGTCATGGTCGCCCTGGCCGCGAGCAACGCCAAAGGCTTCACCCGCGTCGGCTGGACCGTGGCCACGCTGATCAGCGGCTCGATCGCCACCTTCTTCCTCAGCCTGGCGCTGCTGACCTTCGACGTCGGCGTCGGCTACGCCCTGTGGACCTCGATCGCGGGCGTCGGAATCGTCGTGGTCGGCACCCTGTTTCTCGGGCAACGGCTGGACTGGAAGAAGCTGCTCGGCATCGCGATCGTCGTCGGCGGCGTCGTGGGCCTGCAACTCAGCGGCGCAGCGTAAAGCACCCCTCATACTCCCGATTCCAGCGATAGGACACCTCTCATGACTACTTCCACGAACAACAACACCGGCGCCTGGCTGATGATGCTGCTGGCGGGCGTGTTCGAAGTCGGCTACGCCCTCAGCGTCGGTGGCAGCGAGGGATTCACCGTGCTGCCCTGGTCGATCTCGGCAGGCATCTTCTTCCTGCTGACCCTGTTCGCCCTGAGCGTGGGCCTGAAAACGATCGACGTCGGCATCGGCTACGCGGTCTGGGCCGGCATCGGTGCGGTCGGCGCCGCCCTGCTCGGGCCGGTCTTCTTCGATGAAACCCTGACCCCGATGCGCGCGTTCTGGCTGGCGGTCATCGTCGGCGGGGTGGTCTGGCTCAAACTCGCCGACAGCATCGGACAGTCCGACGACATCGGCGTCCAGGCCGAGCCCGCGCTCGCGGCACGATAGCCGCTGCACGGCAGCATCCCAGGTCAGGCCACGGAGCCGACCTGGGATCGTGCCGTTGGACCTGCCGCGCCACACGTTCTGTCAGTGGTGGTCCCTACACTCATTCCCGTGAGTTCACCGACGACTGCGCAGGCATCGACAACGACCACTGCTCCCGACGGCGAGCGGCCCACGCTGCTGCTGCTGGACGGACATTCGATCGCCTATCGCGCGTTCTTCGCGCTACCGGCGGAGAACTTCAAAACCGTCACCGGCCAGACCACCAACGCGGTGTACGGGTTCACCTCGATGCTGATCAATCTGCTGCGCGACGAGAAGCCCAGCCACGTGGCCGCGGCATTCGACGTGTCCCGCAAGACCTTCCGCACCGAGGCCTACCCGGAGTACAAGGCCAACCGCAGTGCCACCCCCGATGAATTCCGTGGACAGGTCGAACTCACCAAAGACGTGCTCGGCGCGATGGGCATCCCCGTGATGGCCATCGACAACTACGAAGCCGACGACGTGATCGCCACCCTCACCACCCAGGCGATGGCCCAGGGCTATCGGGTCCTGATCGTCACCGGCGACCGCGACGCGATCCAGCTGGTCAACGACGACGTGACCGTGCTCTACCCGAAGAAGGGCGTCTCGGACCTGACCCGGTTCACCCCGGCGGAGGTGGAGTCCAAGTACGGCCTGACGCCCGCGCAGTACCCCGACTACGCGGCCCTGCGCGGCGACCCCAGCGACAACCTGCCCGGCATTCCCGGGGTGGGGGAGAAGACCGCCGCCAAGTGGATCCGCGAATACGGTGACCTGGCGACCCTGGTGGACCGCGTGGATCAGGTGAAGGGCAAGGTCGGCGACTCGCTGCGCGCGAACCTGTCCAGCGTGGTGCTCAACCGTCAGCTCACCGAGATGGTGCGCGAGGTGCCACTGCCGTACACCCCCGACCAGCTGGCCAAGGCGCCCTGGGATCGCGACAAGATCCACCAGCTGTTCGACGACCTCGAATTCCGGGTGCTGCGCGACCGACTGTTCGACACCCTCGGTTCCCCCGAGCCCGAAGCCGAATCAGGTTTCGAGATCAGCGGTGCGGCGCTGTTACCGGGCACGGTCGCAGACTGGCTGGCTGAACACGCCAAAGCTGGTGCGCGCCACGGACTTTCGATCGTCGGAACCGGCACGCCCGTGCACGGCGACACCCGCGCGGTGGCCATCGCGGCCGCCGACGGGGAAGGCGCCTACATCGACCTGACCACGCTGACCCCGGAAGACGAAACAGCGCTGGCCGCGTGGCTGGCCGACCCCGCCGTCGGCAAGGCCTTACACGAGGCCAAGTCCGCGGGCCATGCCCTGCGCGGGCGCGGCTTCACCCTGGGCGGCCTGGTCACCGACACCGCCCTGTCGGCCTACCTGGTGCGCCCCGGCCAGCGCAGCTTCAACCTCGACGACCTGTCGCTGCGGTACCTCAAGCGCGAACTGCGTGTGGAAACCGGTGACACGGGCCAGATGTCGCTGCTGGACGACGAGGACACCCTCGCCGCCGATGTCGCCCGCGAGGAAATGCTGCGCGCCCGCGCGGTCGCCGACCTGGCCGTGGCGCTGGACACCGAACTGGCCGCCATCGAATCCACCCCGCTGCTCGAGGAGATGGAGCTGCCGCTGCTGGGCGTGCTCGGCCAACTCGAGGAAGCCGGCATCGCCGTCGATGTGGCCCAGCTGGAAAATCTGCAGCAACAGTTCGCTGACCGCGTCGCCGAGGCCGCCAATTCCGCCTACGACGTGATCGGCAAACAGATCAACCTCGGCTCGCCCAAACAGCTGCAAGTGGTGCTGTTCGACGAACTGGATATGCCCAAAACCAAGCGCACCAAAACCGGGTACACCACCGACGCCGACGCGCTGGAATCGCTGTTCGAGAAAACCGGCCACGCCTTCCTCGAACACCTGCTCGCCCACCGCGACGCCACCCGCCTCAAGGTCACCGTCGACGGCCTGCTCAAGTCGGTATCCGACGACGGCCGCGTGCACACCACGTTCAACCAGACCATCGCCGCCACCGGTCGCCTGTCCTCCACCGAGCCGAACCTGCAGAACATCCCGATCCGCACCGACACCGGCCGCCAGATCCGCGACACGTTCGTCGTGGGCCCCGGCTTCGCCGAACTCATGACCGCGGATTACAGCCAGATCGAAATGCGCATCATGGCGCACCTGTCCGGCGACGCGGGCCTGATCGAAGCGTTCAACTCCGGCGAGGACCTGCACACCTTCGTCGCGTCCAAGGCCTTCGACATCCCCATCGCCGAGGTGAGCCCGGAGCTGCGCCGTCGCATCAAAGCCATGTCCTACGGCCTGGCCTACGGTCTGAGCTCCTACGGCCTCAGTGCCCAGCTGAAAATCAGCACCGCCGAGGCCAAAGAGCAGATGGACGTGTACTTCGACCGTTTCGGCGGCATCCGCGACTACCTGGCCGACGTGGTCGACCAGGCCCGCAAGGTCGGCTACACCCAGACCCTGTTCGGCCGCCGCCGCTACCTGCCCGACCTGGACTCGAGCAACCGTCAGCGCCGCGAATCCGCCGAACGCATGGCACTGAACGCCCCCATCCAGGGCACCGCCGCCGACATCATCAAGGTCGCGATGATCAACGTGCAGAACGCGATTCGTGAAGCCGGCCTGCAGTCGCGCATGTTGCTGCAGATCCACGACGAACTCGTATTCGAGGTGGTCGACGGCGAACGCGAAGCATTGGAAGCCCTTGCCCGCGAACAGATGTCGGCCGCGATCGACCTGTCGGTCCCGCTGACCGTTTCGGTGGGTACCGGCCGCAGCTGGGACGCCGCCGCGCACTAGCGCTGGACACAACGATGGGCACCACCCTGAAAAGGGTTGGTGCCCATCGTCGTCAGGTAACGCGGATTACGCGTTGACAGTCACCGCGACCGCGTCGTCGGCGATCGAGTAGCTGATCGAGCCGTTCTCGAAGTGGCTGATCTTGCCGCCTTCGATGTCCTGCTCGTCGGAGGTCGGGTAGCCCAGACGGCCGCCCGCGCCGCCTTCGGCTTCCCAGGCCTGGCGGATGGCGCCGTAGACGATCCAGGTGCCGGTCGGGAGCGAGAAGTAGATGACGCCGCCGGTGAACTCCTGGAACTTGCCGCCGTTGGGGGCGTCCTGCTCGGCCGAGATCGGCTCACCCAGAGGGCTGGACGCGCCACCGGCTTCGTTGTAGTGATCGCCGATGGTCCCCGTGACTTCAAATGCCATGTCGAACAATTCCTTTCACGCAGAAACAAGTGGTCTAACGGCCGCGACCGTACCGCGCGAAAGCCCGTTCGTGGCGGCGACGCGCGGGAGATTCACGATATGGTCACATTGTGTTAGCCACGCGGTTGCTCCACGCGAAAAGTGGCACCACCGCACCATTCAGCTACCTACCAGCGTGTATTGCCTTGTCGCTCAGGCGTTTCGCATGCTGACGATGTCGCCCGCCAAAGCTGCTACGGCACCGATGATTTCGGCCACCAGCTCCTCGGGAACGCCAGCGTCGGTCAGTGCCGCGACCAGATGTCCGGCCACCCGATCGAAGTCGTCCTGCGAAATGCGCAGTCCCGCATGGGCGGCCCGCATCGGCTTGCCGGTGTAGGCCGCGGGACCACCCAGCGCTTCGGCGAAGAACGCCACCTGCTGCTTGGTGATGTGGTCGTTGTCCACCTCGGTGAAGAACCCCCGCAATACCTCGTCGGCCAGGATGCGCGCGTACAGATCGTCGACCACGGTCACCAGGGCCGCCTCGCCGCCGATCTGCTCATAGATGCTGGTCATGGAAATCTCCTCCCGCGGAACCCATCCCACTGGGCCCCAGACCATTCACGCTAGGGCGCAAGCGAACTCGCGCACGGCGGGGAGATCCGAACGTGTCCGGGACGTGATCGGACAGACGCTGGTCCACGCACAGCGGTGCGCCGGTGGACAACCTTCGCCACGGACAACCGATCCGATGCCCGCAACTGTGATCTGAACAGGGTTGCGGGCACCTCCCAGCGACCGCGCGCAACTGTGGCAGCATCGGGCCGATGACCGCCCCCGTCATCGCGACCCCACTGCCCGACTGCCTCGACATCGAGCAGGCCTTCGCGAGGTCGTGGCCGGTGCGCCTGGGCGATACCGGCGGCGACGACCGTCTGCGCCTGGACGCGGTCGCGCGCTACCTGCAGGACATCGGCTTCGACCACCTCGACGCGGTGGCGGACGGCGACACCCATCAGGCGTGGATCGTGCGCCGCACCGTTATCGACGTGTACGAACCGATCATGTTCGGCGACCGTGTGCAGCTGCGCCGCTGGTGCGACGCGCTGTCGAATCGCTGGTGCGACATGCGCATTCAGCTCCGCGGCGAGAACAGCGGCCACATCGAGGCCGCCACGTTCCTCATTCACATCGACCCCGTCGCGGGCCGCCCCGCCCGCATGAGCGACGCGTTCATGGCGCCCATGCTGGCCAGCACCACCGAACACCGCCTGCGCTGGAAAGCGGCACTGTCCGAACTCGACGATCCCGACACCGAGGTCGTGGCCTTCCCGCTGCGCGTCACCGACGTCGACCGACTGGGTCACGTCAACAACGCCGTGTACTGGGAGGCGGTCGAGGAGGCACTGTCCGCGCACCCGGACCGCCACCGGCTCCCGTACCGGGCGATCGTGGAGCATGTGGGCCCGGTGATGATCAGCGACAAGGTCGAGTTGCGTACCCGGCGTGGACCCGACGGGTTGCGACTGCAACTGGACGTGGACTCCTCGGCGCGCGCACTGGGTTCGGTGCACCCGCTGCCCTGAGGTGCTCGCCGCCCCGTGAACCGATCCTGAGCTGCGGTGATGGTACTCACGAGTAGACACGGCGTAGAGGGAACAAGGTTGCGGTTTCGCGACGATCGCCCTATCCTCGACAGCGTGCCGAATCCCGCCCGCTTTGCCGCGTCGCTAGTCGCTGACCGCGACCGCGCGGTCGCTGCTGCGCAGACCGCGCCGGCAGCCGCACGGCAGATTCTCGTAGTACTTCGCCGTAGCGGGGTCTGATTCGGACCAGCCCCTACGCTGCGGGCTGATTTTTCATCGTTTAGCTGGTCCCATCCTGCCAACGAAGACATCTTCGGGAAGACCTCACCTGCAATGACGCTGACACTGGACCATGCCCTGCTCGCCGCCGCCCCCAAGGGCCTGCGCACCGAGCTCCTCGACCTCGACCCCGCCGCCTTCCAGGACCGGTACACCCGCACCGACGGACCCATCACCCTCGGTGAATGGTCTTGCTCGGGAACGGATTTCACCGCCACCCTGGAACTGGCCGACCACCTGCGCACCGTCATCGCCACCGGAAGCCCGGTGGCGGCGATGACGTCGGCGCTGTACGACGAGGGCTACCCCCTCGAGATCCTGCACTTCCACCAGCGCCCGACCGCCGACGGCACCGCCACGTTCGTGCAGTGCGAGGTCAACGGCCGTCGCCGCTGGGCGGTGGCCACCGCCGCCACCGGCGCGGAGTCGACCGTGCGCGCGATGATCGCCGGTGTCAACCTGCTCGCGGGCTGACACCCGCACCAATGCACGCAGGGCCCGTTCACCTCGAAAGGTGAACGGGCCCTTGAAGTTTCGCGAGCGCTGTGTTACTCGGCGGGTGTGGATTCCGCCTGCTCGGCGATCTGCTTGCGCACCTGCTCCATGTCCAGGCCCTTGATCTGCGTGACCAGATCCTCGAGCGCGGCGGGCGGCAGCGCACCCGGCTGCGCGAACACGAGCACGCCCTCGCGGAAGGCCATGATGGTCGGGATCGACTGGATGTTGGCGGCGGCGGCGAGTCCCTGCTCGGCCTCGGTGTCGACCTTGCCGTAGACGACGTCGGGGTGCTTCTCCGACGAGGTCTCGAAGGTCGGCGCGAAACTCTTGCACGGGCCGCACCAGGCGGCCCAGAAATCGACGAGGACCACGTCGTTTCCGGTGATGACTTCGTCGAAGTTCTGCTGGGTCAGCGTCTGGGTAGCCATGACGTCCTCTCCTTGTCGGTGTCCTCGGCTGTAACGCCGCGGCGTGCCTCTATCTTCCCCCGATCACCACGTGCTGCGACTTCCCCACTGCGCGCAGTCGGCGAATCCCCACTACAACGGCCGGAAATTAGCGAACGGCCGCGTGTCAACTGCCCCGCGCGACCGCCGTCCACGGCGCAGGCGCGAAGATGATCGGGTGAACGCGACGAGCCTGCGGCTGGGAGTCATCGACGGCGACGGCATCGGCCCCGAAGTGGTGGCCGCGACCCGAGCGGTCGTCGACGAGGCCATGGGCGCGGCCGGACTGTCCCCGGTGACGTGGGTGCCGCTGCTGATCGGCCACGACGCCATCGCCGCCTACGGCAGCCCGCTGCCCGAACAGACCCTGGTCGCTCTCGAAGACCTCGATGCCTGGATTCTCGGCCCGCACGACAACGCGTCCTACCCCACGGACATGCGCGTGGCACCGGGCGGCGCGATCCGCAAACGCCTCGGGCTCTACGCCAACATCCGCCCCGCCGCCGCGTTCGCCGGGGTGCGCGCGCTGTCACCCGCCATCGACCTGGTGATCGTGCGCGAGAACAGCGAGGGCTTCTACGCCGACCGCAATATGTTCGCCGGATCGGGGGAGTTCCGCCCCACCGAGGACGTGGCGATGGCGGTCGCGGTGATCACCCGCAAGGCCTGCGAACGGATCGCGCACCAGGCCCTGCGGCTGGCGCGGGGTCGACGCAAGCGGGTCACGATCGTGCACAAGGCCAATGTGCTGCCCATGACAACGGGGCTGTTCCGTGATGTCTGTTACGAAGTCGCGGCCCAGTATCCGGATGTGACGGTGGACGACGAACACGTCGACGCGATGGCCGCGCACCTGGTCCGCGACGCGAGCGGGTTCGACGTGATCGTCACCGAGAACCTGTTCGGCGACATCCTGTCCGATCTGGCCGGTGAACTCAGCGGCTCGCTGGGCATGGCCGCCTCGCTGAACTGTTCCGACACGCGCGCGATGGCACAGGCCGTGCACGGCGCGGCGCCGGGTCTGGCCGGACGCAACCGCGCCAACCCCGCGGCACTGCAACTGTCGGCGGCAATGTTGTTGCGGTGGTTGGCCGTTCGCGACAACGACCGACCGCTGCACGATGCCGCCGACCGCATTACCCGCGCGGTTGCTGCGACGCTGCAGGCCGGGATCGCGACCGCGGATCTGGGCGGTCTTGCTTCCACCAGCGAGTTCACCGAGCAGGTCAGGGCGCGCGTACACCGTAGGTGAAACGACCCCTTTCACATTCGCTGATTAATCTTCGGTTACTGTCGCACCACGCTGTGTCCGGTTCGCATACATTGCCAAACAGGCGCTGACACGTGGCCGGCGTCGACGTGAAATGTGGAGGCTCCTTTGTCTGTTCGTACTGTCCTCGGCCGTAGCGCCGTGCGGCTGATGTGTACCATCGCCGGCGGTGCTCTGTTGTTGACCGGTTGCACCCAGAACACCGAGGGTGACGGCACCACGGTGGAAACGGTGTCGGCGGAGAAGGTCGACGCGCTGGCCGCGGCGGTCCCCGACAAGGTGAAGCAGGCAGGCAAGTTGGTCGTGGGCGTGAACGTGCCGTACCAGCCCAACGAGTACAAGGACGCCAGCGGCAAGATCGTCGGCTTCGACGTCGACCTGCTCAACGCCGTCGCCGCGACCCTGGGTCTGACCGTGGACTACGTCGAGTCCTCGTTCGAGAAGATCATCCCCGCCATCCAGGCAGGCACCTACGACGTGGGCATGTCCTCGATCACCGATTCCAAGGAACGCGAGCAGCAGGTCGATTTCACGACCTACTTCTCCGCGGGCATCCAGTGGGCCCAGCAGTCCGGTAAGGCGATCGACCCGAACAACGCGTGCGGCAAGAAGGTCGCCGTGCAGTCCACCACGGTCGAGCACACCGAGGAGATCCCCGCCAAGAGCGCCAAGTGCGTGGCCGAGGGCAAGCCCGCCATCGACATGAAGGCCTTCGACGAGCAGAGCGCCGCGACCAACGCGCTGGTGCTGGGCCAGGTCGACGCGATGTCGGCCGACTCCCCGGTGACCGCGTACGCGATCAAGCAGAGCGGCGGCAAGATCGAGTCCGCGGGCCCGCTGTTCGACTCCGCGCCCTACGGCTGGGCCGTGCAGAAGTCCTCGCCGCTGGCGGTGTCGCTGCAGAAGGCGCTGCAGCACCTGATCGACAACGGCAAGTACGGCGAGATCACCACCAACTGGGGTGTGCAGGACGGTCAGATCAAGACCTCGGTGATCAACGGTGCAGTGAGCTGACGTGACCGACAGGAAAGACACGGGGCAGGTGCCCGGACCGGGCACCGAACCCGAACCGATCAAAGCGGTCCCGCTGCGCAGGCCGGGCCGCTGGATCGCGGCGGCCCTCATCCTGATCCTGGTGGGGTTGTTCGTCTACGGTGCTGCCACCAATCCCGCCTACCGGTGGGACACCTACGGCAAGTACCTGTTCGACAGCCGCATCACCCAGGGCGCGATCGTCACCCTGGAACTCACCGTGCTCGCGATGGCGATCGCGGTGGGTCTGGGCACGGTCCTCGCGGTGATGCGTCTGTCGCCGAACCCCGTGCTGCGGACCGCGGCGTGGGTGTACCTGTGGGTCTTCCGCGGCACCCCGGTCTATGTGCAGTTGGTGTTCTGGGGCCTGGTGCCCTCGATCTACAAGCAGATCGACCTGGGCGTGCCGTTCGGCCCGCAGTTCTTCCACTTCGACGTGCAGAACCTGCAGGCCGCGTTCCTGTTCGCGGTGATCGGCCTCGGCCTCAACGAGGCCGCGTACATGGCCGAGATCGTGCGCGCGGGCATCAATTCGGTGGGCGAGGGTCAGCGCGAAGCGTCGGTGGCCCTTGGCATGTCGTGGACGCAGACCATGCGCCGCACGGTGTTGCCGCAGGCCATGCGGGTGATCATCCCGCCCACCGGCAACGAACTGATCGGCATGCTCAAGACCACTTCGCTGGTCACCGCGATTCCGCTGAGCACCGACCTGTTCGGCCGTGCGCGTGACATCTACGGCGTGAACTTCCAGCCGATTCCGCTGCTGCTGGTCTGTGCCACCTGGTACCTGGCGATCACCAGCATTCTCATGGTCGGCCAGTACTACTTGGAACGCCATTACTCGCGCGGTGCCACCCGGCAGCTCACGGCCAAGCAGCTGCAGGAACTGGCCACGGCGCAGGCGGCGGTGAAGGCGAAATGACCGAACCACAAGTGCTCGTCCCGCCGATGGTGCTCGCGGACCGGGTGTGCAAGAACTTCGGCGCGCTGCAGGTCCTCAAGGGCATCTCCCTGGAAGTACAGCGCGGCAAGGTACTCACCCTGGTCGGGCCGTCGGGCTCGGGCAAGTCCACCTTCCTGCGGTGCATCAACCACCTCGAGCAGGTCAACGCCGGACGGCTGTACGTCGACGGCGACCTGGTGGGCTACCGGGAGAAGAACGGCAAGCTGTACGAAATGCACGAACGCGACGCCGCGCTGCAGCGTCGCGATATCGGCATGGTGTTCCAGCATTTCAACCTGTTCCCGCACCGCACGGCCCTCGAGAACGTGATCGAGGCGCCGATCCAGGTGCGCGGGCTGCCCAAGGCCGAGGCGATCGCCCGGGCCGAGGAACTGCTCGAGCGGGTCGGTCTGTCGGCCAAGCGCAACGCCTACCCGGCGCAGCTGTCGGGCGGTCAGCAGCAGCGGGTGGCCATCGCGCGTGCGTTGGCGATGGACCCCAAGCTGATGCTGTTCGACGAGCCGACCTCGGCACTGGACCCCGAACTGGTCGGTGAAGTGCTCGCGGTGATGCGCGAGCTGGCCGATTCGGGCATGACGATGGTGGTGGTGACCCATGAGATGGGGTTCGCCCGCGAGGTCGCCGATGAGCTGGTGTTCATGGATGCCGGTGTTGTCGTGGAGTCGGGTCCGCCGCGTGAGCTGCTGGCCAATCCGCAGCACGAACGGACGCAGGCTTTCTTGTCTCGTCTGCTCTGAGATCTCGGCTATGACAAGACGGCCTCGCGAATCGGCGGATTCGCGGGGCCGTCTTGGCGTTCACGAGGTGGGTTTCAGCCGGTCCATAGAAGCCTGTGCCTGGGCGATGCGGCGGATGATGGCCAGCGCGGTGTCGCCCAGGACCGTGAGCACGACGACCGCGTCGACGATATCGTCGCGGTCGCCGGCCGACAGCGCGGCCGCCACGTCGTTCTCCGCGATCACCCGCGCACCGTCGAAATAGGTCGGCATGGCGGTGGTGGCCCAGTCGCGGTAGCCCAGTTGTGCCAGGCGAACGAGCACGCTGGCGAGGTTGTCGACAGCTTCGAGGCTGTGGTGCCGGCTCCAGCCGCGCCGGTCCATCTCCGCGCACACGGTCTGGTGCGCGCGATCCCATTCGGCGTCGTGCACGGCGGGCACGGGGGGCGATACGCTGTCCTGCGCCACTCCGAGCACGCGGAACAGCGGTGTCTCCGGGGAGTCGATCGCGTCGAGGACGTCGGCGACGGTGGCGACCGGAATTCCGCCCACCTCGATCAACGCGCGGATCAGGCGCAGTCGGCGCAGGTGCTCTTCGCCGTAACTGGCCTGGTTGGGGCTGGTGCGTTCACCCGGTGGCAGCAGGCCCTCACGCAGGTAGTACTTGATGGTTGCCACCGCGATGCCGCTGCGTTCGCTCAACTCCGAGATCCGCACTGTCGCCTTTCGATTCGGTTCCTACCCCTTGCCTACGCCACCCATAGCGGATAGTCTAGCTATCCATAGCGGATAGTAAAACTATCTACATAGGGGAGATTCGCATGTCCGTCCTGACTGCCGCCGATCCATTGCCCAGCCGACGTGCGCCGATGCACCGGCCGCTGCTCTACTTCGCCGCCGCCAATGCCGTGCTGCTGGTGGTCGCGCTGGTCGGGATGCTGGTCGACGACCGGATGATCGCCGGGTCCACCGCCTGGTTCAAGCCGGCCAAGTTCGCGATGTCGTTCGTGCTCTACAGCGTCGCGCTGGCGTGGTTGCTCTCGTTGCGGCCCAAGCCTTCTCGGCTCGCCTCTGGGATGGCCACGGTGATCGTGATCGTCGGGGTGATCGAACAGGTGATCATCTTCGGGCAGGTCATCCGCGGGACGCGCAGCCACTACAACACGACCACGACGTTCGATGGGGTGCTCTGGGTGATCATGGGCTCGTCCATCGTGGTGCTGTTCCTGGCGACCTTGGTGATCGCCGTCGGCCTCGCACGCGGCCGGATCGGTGATGTCGCGGCCACCTGGTCGATTCGGCTCGGCCTCGCGATCACGTTGGTCGGGCTGGCGCTGGGCTTTCTGATGCCACAGCAGGAGTCCGGGGTCGAGGGAATCGAGGGCGCGCACACCGTCGGCGCACCGGACGGAACCGCAGGCATGCCGTTGACCGGGTGGAGCACCACCGACGGTGACCTGCGGATTCCGCACTTCGTCGGCATGCACGCGCTGCAGTTGCTGCCGTTGTTCGCGGCGCTGCTGGTGGTGCTCGCGCCACGGATTCCGTTGCTGCGGGAGGTGCGGGTTCGGCTAGGGTTGATCATCACCGCGTCGGCGGGGTACGCGGCGCTGGTCGCGCTGGTCACCTGGCAGGCGCTGCGTGGTCAGTCGCTGATCCACCCTGATCAGGCCACGCTGACTGCCGCGGCGGTGATCGTCACCGGAGTCGTTGTCGGAGTGTTGATCTCGGTCGCGAGTGCGGCCGGTGTTCGAAAGGTGGCCACCGTATGAGCGCGCTGTTCGATCTGGTCTTCTTTGTCACGGTGCCGTTCTGGGCGCTGATGATCTTCGCTCCGACTTGGCGCTGGACCCGCACCATCATCTCGTCGCCGTGGATTGTGTTGGTGCCCTTGGTGATCTGGGCCATCGTAGCGATCCCGGTCTTCGGACCGATCTGGTCGTTGGTCACCTCGCCGTCGCTGGACGCGATCACCGACGCCGCCGCGGATCCCGCCGTGCTCACCGCACTGTGGGCGCAGATCATCGCCTGGGATCTGTTCCTGGGGCGGTGGATCTACCTCGACAGTCGGGAACGCGCCGTGCATCCGCTGTTGATGGGGCCGGTGCTGGTCGGCACGATTCTGTTGTCGCCCATCGTGTTTCCGGTCTACCTGCTGATCCGCGAATTCGCTCGGCGATCGACACCGAGTGCGTCTGCGACACAAGGTGTTCCGGTCAGTACCTGAAAAGTGGCCGGATCGCCGACCCCGCGGGTCGGGACGTGAGCCGGACTTCCGAGTCCGGCTCACGTCTGCGAGTGGCTCAGCCCTCGTCGAAAGTCGTATCGCGCGAAACCTTTTCCCAGGCGACTACATCCGCACGCACGGCATCGAGATGATCGAGCACGGCATCCACCGAGTCCGAGCCCAACGGCAGTCGCAACGGCGTCTTCTCCGCGGCCAGCGCGGCGCGAATGGCGGCAGCGGCCTTGGCCGGGTCGCCGGGCTGGGTGCCGTCGCCGCCCTCGACCATGCGCCGAGTGGCACCCGCGGTCTCGGCGTAGACATCGGACTCGGGGCTGAACGCGGCCGCACCCGGCCCGAACAGCCCCGTGCGGAAGGCGCCCGGTTCCACGATCAACACCTTGATTCCGAACGGTTCCACCTCGGCGGCCAACGCCTCTGACAGCCCTTCCAGCGCGAATTTCGTCGCGCTGTACGCGGAGAATCCGGCGAACGACAGCTGCCCGCCGACGCTGCTCATCTGCACGATCGCACCGCCGCGCTGTTCGCGCATGTGCGGCAGGACCGCGCGGGTCAGGGCGGCGGGGCCGAACAGGTGCAGGTCGAACAGGGCGCGCAGTTCGGCCTCGGTGGTCTCCTCGACGGCACCGACATGCGTGCGGCCCGCGTTGTTGACCAGCACGTCGATGCGACCGTGCCGGGCCACGACATCGGCCACGACCTCGTCGATCCGCGCGATGTCGGTGACATCGAGGGCGATCGCCTCGAGCTGATCGGGGTGCGCGGCGACCAGATCGTCGAGGGCGGCGGTGCGGCGGGCGACGGCGACGACGATGTCGCCCGCGTCGATCGCCGCCTGCGCGATGGCCCGGCCGAAGCCGCTGCTCGCACCGGTGACCAGCCAGATCTGCGGGACGCTCATCAGGTTCTCCTTGTGTCCGTTGAGGTTTCGTCTTCGATCCTGCCGTCGCGTCGACGTGCCGTCCAAGACCCTGTGTGATAACCATCAGTTATGGATGTGCACGGGCGAGACCTGCGGTACTTCGTCGCGGTGGCCGACCACCTGAGCTTCACCGCCGCCGCCGAAGCCCTGTACATCTCCCAGCCCGCGCTGAGCAAACAGATCCGTGCACTCGAAAGACAGGTGGGCGCTGAGCTTTTCGTGCGAGACTCGCGCACGGTCGCGCTGAGCCCCGTCGGCACCGCACTGCTTCCGCACGCGCTGCGTCTGCTCGCCACCTGGGAAATGGCCGAGCTCGCTGTGGAATCGGCCAAAGCCACCCAAGGTGCGGCACTGGCGATCGGCATCAGCACCAGTCCCGGACGTGGACTGCTCCCCGCCGTCCGCTCCCGCTTCACCACCGCCTTCCCCGACGCGAAACCAGTTCTGCGACTGGTGGGTTGGGACGATCCGACCGCCGGACTGGCCGACGAATCCGCCGACGTCGCGTTCGTATGGCTCCCACTGGTCGACAGCGACCGCTACCACTGCCTCGTGGTCGCGACCGAACCCCGCGTGGTCGCCCTGCCGCAGTCGCACCACCTCGCCGACCGCGAGCACCTCGACTTCACCGACCTGCTCGACGAACCCTTCCTCGCGCTCCCGACATCGGCGGGCGTGCTGCGCGACTACTGGCTCGCCCTGGACGCACGTGCCGGCCGCGCACCGATCATCGGCGCCGAGGTGTCCAGCACCGAGGAAACTTACGAGGCGCTGGTCAACGGCGACGGCATCGTGCTGCTCGCCACCGGCAACGCACCCCTGGTGACCCGCGACGGCGTGGTGACCAGGCCAGTGCACGGCGTGCCCCCGTGCGAACTGGCATTGGCCTGGCGGCGTGACGACAAGCGCCCACTGGTGCGCGGCTATGCGCAGGCGTGCGCGCTCGTCGTCGGCGAACGGGCGCCTACAACGGCATGAGGTGGTGTTTGCACGGCGCTTGCTCGACGTGCTTGTCGCCCAACAGCCGCAACGCCTTTCGCAGTTCCAGCCGGGTACTGGACGGTTCGATGACCGCGTCGATGTACCCGCGCTCGGCGGCGATCCACGGGGTCGCGATCGCGGCATTGTAGAAATCGACCATCTGCTGCCGCACCGCCGGACGTTGCGCCTCCGGAACGGCCGCGAGTTGCTTGCGCTGCGTCAAACCCACCGCGGCCTCGGCACCCATCACGGCGATCCGCGCGGTCGGCCAGGCCAGATTGATATCGCCGCCCAGTTGCTTGCAGCCCATCACCGCATAGCCGCCGCCGTACGCCTTGCGCACCACCACGGTCACGATCGGCACGGTGGCCTCGACCACCGCGTAGAAGAACCGGCCACCGCGCTTGATGACACCGATCTTCTCCTCCTCGACACCTGGCAGCACGCCCGGCGTGTCGACGATGAACACCAGCGGAATGTCGAACGCGTCGCACAGGCGGATGAAATGCGCGGCCTTGTCCGAACAGCGTGCGTCGATCGCGCCACTGGACACCAGCGGTTGATTGGCGATCACGCCGACGCTGCGCCCGTCGATCCTGGCGAACCCGGTGATCAGGTTGCGGGCGGCGCCGTCGCCGATCTCGTGGAATTCCCCGTCGTCGAAGATCCGCAGCAGCACGTCGTACATGTCGTACCCGGTGCGGTCGGAATCGGGGATGAGCGTGTCGAGTTCGCGATCGGACTCGGTGAGTTCCGGTTCCAGACCCGGGTTCACCAGCGGTGCCCGCTCGAAACAGTTCGACGGCATGAAACTCAAATACGTGCGCACCCACTCGAACGCGGCCTTCTCATCCGCGGCCACGTGATGGATATTGCCGTTGTGCGCCTGGTTGAACGCGCCGCCCAGCTCGTCGAGGGTGACCTCCTCGCCGGTGGTCTCGCGAATGACCTCGGGCCCGGTCACGAACATGTACGCCGACTCGGTAGCCACCAGCACATCGGTGTTGATCGGCGAATACACTGCGCCCGCAGCACATTTGCCCAACATCACCGACACCTGCGGCACCACCCCCGACAGCCGCCGCTGCCGCCTGCTCATCTCCGCGTACCAGGCCAGCGACGTCACCGCGTCCTGCACCCGCGCGCCGCCGGAGTCGTTGATCGCCACGAACGGGCACCCGATATCGGCCGCGCGATCCATGGCCATGGCGACCTTGCGCCCGAACATCTCACCCACCGAACCTCCGAACACGGTCTGGTCGTGGGCGATCACCACCACCGGCCGCCCATCGATGCGCCCGTGCCCGGTCACCACACCGTCGCCATACAGCGCGTCGGCCGCACCGGGCTGTTTCACCAGCGCGCCGATTTCGATGAAACTGTGCTGGTCCAGCAGTATTTCGATGCGTTCGCGCGGACTCGGAATCCCTTTCGCCGCCCGCTTGGCGACCCCCGCACCCCCCGCCGGTTCCCGCGCCGCCGCCAGATTGTCCCGCAGCTCTTGCAGTTTCGCAGCAGTCGTCGACTCCACCACGCACGCCCTTCCCTCGTCCTGGTCGAGCTCTCCTTCATCGGTTAGCCACAGCGTAACCCGATGGTGTGACAGCAATCACCGGCACCGTGATCCTGACGCTGCGGCGTGCTCAGGAATTGCCGTCCGGATCCGATTCGTGGGAGCCGAAGGCAAGGCGGAATTGGCCGAGCAGCACCTTGGCGGCGGGGCTCAGGGGGCGGTCGATGCGCCAGGCCAGGGCCAGTCGACCGTGGATCGCAGGCTCGACGATGTCGAGGGTCCGGACGCCGAAGGCGGCGGCCTCGGCCGGTGTGAGGGCCGGGACGATGGCGGTGCCCAGACCACGGGCGGCGAGTTCGAGCAGCAACGGGGGAGCGGCGGCTTCGAAAGCGACAGTCGGCGTGAAACCCGCTGCGGCACAGGACTGTTCGAACACACCGCGGATGCCGGTGCCCTTCGTGAGGCAGATCAACCGGCGGTCGACCAAGGACGCCAAAGCGATCGTGCCCGCGGACTCCGCCGGATCGACCGGTGCGTCGCAGGCGACAGCGGCGACCAACGGCGTCTGCAGAACCACCTGCACACCGATGCCGGAACCCAGTGGCGCACCGGTCAATCCGGTCAGGGCGATATCGAGCTCATCGTGTTCGACTGCGGCCAGCATCGTTTCGGCCGTGTCCTCGGTGAGACTGATCCCGACCTGCGGATGATCATGATGGAAATCGGCCAACACCCCCGCGACATCGAACGTCTCCGACGCGGCCCCCGAGATCATGCCCACCCGAACATGCCCCCGCAGCAACCCGGTGAACTCCTGCACCGTGTCCCCGATCCGTTCCGCGGCGACCAACGCGGCCCGCGCGTGCTCGAGCACCGCGGCACCGACCTCGGTGAGCGTCACCGCGCGAGCACCCCGATCGAGAAGACGCTGCCCGAGCTCACGTTCGAGCTGCCGGATCTGGGTGCTGAGCCCCGGCTGCGTCAAGTGCAACCGCTCCGCGGCCTTCGTGAACCCGCCCTCGTCGACGACCGTCACGAAGTACCGCAGCTGCCGCAATTCCATAACTGTCAATTATAAGGAGTAGAAGATCTATCTCTTGGACTTATCGCATGAGCCCGCGCAGAGTCGAAGGCATGACGAATACCGCACTGCAGTCGAACTTCGCCGGGCCCGTGTTCACTCCGGGCGATGCCGGATATGCCGAGGAAGTCGCCGGGTTTCAAACCGCGTACACCCACCGTCCTGCGTTCGTGGTCGGCGCCCTGCACGCCGAGGATGTGCGGTCGGCGGTGGAATTCGCTGGACGGCAAGGGCTTCCGGTTGCCGTGCAGGCGACCGGACACGGGTTATCGGTGGCCGTCGAAGGTGGAGTGCTCATCACGACCGGGCGGATGGACGTCATCGCCATCGACCCGGGGGCACGGACCGCGCGCGTGGGTGCCGGTGTGCGGGCGGGAGCGTTGGTCGAGGCTGCCGCTGGATACGGGTTGGCGCCGTTGAACGGGTCGTCGCCGTCGGTGGGGGTGGTGGGGTATGTGCTCGGGGGTGGGATGGGGTTGTTGGCGCGCGAATTCGGTTATGCCGCAGATCATGTGCGGTCGATCGACCTGGTCACCGCTGACGGCAGAATGCGCACGCTGCACCCGGAAGACGAATTGTTCGGGGCGGTACTGGGTTCGGGCGGCAACTTCGGGGTGGTGACCGGACTGGAACTGGACTTGATGCCCGTCGCCGAAATCTACGGCGGGCAACTGGTTTTCGACACGCCGCTGGTCGACGCTGCCCTGGAAACCTGGCGCCGGTGGACCGCCACCGTGCCGAGCGAGCTGACCTCCACGATCGCGGTGGTGACCTACCCCGACATCCCGCCGGTCCCGGAATCGTTGCGCGGCCGCCACGTTGCCTCGATCCGGGTCGCCTTCGACGGGTCGGACGAGGAAGGCGAACGATTGGTGGCCCCGCTGCGCGCGATCGGGGATCGGCTGCGCGACGACCTGTGCACCATGCCCTACGCCGAATCGCACACCATTCACAGCGACCCGCCCTTCCCACACGCCTACGCCGCGACCAACGCGCTGCTGTCGGAGTTGACCCCGCAGGCGCTGGCTGCGCTGCGAGCCCTGACCGCTCCCGGCGGACCGGTTTCCGCGGTGATCGACATCCGCCACCTCGGCGCGGCGCTGCGCCACGGCGGGCCCGCCTCGATCGACCATCGCGACGCCGAATACATCGTGCGGGTAATCACCGATCCGGGCGAGGCAGACGCTGCGCCCGAAGGGCTGGCGATGGTACGAAATGCCTTGGCGCCCTGGACAATCGGACACAACCTTGCCTTCCTTTACGGTGCGGGCGGGGCAGCCGACCCGGCCCAAACCGCCGCCGGGTACTCGCCCGACACCTACCGGTGGCTGACATCGGCGAAAGCGAAGTACGACCCGCACAACATGTTCCGTGCCAACCGCAACATCGTTCCGGCCACCTGAGATCCATTGCCGAGCTCGCCGACATCTACTATCGTGGTGATATCACTGAGATATCGGAGGATGTCATGGAGCTACGGTCCGCGTTCCGCGTCAACGGGTTCGTTGTGTTACTGGGGTGGCTGGTGTTCATCGTGCTGTTCGGGGTCGCCACCGTCCTCGCGTTCATCTCCGCTACCGAGCACGGCGGTGGCGCACTCGCCTGGGCCGGTGCGATCGCGGCCGTCGTCGCGATGCTGGTTGTGTCGTTGCTCGCCACCGGGCTGACCATCGTCAACCCCAACGAGGCGAAGGTCGTCACCTTCTTCGGCCGGTACATCGGCTCGGTCAGCGACCCCGGCTTCTTCTCGGTGGTCCCCCTGGCCGACCGTAAATCCATCTCCCTGCGGGTGCGCAACTTCGAAACCCAGAAGCTCAAGGTCAACGACGCCGACGGCAACCCCGTCGAGATCGCGGCCGTGGTCGTCTACAAGGTCGTCGACAGTTTCAAAGCCGCTTTCGCCGTGGACGATTACGAGGAATACGTCGCCACCCAGTCCGAAGCCGCCGTGCGCCACCTGGCCACCACCCACCCCTACGACGCCCACGACGCCACCCGCACCAGCCTGCGCGACGGCGCCGAGGTAGCTGAAGAACTCACCGTCGAACTGGGCGAACGCACCCTCACCGCCGGCATCGAAGTCATCGAAGCCCGCATCACCCACCTGGCCTACGCCCCCGAAATCGCCCAGGCCATGCTCGTACGCCAACAGGCCGCCCAGGTCGTGGCTGCCCGCACCCAGATCGTCGAAGGCGCCGTCGGCATGGTCGCTTTGGCCCTGGACCGCCTCGCCGAACAGGGCACCGTCGAACTCGACGAGGAACGCAAAGCCAACATGGTCTCCAACCTGCTGGTGGTCCTGTGCGGCGACCGCGCCGTCCAACCCGTGGTCAACACCGGATCCCTCTACGCCTGAGCCACCCCATGACCCCGCCGAAGAAGGACCCCAAAAAGATCCTGCTGCGGCTCGACCCGGCCGTCCACGAAGCCCTGGCCAAGTGGGCGGCCGACGACCTACGCAGCGTCAACTCCCAAATCGAATACGCCCTACGCCTCGCCCTGGAGCAGGCGGGCCGAAAACCCAAGCGCGACTAGCGGATCAGCCGACGCCGAGCACGCGCGACAGCAGACGCTGGCGGGTTCGGGTGTCGGACTTGGCGAGCACGGCTTTGACGTGGTCGTTGATCGTGTGTTCGGACAGGAACAGTTCGGCCGCCAGTTCGTGGGAGTCCAGGCCGGTCGCGAGCAGGGTCAGGACCTGGGATTCTCGGGTGGACAGGGCGTGGGCTCGGGCGAACAGGTCGAGGCGTTCGATGGCGGTGCTCGGCTCGAGGGCTACGGCGATGTCGGTGCCGAGACGGTCGGCTTTCACGGTGAGCCAGCGGTTGCCGCCCAGGTGGACACGGGAGGTGGCGGGGCCGAGCGGGGTGCCCGCCTCGGTGGCGAGCAGGGCGGCGGCCGCGTTGTAGACCGAGGCGGGCACTGGTGGGATCGGTTCGTCCGGGGGGAGCAGGCGCAGCAGGGAATCGGCGGCGGCCGCGGTCTGGGACCGCACCCGCAAGGTGTTGTCGAGGAGCACGACAGCGGGGCCCAATGATGGGAGTCGGTCGTCGGATTCGACGAAGGTGGCTCCGACTGCACGGCGCAGACCGGCGGTGACGGGGGTTGTGAGCGTGCCGATCACGTCGAGTTCTGCTGTGGTGAAAGGGGATTCGGTGTAGCGGAGCAGTTCGAGAAAGCCCCAGCAGCCGTAGCGGTCGGCGAAAGTGACAATGGCGGAATCGGTGATGCCGAGTTCGCGTTGCGCGGTACGCCACAGCAGCGAGCGGTCGGGGTCGCCCTCGGTGGCCCCCAGCAGCGAGTGGGCGCCGCTGCCGCGCACTGTGTCCCAGCGATTCAGCGGGGTGAGATAGCGGGCTCGGATCAAGTCCGGCAGGAGACCGAAGTCCAGGCCGGGCACATCGGCCAGCGGCGCCGTCGCGACCGCGGTGACGGGGTCGGTGAGCGCGAAGACATGACCGGTGAACGGGATCGTCGTGCGGATCTCGGCCAGGACGAGTTCGCGCAGTCGTTTGGCGGAGTGCGCGGTCTGGCACACACGGCCGATCCGGTCGGCCAAAGAACTCGGCACCCGTCCAGCCTACGGCGGAAAACCCCCAGGATCAGGGATGTCGGTGGTACCCGTGACCGGCCGATGATCGAGGTACCCCATCGGCACGACTACGGAGGCCATCATGACCGTCACCCTGCACATCGACAACACCGTTCGCGACTACGACGAGTGGAAGTCCGCGTTCGACCAGTACGAGCGGTTCCGCGCCGACAACGGCGTGCGCACCTACCGCGTCGGTCGCGTCGACGGCACCCCGGAGCGGATCCTGGTCGACCTCGATTTCGACGACCGTCCCACCGCCGAGGCGTTTCGCACCGCCCTGGCCACCGTGTTGGCCACCCCGCGCAGCCGCGCAATGGTGACCAGTCACCAATCCTGGCTCGTCGACTTGGTCGAGGAGCGCGTACCCGCCTGATCGACGCGCCAAACGACCCAGCGGCACAACCGAACTCGACACCGCCGGTAAATTGGTTCGGTGCCCATCTCGTTCGACATTCCTGGAATGCAACAGTTGGACGACACGACCTGGGGGAATCCGGCCACTCGTGACGTCGTCGCGTTGAACTATGTCAACGGCGCGCCCGATCTTCCCGCGCGACTGGATGATCTGAAGCGGCTGCGCCGGCGGCTGTCGGAGCACCACGCGCGCACCGGATGTCTGATCGAGGCGTTCGTGGTGTGGGTGGATCGGTTGCCCGCGTTGTTGCGGGTGGAGAAGACCCAAATGCCCGGGCCGCGGGGGGAATTGGTGTTCGCGGCATCGATCGTGGTGCCCAAGGACCGGTGTTCGGCGGTGTTCCAGATCATCTGCCCGGAGACCGGAGTGCCGGGGGCGCGGGAGACCGCGGTGGGGCGGCGGTTCCGGCGCGACCAGATGACGCCGCCGCACCCGTACGCGCCAGGCCTGCGCGGGCGGCTGCCCTTTCTGCTGTCCGACGACGTCCGCTTCGACGCCGAATTCCCCCAGCACGCGCTGACCAGGGCCCGCCGCTGGGTCGCCGACACGGTGCCCAGCGTGCGGGTCGACCCGTCGTTCGCGGCGCTGCCGCCGTTCTAGGGCTTCTCGGCGATGAAGATGGCGGTGCCGGGGAAGATCTGCCCGCGCAGCGGCGACCACTGACCCCATTCGCGATCGAGCCACTCCGGCCAATCCGGTTCGACGATGTCGACCAGGTGCAGGCCGGCGCCGACGATCTCGCGGACCCGGTCACCGATCGTGCGATGGTGCTCGGCGTACGTCGGCACGCCGTCGGCGTCCACCTCTACATAAGGAGTGCGGTCGAAGTACGGGATCGTGGCGGTGAGCCCGGCCTCGCCCGGATCATCGGGGAAAATCCAGCGCATCGGATGGTTCACCGAGAACACCCAGCGCCCACCGGGCCGCAGAACTCGCGCCACCTCGCGCATCACCAACGCCGAATCGGCCACGAACGGCACCCCGCCGAACGCCGAACAGGCCAGATCGAACGACGCGTCCGCGAACGGCAACGCCTCGGCCCCGGCCTGAACCAGCGGAACCCGCGGCCCGCCCCGCTCCATCGCGGCCACGCCACGCTCGAGCATCCCCCTCGACACATCCAGCCCGACCGGCAACGCCCCGTGCCCGGCCAACCACCGCGAACACGGCGCCGAACCACAGCCGATCTCGAGCACGGTCTTGCCGACGATGTCACCGAGAAACCCCATGTCACCCTCGTGCAGCCCCTCCGGACACCACACGAACTCACCACCGGGGGAGTCCACCCCGAGGAAGTCGGCGTGCGTCTGGTGATACTGCTCGGCATCGGCGTCCCACCAGCGCCGATTCGCCCGCTCGCTGTCGCGCGAGTCGATCTTGGTACGGGCGATCGCTGAAGTACCCAGCAGCGCGTTGGCCTGCGCGTGGCGTTCGTCGTCGGACACGGCCCAAGCCTAGCGAGGCCCGAGACAACCGATTCGACCGCCGAACCCGAACGAATCGCCGTACGATTCAGGCGAAGTAGCAAGGTTCGGGGGATCGCGTGATGACCAGTCAACCGCTGTCGACCGACGGGACCCTGGCCGCGCGGATTCACGCCGTAGCCGATCGGGCGGGTCTCGGCGCGCAAAGGTCCATACACCGGGCCGCGCCCCCGTCGCTGTGGCGCATCGCGAAGTTCGCCCTGCCGTTCATCGCGCTCGGCGCGTTGGCGATCTACCTGTACTTATACGGCCCCGAGGGCTCGTTCTGGGTGATGGGGTTGTTCTTGATGACACCCTGGCTGGCTTGTGGTGCCGTGGTCGTCACCCTGGGGCATCGGCGCCTGACCTATGGGTCGAACTCACGACTGGACCTGTTCGACCAAGGCGTCGTGCACTGCCTGCGAGGTCAGCCCCGAGCGGTTCGGTATGACGCGACCCGACTGTTCGAGCGGACCCAGCCTCGACGGCACTCGACGACGGGCGAAAAGGTCGTCACCCTCACTCTCACCGGCAGCGATGGCGACGAGATCGAGGTGACCGAGATGTACGAAGGGCAGCGAGCATGGGCGCCCGCCATCCGGGCCGCGGTGTTGGTCAGTCAACTGCCGACCGCCCTCGCGGCGATCGAATCGGGCCGTCGGGTGGAGTTCGGGGATCTGTGGCTGACCGCGACCGAGGTCGGCGACCGCAAGAAACGAGTGCCTATCGCCGAGCTCACGGCGACGTCGGTAATCCTCGACGACATCCTCTTCATCGAGGCCGGCCGGCGGAAGTTGAACGGCTCGGTCATCAGCAAGACGCCCAACTACGTGGTGTTCCGTGCCCTGCTCAACCACTTGCACGGCGGCCCGATCTAGCGGTCGCGCGTCGTGTCGGTGTGGCGTGGGGGGTGGTTTGCCCGTGTCCGCGACGGTCGCGTACGCTGATGCACGCTGAGTTGATCTAGCGGCAAGTGCGGCGGTCCGTGCGATACTTACCCGTATCCCTATCGTCGCATCATCGCGGTGATCTCGCAGCGTACCGAAAGTTCCAATGTCCGCAACCGACCACAATCCGTCCGGAGCAAACCCACATATGCCCACCACCGTCACCTCGCCGCAGGTAGCCATTAACGACATTGGCTCCGCCGAGGACTTCCTGGCCGCCATCGACGCAACGATCAAGTACTTCAACGATGGTGACATCGTCGAAGGCACCATCGTCAAGGTCGATCGTGACGAGGTCCTGCTGGACATCGGTTACAAGACCGAAGGCGTCATCCCCTCCCGCGAGCTCTCCATCAAGCACGACGTCGACCCCAACGAGGTCGTTTCCGTGGGCGACGCGGTCGAGGCCCTGGTCCTCACCAAGGAGGACAAGGAAGGCCGCCTGATCCTGTCCAAGAAGCGGGCGCAGTACGAGCGCGCGTGGGGCACGATCGAGGAGCTCAAGGAGAAGGACGAGGCCGTCAAGGGCACCGTCATCGAGGTCGTCAAGGGCGGCCTGATCCTTGACATCGGCCTCCGTGGCTTCCTGCCCGCCTCGCTCGTCGAGATGCGTCGTGTCCGCGACCTCCAGCCGTACGTCGGCAAGGAGATCGAGGCCAAGATCATCGAGCTCGACAAGAACCGCAACAACGTGGTTCTGTCGCGTCGCGCCTGGCTCGAGCAGACCCAGTCCGAGGTTCGCTCCGAGTTCCTGCACCAGCTCCAGAAGGGCCAGGTCCGCAAGGGCGTCGTGTCCTCCATCGTCAACTTCGGTGCCTTCGTGGACCTGGGTGGCGTCGACGGCCTGGTGCACGTCTCCGAGCTGTCCTGGAAGCACATCGACCACCCGTCCGAGGTTGTCGAGGTCGGCAACGAGGTCACCGTCGAGGTTCTCGACGTCGATCTGGACCGCGAGCGCGTCTCCCTGTCGCTCAAGGCGACCCAGGAAGACCCGTGGCGTCAGTTCGCCCGGACCCACGCGATCGGTCAGATCGTGCCCGGCAAGGTCACCAAGCTGGTTCCCTTCGGTGCCTTCGTGCGCGTCGAAGAGGGCATCGAGGGCCTGGTCCACATCTCCGAGCTGGCCGAGCGCCACGTCGAGGTCCCGGACCAGGTTGTGGCCGTCGGCGACGACGCCATGGTCAAGGTCATCGACATCGACCTCGAGCGTCGTCGTATCTCGCTGTCGCTGAAGCAGGCGAACGAGGACTACAACGCCGAGTTCGACCCGTCGAAGTACGGCATGGCCGACAGCTACGACGATGCGGGCAACTACATCTTCCCCGAAGGCTTCGACCCCGACACCAACGAGTGGCTCGACGGGTTCGACAAGCAGCGTGAAGAGTGGGAAGGCCGTTACGCCGAGGCCGAGCGTCGCCACAAGATGCACACTGCTCAGATGGAGAAGATGGCAGCCGACGCTGCCGCCGAGGCCGCCGCTGGTGGTCCCGTCGCGGGCAACTACTCCTCCGAGACCGGTGGCGCCGCTCCTGCGTCCACCTCCGGTCCGGCCGAGACCACGGGCGGCTCGCTGGCCAGCGATGCCCAGCTCGCGGCTCTGCGGGAGAAGCTCTCCGGCAACGCCTGATTCAGGCTCTAGCAGTACACCGAAGGCCCCGATCCGATTGGATCGGGGCCTTCGGCCTTTGTGTAAGAAAGCCTTTGTGTAAGAAACGTGTGGCGGGATCAGTTCGCGGCGGCGGGGGCCCAATACACCGAGGCCAGATAGGGCCGCTTGCGCATCGCGGCGAAACTGTGTCGGGCGGGGGAGAGCAGGGTACTGAACCAAGACCGGCGGTACTGCGCCAAAGTCGTTGCCACCGCGGGGTATTCGATGCAGTGCACACCGCCCGGCATACCGAGGCGGTGGCGAGCCGTCCGCTGATTCCTGGTACCCATGATCATCCCGTCGGTAGTCGTGCGGCCTTGACGCCTGGGCCGAAGATTAATCCACGCGACGCGCCCGAGTGGGGACCTGCGCCGTTGTGCGCGTGGGCGTGTCGAGGTAGGTGCCCCGGCGTGGGCGGCGGGATGCGAGACTGGGGACCATGTTGCGGATCGGCCTCACCGGAGGCATGGGAGCGGGTAAATCCACAGTGGCGCGGGCCCTGGTCGACCTCGGGGCGGTGCTCATCGACGCCGACGCGATCGCCCGCGAAGTCGTCGCGCCCGGCACCCCCGGACTGGCCGCGCTGGTCGAGGCGTTCGGCGAGCAGATCCTGTGCGCCGACGGCAGTCTGGACCGGCCCGCGCTGGCGGCGGTCGCCTTCGCCGACGATGTGTCGCGCGGCAAACTCAACGCCATCACCCACCCGCTGGTCGGCGCCCGCACCGCGGAGCTGATCGGTGACGCCGCCGCCGATGCCATTGTGGTGCAGGATATTCCGTTGCTGGTGGAGAACGGGCTCGCGCCGCTGATGCAGCTGGTCGTGGTGGTCGGTGCCGAAGAACAGACCCGGCTGCGCAGGCTGGTCGAGCATCGCGGGGTCGACGAAGCCGACGCGCGCGCCAGGATCGCCGCGCAGGCCACCGACGATCAGCGGCGCGCGGTGGCCGATGTGTGGCTGGACAACAACGGCGCACCGGAAGTGATCAAGGCGCAAGTGCGGAACCTGTGGGAACAGCGGTTGGTGCCCTTCGAACGCAACCAGCGCGACGGTGTGCGCGCACGGGCTGCGTACGAACTGGTCACCGATCCGGAATGGGATGTGCAGGCGCGCAGGCTCATCGCCCGGTTGCACCTGGCCTGCGGGGCCGCCGCGGTGCGCATCGATCACGTCGGCTCGACCGCGGTGCACGGCCTGCCCGCCAAGGACATCATCGACATCCAGGTCACGGTGCCCGATCTCGCCACCGCCGAATCGCTGACCGGCACACTGACCGCGGCCGGTTTCCCGCTGGCGGCAAACGTGACCCACGACAATCCCAAGCCGGGCCCCGACGATCCCGACGGCACCGACCTGGACCGGTGGGGGAAACGCCTGCACGGCAACGCCGATCCGGGCCGACCCGCCAATATTCATCTGCGCGTACAGGATTCACCGGGACAGCGGTTCGCCCTGGACCTGCGCGATTGGCTGCGCGCCGACGACAGCGCGCGTGCCGAGTACCTGGCGGTCAAGCGCGGCGCCGAACTCGCGGCGGCCGGACTGGACGTCGACGCGGCCGGTGCAGCCTATTACGGTGTCAAGGAGCCGTGGTTCGACGCGGTGTATCCGGTGGTGACCCAGTGGGCTCGCGCCCGCGCGTGAACCACCCGCACATCTGTTAAACATCAATGTTTCGGAAAACGTCCGCACGCGTCGCGCGCTGTGTAAGTTGTGCGAAGTCACTAAACGGTGACTCGATTCACAGGGGAAGTTGTAGCGCGTATGACAACACAACACCGTCAGTTCGGCCGTGCGGGCTTCGGCATCACCGCCCTCGGTGCCGTCGCCGCCAGCATCGTGCTGGCCGCTCCGCAGGCCTCGGCCTGGGTGGGCAACCTCGGCGTGGCCGGAACCGACCACAAGGTCGGTTGTAGCTACAAGCTGACCGCCGCGGTCGAGGTGGACCGGCTGACCTCGGTGAAGTTCACCGACAACGGCGTGGACATCCCGGGCAGCCCGGTGTCGCCGTCGGTGCTGTCGGGCACGGTGAGCATCACCTGGGAGCCGACCACCGCGGGCCAGCACAAGCTCGAGGCGCGTCAGCTGCTGATCAGTGACTCGATCACGGTCACCGTCGGCGAAGCGGCTGCCACGGGCAGCGCGGGCTGCGGCGGCGGCCTGGCCGACCTGCTCGGCAACCTGTCCTGAGCTAGTACCTTCGCACCGCCCGGACCCCGCGTGGGTTCGGGCGGTTCGTCGTTTCAACGCCAGGTCAGGTTCATGCCGAGGGTGGCCAGCCAGTCCTCGAAGCTGTAGTTGTGCGCGGCGATGCCGTCCACCGCGGCGGTCGCGTGTTCGATCGCGGCCTGGCAGTCCGCGGTGTCGAGCAGGCCGGTGGAATGCGCGACCAGCAATTCGTCCACGTCCACGAGCCGGACATCGCGGTGGGTGCGCACCAGCAGGTCCAGGTAGTGATCGACCCCACGGATGAGCGTGGGCGACTCCCAGGTGAACGAGCCGACGTCGACGTAGACGTCCTGCCACTGCTCCACGCCCGGGTTGTAGTGCAGTTTCGACGCCCGCAACGACAGTTCCGGCAGCACCCACGACTCGAGGTAGTGGAAGCTGGCGTGATCGGAGTGGCGACCCATATACAGCCCCCACGGCAGTTCCCGGTAGATCTCCACCGGTCGCACGAAGCCCTTGGGGTCGGTGTTGGTCCGCGCGGCGACGTCGAAGTACTCGACCTTCGGTGGATGCACGGTGGCTGCCTGCGTCATGAGCGCAGAATCTACCGGCTGACCGCCCGTGCAGCGCGCTCGGTGAGTGCGGGGGAATCGTCGGCACTCAGAATGTGTCAGTGGTCGCGCCTAAGCTTGGTCCATGGCATTCGCAACCGAGATCCCGGCGGAAGGGTACGAAGAGCGGGGTCACCCGATCGCCCATTCCGAGCACCGTCCTGTCGGCGACATCGAGCGCGCGGGCAACAAGTTCGAGGTGGTCAGTGAGTACAAGCCCGCGGGCGACCAGCCCGCGGCCATCGCCGAGCTCGAGAAGCGGCTGAACGCGGGCGAGAAGGACGTAGTCCTGCTGGGTGCCACCGGTACCGGTAAATCCGCGACCACGGCCTGGCTGATCGAGAAGTTGCAGCGCCCCACGCTGGTGATGGCACCGAACAAGACCCTGGCCGCCCAGCTGGCCAACGAGTTGCGCGAGATGCTGCCCAACAACGCGGTCGAGTACTTCGTGTCGTACTACGACTACTACCAGCCCGAGGCGTATATCGCCCAGACCGATACCTACATCGAGAAGGACAGCTCGATCAACGACGACGTCGAGCGGCTGCGGCACTCGGCGACCTCGAGTCTGCTGTCGCGTCGCGATGTCGTGGTGGTCGCGTCGGTGTCGTGCATCTATGGCCTGGGCACCCCGCAGTCGTACCTGGATCGGTCGGTGCAGCTGGAAGTCGGCGGCGAGATCGACCGCGACGCGCTGCTGCGTCTGCTGGTGGACGTGCAGTACACCCGCAACGACATGTCGTTCACCCGCGGCTCGTTCCGGGTGCGCGGCGACACCGTCGAGATCATCCCGTCCTACGAGGAGCTGGCGATCCGCATCGAGTTCTTCGGTGACGAGATCGAAGCGCTGTACTACCTGCACCCGCTCACCGGAGATGTTGTGCGACAGGTGGATTCGGCGCGCATCTTCCCGGCCACGCACTATGTGGCGGGACCCGAGCGGATGGAGCGCGCGGTCGCCGACATCGAGGCCGAACTGGCCGTGCGGCTCGAGGAACTGGAACGGCAGGGCAAGCTGCTCGAAGCGCAGCGGTTGCGGATGCGCACCGAGTACGACCTGGAGATGATCCGTCAGGTCGGGTTCTGCTCGGGCATCGAGAACTACTCGCGGCACATCGATGGTCGGCCGGCCGGTTCGGCGGGCGCGACGTTGATCGACTACTTCCCCGACGACTTCCTGCTGGTGATCGACGAATCGCATGTCACGGTGCCGCAGATCGGTGGCATGTTCGAAGCGGACATGTCGCGCAAGCGCAACCTGGTCGACTTCGGCTTCCGGCTACCGTCTGCCATCGACAACCGCCCGCTGACCTGGGAAGAGTTCGCTGGGCGGATCGGTCAGGCGGTGTATCTGTCGGCGACGCCGGGCAAGTACGAGCTCGGGCAGGTCGGTGGCGAGGTCGTCGAACAGGTCATCCGCCCGACCGGGTTGGTCGACCCGAAGATCGTGATCAAGCCGACCAAGGGCCAGATCGACGACCTGGTACACGAGATCCGCGAACGGGCCGAACGCAACGAGCGCGTGCTGGTCACCACGTTGACCAAGAAGATGTCCGAGGACCTCACCGACTACCTGCTCGGTCTGGGCATCAAGGTTCGCTACCTGCACTCCGAGATCGACACCCTGCGCCGCGTGGAACTGCTGCGCGAACTGCGCCTGGGCGAATTCGACGTACTCGTGGGCATCAACCTGCTGCGCGAGGGCCTCGATCTGCCCGAGGTGTCGCTGGTCGCGATCCTGGACGCCGACAAGGAAGGCTTCCTGCGATCGAGCACCAGCTTGATCCAGACCATCGGCCGCGCGGCCCGCAACGTGTCCGGCGAAGTGCACATGTACGCGGACAAGATCACCGACTCCATGCAGCACGCGATCGAGGAAACCGACCGTCGCCGCGCCAAACAGGTCGCCTACAACGAAGAGCACGGTCTCGACCCGCAACCGCTGCGCAAGAAGATCGCCGACATCATGGACCAGGTGTACCGCGAGGCCGAAGACGAAGTGGCCGTGGGCGGTTCGGGCCGCAACGCCAGCCGCGGCCGACGCGCGCAGGGCGAGCCGGGCCGCGCCAGCGCGGGCATCTACGCCGATCGCGACGTGAAGTCGATGCCGCGCGCCGAACTGGCCGCCCTGGTCACCGAACTCACCGCGCAGATGATGAACGCCGCGCGCGAACTGCAATTCGAGTTGGCTGGTCGATTACGCGACGAGATCGCCGACTTGAAGAAGGAGTTGCGCGGCATGGACGCCGCGGGGCTGAGCTGACGTTCGATGCCGAACCCGACCCCGCGGCGCTGTCAGCCCTGCTCCGCCATCCAGACGGCGACGCGGCGGTCGGCCTCTTCCCTGGAGACGTCCTCGACACGGGTGATCACTGCCCAACGGTGGCCGAACGGGTCGATCACCACGCCGAAGCGGTCACCGGTGACAAAGGTCTGCGGTTCCTCGGCGCTGCGGGCACCGTGCTCGAGGGCCAGGGCGATCACCGCGTCCACGTCGGGGCAGTAGTGCACGATGGAGGTGTGCACCCAGTCCTCGGGGGCGCGAACGTTGTTGTCGGGGATCGGCATTCCCACCTGCAGGGTGGAATCGCCGATGAGCAGTTCAGCGTGCGCGGGCTGCCCGTCGGGCCGATCGGCGCGGCTCAGTACCTTCGCGCCGAAGACCGCGCAGTAGAAGTCGATGGCCGCGTTGCCGTCGGGCACGGCCAGGAAACAGGTGATGGAGTGGTAGTCGTCCGGAATGGGGGCAACGTGATCGGTCATGACTATGCACCAGCACCCGCACCGGTGGATTCGTCAACGGGGTGTGCACCAACCCGCACTACGCGCTGGTGACCCGGAGCCGACGATCCGGACCTGGCAATTCTGGCCGTGAACTCGGCTATTTCGACCAGGCCCATTTCAGCCGCGAATTCGCCGCCGAGATCGGCATGCCACCACTGGAATACGCCCGCACGGCACAGGCGTCGCGGGCGATCCCCGCCGCCCGCTGATTCCGCGTCCACAACCTCGAAATGCCGGAAACGCCGCCTGTGGATTGCCCCGCTTTTCCGGGTGATGTGACCGAAGTCCCAGTCGCGCAGCATCGTTGATCGTGTTGTGATAGGCCACAGTTTTTCCGGTAACCGGACATGTTGTCGCAGGTACGTCTGTTCGCTGGTGGCCGAGATCGCGCGGACAGTGCACAGTGTGGTCGACACTCCCGATGTGATCTGTTGCGATTTCTGATAAATCGGCCCGAATTGGCGTTAGGGTCGAGCCGATTGCCGCGCTGACGCTCGATTCCCGAGTGCCGCAGTGGGGCACTGACCAGTTGGAGGAGAGATGACCGCCTACCGGACCATTGTCGTCGGTACTGATGGCTCGGATTCGTCGTACGTGGCAGTGGAAAAGGCCGCGGCTCTGGCCGGGGACGCGGACGCGACTCTCGTGCTGGCCTGCGCCTACTTCCCGACCGACGACCGCGATGTCGCAGCCGCCGCCGATGTGCTCAAGGACGAGGCCTACCAGGTCCGTGGCTCGGCCCCGACCAACGAGATCCTGATCGTCGCTCGGGAGAAGGCCATTGCCGCCGGTGCGAAGAACATCGTCGACCGCGCGATTGTCGGCGAGCCGGTCGATTCGCTGCTCGACCTCGTCAACGAGGTCAAGGCAGACCTGCTCGTGGTCGGTAACCGAGGCCTGAACACCCTCACCGGCCGCCTGCTGGGCTCCGTCCCCTCGGACGTGGCCCGCAAGTCCCGCTCGGACGTGCTGATCGTGCACACCGTACGGTAACCGCCTCCCCGCGCCTCTAGGCCAGACCTAGGTGGAAGTCGAGACCGTAGGCGGCTGGAGGTAGGGCGAGGGGAAGGTCGGCCAGTCCCCGGTGAGTTACCCATGTGCTCGCGAAATCAGGGGAGACTCGCACAAAGAGTGTGGCGTCGCGGATCAGCGCGACGCCACATTCTTTATGTGGCGAAGTGCGCGGCGAGGCTCTCGGGCAGCTTGTCGGTGTGCACGACGGACAGTCGCTGCGTGGCGCGCGTCAACGCGACGTACAGATCGTTGAGCCCGCGCGGTGACTCGTCCAGGATCGCCTGCGGCTCCACCAGATACACGCGGTCGAACTCGAGCCCCTTCGCATCGTGCACGGTGAGCACCTGCACGGATTCGCCTGCCAGCGAAGACAATTCGGGAACCAGGGCAGCAGGCGCGAGAACCGCGCTGGTGCCGGGACCGTGTTCGTCTTCGATCAACCGAGCCAGCCGACCGGCAACCTCGGCGGCCGAAACCTTATATGCGCGTGGGGGATTGCCGGTCTCACGCACCGAACGCGGCACCGAGGTGTCGGGATCGATCGCGGCGAGCACATCGGCCGCCACTGCCATGATCTCGGCGGGCGTGCGGTAGTTGACCGTGAGCTCCGTGAGCTTCCACCGTTTGGCCACATAGGGTTCCAGCACGTGCTGCCAGGACGACGCGCCCGCCGGGTCACCGGTCTGCGCCACGTCGCCGACCACGGTGATCCATCGATTGGGGATGCGCCGCATCACCATTCGCCACGCCATCTCCGAAAGTTCCTGTGCCTCATCGACGATCACGTGCCCGTAGGTCCACGTGCGGTCGCCCGCGGCGCGTTCGGCGGTGGTCTGCCGGTTGCTGAACTCCTGGCGCTGGGCCAGCTGGGAGGCGTCGATCAGGTCGTAGGCCATCAGGATCTCGGGGTCCAGTTCGTCCTCGATGTCCTGCGGCGCGGAACCGGTGAGGATGTCCAGTGCGTCCTGGGCCTCCTCGATCTGGGCCCGCCAGCGCCGCCGTGACCGTTCGCGTTCCTCGGTGTCGTCCACGCCCAACAGTTCGGCCAGCTCGTCCAGCAGCGGGGCGTCGGCCGCGCCGAAAGTGCCGTCGTCGGACCGCACCAGCTCCGCGCGATCTTCCGGGCTCAGTGTCTTGGCGGCGCGGTCCAGCCGCGCGGGGTCGGCGAGCAGATCGGCGAGCACATCCTGGGGTGACAGGACCGGCCACAGCGCGCTGATCGCCGCCTGCACCTGCGGGTCGGCGCGCATCTCGTCGCCGATCTCGGTGAGGTCCGCGGAGCTGAGCAGGCTGGTCCCGCCCGACAGATCCGACCCCATCGTGGCGGCGAGCTGGTCGGTGAGCGCGTCGATCACCGACGACGCGAAGATCGGCCGCGCCAGGTTGTGCGGGCGCCGCGACGACCGCGCCCGGCCACGCGCGCGAGTGGCGATCTTGCGATCCAGCAGCACCGGATACCCGTCGAAACTCAGCCGAATCGGTTCCGTTGGCACTTCCTGTCGGTCGCGCACCGCTTGCTTGAGCACCTCGAGCATGTCGAGGGAGCCCTTGATCTGTCCGGCGCGCAGCGAATCCTCGCGCACCGCTTTCACGCCCGGATACAGGTCGCCGATGGTCGACAGCAGCACACCGGTCTCGCCGAGCGAGGGCAGCACCTGGCCGATGTAGTCGAGGAAGGTGGCGTTGGGGCCGATGATCAACACGCCGGCCTTGGCCAGCTGCTGCCGGTAGGTGTAGAGCAGGAACGCCGCGCGATGCAGCGCGACCGCGGTCTTGCCCGTGCCCGGCCCACCCTGCACCACGAGCACGCTCTTGTGCTCGGACCGGATGATCGCGTCCTGCTCGCTCTGGATCGTCTCGACGATGTCGTTCATGTGCCCGGTGCGCGCGGCATTGAGCGCCGACAGCAGCGCGCTCTCGCCACCCACCCCGTCGTCGGTGCCCACCACCCCGTCGCGTTCGGCGGTGTCGAGATCGAGGTACTCGTCGTTGATCGCGGTCACCGACCGGTTGCGCGAACGGATGTGCCTGCGCCGGGTGACGTTCTCGGGGTTGGCGGTGGTGGCCAGGTAGAACGGGCGGGCCAGGGGAGCGCGCCAGTCCAGCAGCAGCGGCTCGTAGTCGTTGTCCTCGTCGAGGATGCCGAGTCGACCGATGTAGCGCGCGTCGTCGTCGGTGTTCTCCAGGTCGATGCGGCCGAAGCACAGCCCGTGTTCGGCGGCGTCGTATTTGGCCAGGTCCTCGTTGTAGAGCTGGCTGAACGACTCACGCTCACTGCGCGCCTGCGGGGTGCCACCCGATTCCAGCAGCACCGTTTTCAGCCGGTTCTGGGCGTAGCCACGCATGGCGTCCAGGCGGTCGTAGAGCACCGAAAGGTGCTGCTGCTCCTGTTCGATCTCGCGGTTGTGCGCGCCGGGTGTGGCGGCGGCACGATCTTCGGCGAGGCGGTCGGGCAAAACAGGACTCCTTTATTCGCCGGCATGTCACCGCGTTGAGAACAGAGTTGTCGAGTCTACGTGTCCGCGGCAGCGTCGGGTGCTACCGGGAAGACTTCGTCGCCCAGGATCGGCGTGAAGTGCTCGACCACCGGGAAGGGCTCATAGAAGTGATGCAACAGCGCACGCCAGCGCAGATATTCCGGCGACTGTCGAAATCCCACGGTGTGGTCGGCCAACCGCTCCCACCGCACCAGCAGCAGGTAGGTATCGGGCCGTTCGACGCATCGCGACAACGACAACCCGCCGAAACCGGGCATCGCGGCGATGATCGGATACGCCTGCGCGAAGGCCGCTTCGAAGGCGGCGTCGGCACCGGGGCGAACGGGCAGCAGCGCGTGTTCGACGATCACGCCGACCAGTCTGTCAGGAGGCGTGGGTGTTGTTCGCGCGTCGATTCGCACCGAGACCCAGCTCACGGTGCGCCGACGGTTTGTCGCGGTACATCGCCAGGTCGGCGTCGTGCAGCACCGCCTCGGGGGTACGGTTCTCGTGCGGTCCCAGTTCGGTGATGCCCACCGACGCGCTGACTTCCAGGCGATGGCCCTTGGCGATGATCGGCTCCGACATCGTGACCCGCAGCCGTTCCACCAGCGCGGGCAGATCGGCGCGATCGGGATGACCCGCGAGCAGTACCAGGAATTCGTCGCCGCCCAGCCGCCCGACCAGATCCTCGCTGCGCAACGCCTGCTGCAATCGCTGCGCCACGATCTGTAGGACCATGTCGCCGATGGCGTGCCCGAGGGTGTCGTTGATGGCCTTGAAACCGTCGAGGTCGATGAACAGCACCGTGGTGACCAGGGTGCCGCCCTCATCGGCCAGCGCCGCCGACAGCTGCGACAGGATCAGCGAACGGTTCGCCAACCCCGTGAGCGCGTCGTGGGTGGCCTGGTATTCGAGTTGGCGCCTGCTGGCCCGGAACGCGGTGATGTCGGCGAACGACGACACCCCCGCCGACTCCGGACTGTCGGGAGTGAGCAGTCGACAGTTGCACGACAGCCACACCTGTTGCCCGTCGGCGCGATCGACACCGAACACGAACTGGGTCACCGCCTCGCCGGTGGCCAGGGTGTGCGCCATCGGGTGCTTGCCCGGCGACAGCGGCTTGCCCTCCCGGTCGATCATCGTCGCCGGCAATTCGTTGATGTGCAGGCCCAGCACCGGCTCGTTCTCGTCGATGCCGAGGATGCGCCGACCCGCGGGGTTCAGCGATTCCAGGCGACCGTGCTGGTCGACCACCAGCACCCCTTCTTCCAGCTGCGACACCACGGTCGTGAAATACGCTTCGGCCTGCCGCGCGGACGCTTCGGCGGCGCGTTGCGCGGTGAGATCGTGCACCACCACCTGGAACGCGAGTTTTTCCTGCCACACCGTGAGCACCGACACCGTCTGCACCGGCACCGTGCGCCCGTCGACGCGAATGAGATCCATTTCGGTGGGTGGGGACGCCGAGCCCGCCGCGGTGAGCTGGTTGATCCGTTCGAGCATGGGCGCCACAGAATCGGGATGAACAAACGTGGTGATAGACAGCCCGAGCAGCTCCTGCGCCGACCGTGCGTGCAGCAGGCGAACCATGGCCGGGTTCACGTAGACGATGGTGCCGGATTCGTGCACGCAGATCGCGTCGGGAGTGTGTTCGACCAGCGACCGATAGCGCATCGCGAGCTGTTCGGCGCTCGCCGCGTCGGTCATGTCTTCTCCCACTGCGAAAACCCCCGTTCTGGGCCTGGTCTGCGTACGGCATCCCGGACTAGTCTGGTGATCCTTCATGAAGATCCGCGAGGAGCGATGTGAAACCGGATGTGCTCACAGGCGGCATGGCCCACCGACCCGATTCTATGTCGATCGCGGGGATCGGTGTCGTGTCCGGTTACGGGTGGGGTCGCGAGTACCTGTGGCAGGGACTCATGGGGGTCAAACCGGCCGCCCGTTTGTACCCCGGTTACGGGCCTGGACGCGATGAACACGCCTGGGTCGGGCGCATTCCCGACGGCGGCGACCCGGCGCACGGGACCGGCCTGTTCGGGCGTGCCGTGTACGCCGCGGCCAGTGAGGCGATCGCCGACGCGCACGCGCGCGGCTGGCGTGACCAGGGCCGCACCGTCGGTCTGATCCACGCGTTCACCTTGGGCGATGTGGCGGATTGGCGAGATTTCTACCTGCTCGACGACGGCCATCGCCGGTCCCGCGACTACCTGCGAATGCTGCCGTCCACGCCGATCTCGGTGGTGATGCAGGAGTTCGGTTTCCACGGCCCCGCGATGAACGTGTCCGCGGCGTGTAGTTCCGGCAATGTCGCGCTGCTGACGGCGAAAATGTGGCGTGACACGGGTGTGGTCGACGATGTGTTGTGCATCACGACCGACCTGTCCGCCACCCCGGACATGCTCGAACACTTCGTCGGCATGGGTGCCGCGGTCGCGGACGCGGACCCGTTCACCGCGTGCAGGCCCTTCCAGGACGACACCCTCGGATTCACCATGTCGGAGGCGTCGGTGGGGTTGCTGCTCACCGACGCGGTCGACCGGCCGTATGCCCGCGTGCTGGGCGGCGCGATGACCAACGACGCCTTCCACGTGGTGTCGGTGGATCCCTCCCACGCCCAGATCATCGCCTGCGTGCGACGCGCACTGGAGGTGACCGGGATCGACCCCGCCGACGTGGCGTACTTCAACGCGCACGGCACCGGCACCCGGCAGTGCGATGCCGCCGAACGCGACGTGATGACCACGGTGTTCGACGACCGCCCGGCCATCACCGCCCTCAAACCGCTGGCGGGACACTGCCAGGGCGCTTCGGCGGCGATCGAGGTCGCCGCGGTGGCGATGTCGTACGAGCGGGGAATCGTCGCCTCGGCCCCGATCGTGGCGCCCGCGCACCCGCGTCTGCTCGACGGTCCGACCCCGATGAACGACGGTCTCACGCTGAAGCTGTCGATGGGAATGGGCGGTAACAACGCGGCGGTCGTGTTGGCCCCGGCCTGAGCAGTGTCCGTCGCCTGAGCGGTCTCGGTCCTCGCGTGAGCGCTGTCAGTCCTCGGCGGCGTCGGGTCCGGCGGCGAGGGCGAACCCGCCGATCGTCGGTGTGTCTTGCGGCAGCGGCACCGCCCACCGCAGCTGGGTGCCCGTCATCTCCGGGTGCTTGCCGTCGGCGTCGGGATGCGCCGCCGGACCGACCTCGAAGTAGCCGCCCGCCTCCTGCGCGCGCTGCTCCAGATTGCGCAGCCCGCTGCGGATGACGTGGTTGGGAATGCCCCACCCGTTGTCGGACACCATGATCACCAGATCGTCGGCCACCTCGATCACGATCGCGACGGTATCGGCCCCGGAGTGGCGCACCGCGTTGCTCACCGCCTCGCGCACCACCGCCTCGGCGTGGTCGGCCAGTTGCGGATCCAGCACCGACAGCGGGCCCGACACCTGGATCGTGGCGCGCAGCGCGATGTCGGCGGTCTGCCGTCGAATCGCCACCTCGAGGCGCTGCTGCAACCCTTCGCTGTGGCCGGGGCCGCTGGCGTGCAGGTCGAAGATGGAGGTGCGGATCTCCTGTACGACTTCCTGCAGATCCATGATCACCGTCGAAAGTCGTTGTCGCACATCGGGAACCACGGCTTTTGGCATGGTCGCTTGCAGGGTCAGGCCGATCGCGAACAGGCGCTGGATCACGTGGTCGTGCAGGTCGCGCGCGATCCGGTCGCGGTCGGCGACGATGTCGAGTTCGCGCATGCGTCGTTGCGCGTCGGCAAGACGAACGGCCAGCGCCGCCTGATCGCAGAAAGCCGCTGTCAGCTCCAGCATTTCGTCGGTGTACGGCGCGAAACCCGGCGGACGCACCGTCACCAGCACACCGAGCGTGGCGTCGGAGGTGCACAGCGGCAACACCAGAACCGGTCCCGCACCGAAGGATTCGGCACCGGGGATCTCCACGCCCAAGGTCACCGTCGCGGCATCGTCGTAGCGCAGCGGGGTGCGTCTGCTGAACGCCTCGCCCATGGCCGTGCCCGCGATCGGCACGGTCTGCCAGTCCTGCCCGGCATCGGGTCCTGTCCACTGCGTGATCACCAATTCGGTGATCTCCCCGGGCAATTCGTCGGGCACGGGCACCGACGCCAGAAACGCCTGATGCGAGCCGGTCAGCTTGCGCGCGTGGTCCACGACATGGGCGAGCACCCGATCGGATTCGGTGCCTGCCAGGAACTCGGTCGCGATATCGCGGGTGGCCTCGATCCACGCCTGCCGGGTGCGGGCCTGCTCGTAGAGCTGCGCGTTGTCGACCGCGATGCCCGCCGCCGCGGCCAACGCCAGCACCAGGACCTCGTCCTCCTCGGTGAACGGCTGCCCGTCGACCTTCTCAGTGAGGTAGAGGCTGCCGAACACCTTGTCCCGAATGCGTACCGGCACACCGAGAAACGTGTGCATGCGCGGATGACCCGCGGGAAAACCGGCGGCCGCGGGATGGGTGGTGACGTCGTCCAGGCGCAGCGGCGCGTTCTCGGCCAGGATCGGGTCGAGCACGCCGTGCCCGACCGGCACCTCCTTGATCAGGTGCCGCAGGTGTTCGGGAATGCCCTCGTCGATGAACTGCGCGACCTGCTGATCATGTCCGCGCACGGCAAGCCCGCCGTACCGCGCGTCGACCAGATTCATCGCCGTGCGCACGATCGAGCGCAGCGTTTCGTCCAGGTCGAGCCCCGCGGTGACGGTGAGCATGGCCTCCACGAGGCCGTCCATCCGATCGTGCGAACCGATCATCACATCGACTCGATCGGCCACCTCGCCGAGCAGTGTCCGTAATCGCTGCTCCGATACGGTGCGGCCCACCGAATTGCGGCCGTTGCGACCGTCATTCGTCATCGCCGTTTCCCGTCGCCACTTTCTCGTCGAAACAAGTTATCGCGAAGTCTAGTCCGCGCGGCGTTGCGGCACCGGCGGTGTGTGAAGCTGCGAAGGCCCGCACGGGTTCAGTGACTTTCGGCCCTTCACCGGGCGGTTCAACAGTGGTGGCATTGGGCACCGGGAATTGGATCGAGAAGTGGGGCACATGATGAATTCGTTGTCGAGCACCCAGCACTGGACGACCGCCGCGGACCCGGAGCTTGCCGTGACCACGCGTGGCGAAGTGCCGGCCCAGGATGTCACCCGTGCTGTTCGCGCTATCACCCGTGTCATGCGCAGGCACCACCTCGACAGTCCGGCCAGGGTGCGCGTCACCGCGCCGGAGGGTTGCGAGGAGCAGACCCTCGTGCAGGCCAACATCCGCACCAACGACACGTTGACCCGCGTGCAGGTCACCGGCCCCGGCGGTTTCGCGGTCACCTTCGCCGCCGAACGCCTGGACCGTCAGCTGGCCCGTCGCGCGGGCAAGGAATCGCGCGGCGCGTGGCCCGATCCGGCGCGTCGCCCGTTGGCCCAGGTCACCGAGACCCGCTCGATCATCCGTCGCAAGGACTGCGCCCTGATGACCGGCACCCCGCTGGAAGCCAGCACCGTGCTCGACGCGATGGACTACGACGCCTACCTGTTCATCGACGCCGACACCGGCGAGGACGCCATCGTCACCTGGGCCGACCCGCACGGTGTCGCCCTGGCCAGGCAGCGCCACACCGCCGCGGCCTTCGGTTCGGTGGATTTGCCGCTGACCGCGAGCGCGATGCCGGTGCGGGTGGTCCAGGACGCGGCGCCGGTGTACGCCGAGGACGAAGCGTCCAACGCGCTGTGCACCGCCGGGCTGCCCTACCTGTTCTTCACCGACAGCCACACCGGTCGCGGCAACCTGCTCTACCGCCGCTACGACGGGGACCTGACCATCGTCGTCCCGTCCTGATTCACGGCTCGCGCAGTTTGGTCGCCAGCACCGCGGCCTGGGTGCGACGTTCCACCCCCAGTTTCGCCAGCAGTCGCGAGACGTAGTTCTTCACCGTTTTCTCCGCCAGGAACATCCGCGCGGCGATCTGCCGGTTGGTCAGGCCCTCGCCCAGCAGTTCCAGCAGTCGGCGTTCCTGGTCGGTGAGCCCGGCCAACGGCCCGGACGGCTCGGCGCTGCGGCGCAGCCGGGCGCGCAGGGCGTCGGCGGCGCGGGTGTCGAGCAGGGAATGGCCCGCGCCGACCTGTTTGATCGCGTCGGCCAGCTTCATCCCGTCGATGTTCTTGACCACGTACCCGCTGGCCCCGGCCAGAATCGCGTCGAGCATGGCGTGCTCGTCGGAGAACGAGGTCAGGATCAGACAGTGCAGGTCGTCGAACTCCGCGAGCAGGTTGCGGCACAGTTCGATGCCGTTGCCGTCGGGCAGCCGGACATCGAGGACCGCGACGTCGGGGCGGGTTTCGCGAATGCGCACCATCGCCTCGGCGACGCCGCCTGCCTGACCGATCACAGTGAGTTCTGGATCACCCTCGAGTAGGTCGATCAACCCACGCCGCACGATCTCGTGGTCGTCGACCAGAAACACCTCGAGCACACCGGCTCCTTCATCATGTCGAACGATCCACCCTTGTGGTCCAACATAATCCGCGCATCCGGGTTGTGGGGGGTGGTCGGCGAACGCGGTTCCACTCGAGCTCCGCGCGCATGTCCGGTTCACGGGGCTTCACGTTCGCGTACCGAAACTTGTCAGACCCTCGGCCTAGCATTGTCGGCGGGGGAATATGTCCGGTCGGCGGATGACGATGGAGAAGGGATTCACCAGGTGGCGGAACGCCTCACTGTGCGCGGAGCTCGGGAACACAACCTGAAAGGTGTGGACCTGGATTTGCCGCGCGACAGCCTGATCGTGTTCACCGGTCTGTCCGGTTCCGGGAAGTCGAGCCTGGCGTTCGACACGATCTTCGCCGAGGGGCAGCGCCGCTATGTCGAATCGCTGTCGGCCTACGCGCGACAGTTCCTCGGACAGATGGACAAGCCCGATGTCGACTTCATCGAGGGCCTGTCGCCCGCGGTGTCGATCGACCAGAAGTCGACCAACCGCAACCCGCGGTCCACGGTCGGCACCATCACCGAGGTCTACGACTACCTGCGCCTGCTCTACGCCCGCGCCGGTACGCCGCACTGCCCGGTGTGTCACGAGCTGATCGCCAAGCAGAGCCCGCAGCAGATCGTCGACCAGGTCCTCGCCATGGACGAGGGCCTGAAATTCCAGGTCCTTGCGCCGGTGGTGCGTACTCGCAAGGGCGAGTTCGTCGACCTGTTCGACCAGCTCAAGACCCAGGGCTACTCGCGAGTGCGGGTCGACGGCGTGGTGTACCCGCTGTCGGATCCGCCGAAGCTGAAGAAGCAGGAGAAACACGACGTCGAGGTGGTCGTCGACCGTCTGTCGGTCAAGGCCGCCTCCAAGCAGCGCCTCACCGACTCGATCGAAACCGCCCTGCGCCTGGCCGACGGCATCGTCGTGCTCGATTTCGTCGACCGCGACGAACACGCGCACGACCGCGAGCGCCGCTTCTCCGAACGCCTGGCCTGCCCCAACGGCCACCCCCTCGACATCGAGGACCTCGAGCCCCGCTCGTTCTCCTTCAACTCGCCGTACGGCGCCTGCCCCGACTGCACAGGTCTGGGCATCCGCAAGGAGGTCGACCCGGAACTGGTCGTGCCCGACCCGGACCTGAGCCTGGCCGAGGGAGCGATCGCCCCGTGGTCGCGCGGTCAGACCGCCGAGTACTTCAACCGGTTGCTGTCGGGTCTGGCCGAAGCGGTCGGCTTCTCGATGGACAAGCCGTGGCGCGAACTGCCCGCCAAGGCCCGCAAGGCGGTCCTGGAAGGCAGCTCCGACCAGGTCCACGTGTCCTACACCAACCGTTACGGCCGCAAGCGCTCCTATTACGCCGATTTCGAAGGCGTGATGCCGTTCCTGCAGCGGCGCATGGACAACACCGAGTCCGAGCAGATGAAAGAGCACTACGACGGCTACATGCGCGACGTGGCCTGCCCGGTCTGCGACGGTTCGCGCCTGCGCCCGGAGATCCTGGCCGTCACCCTGGCCGCGGACGGCACCGACAAGTCGATCGCCGAGGTCAGCGAACTGTCCATCGGCGACTGCGCGCACTTCCTGAACTCGCTGACCCTGGGGGAGCGGCAGACCGCGATCGCCGGTCAGGTGCTCAAGGAAATCCAGGCACGTCTGGGCTTCCTGCTCGACGTCGGCCTGGAATACCTGACCCTGTCCCGCGCCGCCGCGACCCTGTCCGGCGGTGAGGCCCAGCGCATCCGCCTGGCCACCCAGATCGGTTCGGGCCTGGTCGGCGTCCTGTATGTCCTGGACGAACCGTCGATCGGCCTGCACCAGCGCGACAACCGCAGGCTCATCGAAACCCTGCTGCGTTTGAAGAAGCTGGGCAACACCTTGATCGTGGTCGAACACGACGAGGACACCATCCGCGCCTCGGACTGGGTGGTCGACATCGGCCCCCTGGCCGGCGAACACGGTGGCCGCGTGGTGCACAGCGGGCCGTACGAGGATCTGCTCAACGAGCCCGAATCCCTCACCGGCGCATACCTTTCCGGCCGCGAGCAGATCGAGTTGCCGCTGGTGCGCCGGGCGATCGACAAGAAGCGCAAGCTCACCGTCGTCGGCGCCACCGAGCACAACCTGCAGAACGTGGACGTGGCGTTCCCGCTCGGCGTGCTCACCGCGGTCACCGGTGTCTCGGGCTCGGGCAAGTCGACCCTGGTCAACGACATCCTGGCCACCGTCCTGGCGAACAAGCTCAACGGTGCCCGTCAGGTGCCCGGCAGGCACACCCGGATCAACGGCCTCGACAACCTCGACAAGCTGGTCCAGGTCGACCAGTCGCCGATCGGTCGCACCCCGCGCTCGAACCCGGCCACCTACACCGGCGTCTTCGACAAGATCCGCACCCTGTTCGCCTCCACCACCGAGGCCAAGGTGCGCGGCTACCAGCCGGGCCGGTTCTCGTTCAACGTCAAGGGCGGCCGCTGCGAGGCCTGCTCGGGCGACGGCACGCTCAAGATCGAGATGAACTTCCTGCCCGACGTGTACGTCCCGTGCGAGGTCTGCCACGGCGCCCGCTACAACCGGGAAACCCTCGAGGTGCACTACAAGGGCAAGACCATCGCCGAAGTCCTGGACATGCCGATCGACGAGGCCGCGGACTTCTTCGAGGCGATCGGCTCGATCCACCGCTACCTCAAGACCCTGGTCGAGGTGGGCCTTGGCTACGTGCGCCTGGGCCAAAGCGCGCCGACCCTGTCCGGTGGTGAGGCGCAGCGCGTGAAACTGGCCGCCGAACTACAGAAACGCTCCGCCGGGCGCACCATCTACATCCTCGACGAGCCGACCACCGGCCTGCACTTCGAAGACATCCGCAAGCTGCTCAAGGTGATCAACGGACTGGTCGACAAGGGCAACACCGTGATCGTGATCGAGCACAACCTCGATGTGATCAAGACCGCCGATTGGGTCATCGACATGGGCCCCGAGGGCGGCTCGGGCGGTGGCACCGTGGTCGCCACCGGCACCCCGGAGGACATCGCAGCGGTGTCGGACAGCTACACCGGACAGTTCCTCAAGGAGGTCCTTGCCGCACCGGCGCCGAAGAAGCCCGCCGCGAAAAAGGTAGCCAAGAAGGCCGCCCCCGCGGCGAAGAAGGCACCCGCCGAAACCGCTGCGGCCAAGCGTGCGTCGCGAAAGGCGGCCGCGCTGCGCTGAGTCGGGCTACGGTTGGCGGTGATCTTGTCGAAACCGCTACGAACTGAAACACCGGTGGGTAACATTGCGCGCACCGTCCCCGGAGCACCGGACAGTAGCGGTTTGTCGACGGCTCGATCGTCGTGTAGTTCGAAAGGAACGTCCTCATGGATGAAGCCACCACGGCGCTCATCGGCCAGATTCTCGGTTTCCTCGCAGGCGGGTCTTCGTTGGCTTACGAGCCGACCAAGCCCACCGCCTGATTTCCACGCTCGAAAGGAAACGCCTGTAATGGATACCGGAAGCGCGGCGCTGTTCACCGCACTCGCCAACATGATCTCCTCCGGCTCGGCCGTGTCGGTCACCCCCGGTGGCCCCGCCCCGGCCCCGGTCCCCGTGGTCTGAGTCGCGACCTCGCGGCTATAAGCGAAGATCCGCCGACGCACACCCAGCGTCGGCGGATCTTTTCGTTGAACAGGACTCAGTGCACCGGACCGGTGTACTTCTCGCCCGGACCCTGGCCCGGCGCGTCCGGCGTCGAGGACGCCTCGCGGAACGCGCGCTGCAGCGACTGCAGTCCGTCGCGGATCGGACCCGCGTGCGGACCCAGGTACTCCACCGACGCCGTGACCAGCCCGGCCAGTGCGGTGATCACCCGACGCGCCTCGTCCAGGTCCACGTTGGTGCCCGCACCGGGGCGCTCCTCGGCCAGGCCCAACTTCTCCGCGGCCGAACTCATCAGCATCACCGCGGCCCGGCTGATCACCTCCACAGCGGGGATGTCGGCCAGGTCGCGCACAGGAGGATCGAGCTCGTCAGTCATGCTGATCAGGCTATATCGACGCCGATCACGCGGGCCAACGCCGGGCCGATTCGGTGATAGCCGCACACCATGCTAGACTTTTCGCTGACGACCGCCCCTGGATGTGTCATGCATCCGTGGGGCAGATAAGTGGAGCCCGACTCCCACCGTTACCGGCGAGCAATCGTACTGGATAAACGGTCCCGGTCACCCGTTCATTGTGACGGGTTTCCCGTGTGCCTCGGCATGTGGGGGTCGATGATCGAGCCCAGCAGGGCACGGTTGTCGGCGATCGGTCGACATCGGGCCCCGTAGTGGAGAAATCCGCGACGGGGCTTTCGTGTTGAAACAGGGGTTGCAGTTATTGCGTGCGGTCGTTAAGACGACACCGCTTGACCTAGGAGGCCCCATCAGCACTGAGACCCGCATCAACGATCGCATCCGAGTTCCCGAGGTTCGTCTCATCGGACCCGGCGGCGAACAGGTTGGGATCGTGCGTGTTGAAGATGCACTACGCGTCGCGCTCGAAGCCGATCTCGACCTCGTCGAGGTAGCACCCGATGCCCGTCCGCCGGTCTGCAAGATCATGGACTACGGCAAGTTCAAGTACGAGACCGCGCAGAAGGCGCGCGAGTCCCGTAAGAACCAGGTCCAGACCGTGATCAAGGAGCAGAAGCTCCGTCCCAAGATCGACGACCACGACTACGAGACCAAGAAGCGCAACGTCGTTCGCTTCCTCGAAGCCGGGTCCAAGGTCAAGGTCACGATCATGTTCCGTGGTCGCGAGCAGTCGCGTCCCGAACTCGGCTTCCGGTTGCTTCAGCGTCTGGGCTCCGACGTGGCAGAACTCGGCTTCGTCGAGACCTCGGCCAAGCAGGACGGCCGCAACATGACCATGGTCCTCGCCCCGCACAAGGGCGCGAAGACGCGGGTGAAGGCTCAGCAGGACTCTTCGGCGCCGGCGGCAGTACGCCAGCCGCTGCCGACCGGTCCCGTCAGTGCCGAACCGGCCGCGCTGGTCGAGTCCGCACCGGTCGAGCAGGCCGCGCCTGCCGAGCAGGTTGCGCCGGCCGACCCGCAGTAAAACGATTTCAACGACTAGATAGAGGAATCCATGCCGAAGAACAAGACCCACAGCGGCGCCAAGAAGCGATTCAAGGTGACCGGCCGGGGCAAGCTGCTTCGCGAGCAGGCGAACCGTCGCCACCTCCTGGAGCACAAGTCCTCTCGCCGGACTCGTCGTCTGGAAGGCACGGAGTCCGTCGCTTCCGTCGACGTCCCCCGCGTGAAGCGGCTGCTCGGTCTCGCCTGATTTTCAGGCTGTAGACCGTCGCAACCCGACGATTGCGCGGCCGGGATAACCGGACGCCGACAACTACCGAATTCGGGCGCCGCCGCGCCCCCCAATGATCAAGGACTACCACAGTGGCACGCGTCAAAAGGGCCGTAAACGCTCAGAAGAAGCGCCGTTCCATCCTCGAGGCCTCCAAGGGCTACCGGGGTCAGCGTTCGCGTCTGTACCGCAAGGCCAAGGAACAGCAGCTCCACTCGCTGACCTACGCCTACCGTGACCGTAAGGCACGCAAGGGTGATTTCCGCAAGCTGTGGATCGCTCGTATCAACGCCGCCGCGCGTCTGAACGACATCACCTACAACCGCTTCATCCAGGGCCTCAAGGCCGCTGGTGTCGAGGTGGACCGCAAGATCCTCGCCGAGCTCGCTGTCTCCGACGCCGAGGCCTTCGCCGGCCTGGTGGCTGTCGCCAAGGCTGCGCTGCCCGCCGATGTCAACGCCCCGGCCACCGCTGCCTGAGGTTGACAACACACAGTGATCTGTCGGAACGACCCGTGGACGCGCTCTCCGAGCGCAATCCGCGGGTCGTTTCCGCTGTCAAGCTCCAGCGCGCGGCCCAGCGCCGCAAATCCGGCCTCTTCCTGGCCGAGGGTGCCAACGCCGTCTCCGCCGCTCTGGAGACCGGCCGAGTCCGCGAGATCTTCTATTCGCTGGCCGCCGCCGGACGCGACAACGCGCTGATCGCCGGCGCCACCGCCGACGGCGTTCGCACCACCCTGGTCACCGATCGCGCCGCCGAACACCTCGGCGAAACCGTGACGGCGCCGGGTCTGGTCGCGGTCTGCGAGACCCTGGACGTGCCGCTGGGTGAGATCCTCGACCGCGGCCCGCGCATGCTCGCCGTCCCCGTCGAAATCGCCGAACCCGGCAATGCGGGCACCCTGATCCGGGTCGCCGACGCGGTCGGAGCCGACGGCGTGGTGCTGGCGGGGGAGACCGTCGACCCGCACAACGGCAAGTGCGTGCGTGCCAGCGCGGGCTCGCTGTTCCACGTCCCGGTCGCCCGCAGCCGCGATATCACCGCGACCCTCGACGCCCTGTCCGCGGCAGGCATCACCATTCTCGCCACCGCGGCCAACGGTGAAGTCGACCTCGAAGACGCCGACGAAATCCTCGCGGGCCCGGTCGCCTGGTTGTTCGGCAACGAGGCCCACGGCCTCGACCCCGCCGTCGCCGCGCGGGCCGACCACCGCATTCGCATCCCCATCCACGGCCGCGCCGAAAGCCTGAATCTCGCTGCGGCAGCGGCGATCTGCCTCTACGCGAGCGCGCGCGTGCAGCACGCGAAGTAGGTCGCGCCCGGCTGGCGCCGCTCAGTCGGGTGCGGCGACGCCGCGAAGATCGGTGAGGATTTCGGTGGCCCACGGCAGGGGGATCGCGTTGCTGCCCGCGACCTGCATCGCGGTCATGATGGTCAGCAGCATCCCGGTGGCGACGAACTCGCGGCAGGCCGCGGTGTCGGCGCCGGTGAGGTCACCGATCAGCTGATACATGCGCCCGAATCGCTCGCGCATGTGGTCGCCGATGATCGGATCGGCGCTGGCGGCCACGCCGTGCAACAGCACAAGGGGAAGTTCGCGTTCGGCCAGGAAGACCTCGAAGCCCTTGCCCAGAGCGTGCAGTGCCTGCGTGGGATCGGCATCGGGGGCGATCTCCGCGCCACGGAACACCTCTTCGATGCGGGCGCAGACCTCGAGCAGGCAGGCGACGAACAGTTGCTGCTTGGTGCCGAACAGTCGGATCACGTACGGCTGCGAGACGCCCGCGAGCCGGGCGATCTCATCGGTTTTCGTTGCGGCGTAACCGGATTCGGAAAACGCCTGGATCGCCGCTTCGAGCACTTGCGCGCTGCGTTGCGACGCGGTCATCCGGGTTCTCGTCACGCGGTCTCCACCTCCTCGATCGATTGCCTCTTGACATGTTATCAGTCGATGCATAACTATGGGCAGGGTAGTTATCAGTCAATAACAACTTAGGGCTGGACATGACGCAAACACTCGAATCCGGCGACGCTGCCGCAGTAGCGCCGATCTCCGGGGCGAAGGCCAAGCCGCTGGGCGCGGTCATCGCCGCCGTCGGCATCCCGATGTTCATGGTGACGCTGGACAACCTGGTGGTCACGAACGCCCTCCCGGTGATCAAAGCCGAACTGGGAGCATCACTGTCGGACCTGCAGTGGTTCATCAACGCCTACACGTTGTCTTTCGCGGCCCTGCTGCTGTCGGCGTCCGCGCTGGGTGACCGGATCGGCCGTCGGCGCGTTTTCCTGGCCGGAATCGGCATCTTCGTCGTCGCCTCCGCCGCCTGCGCGCTGGCCACCGAACCGTGGATGTTGATCGCGGCCCGCGCGGTGCAGGGCGTCGGTGGCGCGGCGGTGATGCCGCTGTCGCTGACCCTGCTCGCCGCCGCGGTTCCCGCGAAGATGCGCAGTGCCGCGATCGGCATCTGGGGTGGCATCGCGGGCCTGGGTGTCGCGGTCGGTCCGGTGGTCGGTGGGGCAGTGGTCGACGGTCTGAACTGGCAGTGGATCTTCTGGCTCAATGTGCCGATCGGCCTGCTGGCATTGCCCTTCGCCGCCCGGATGCTCACCGAATCACGCGGTGCCGCAAGGAAACTCGACTACCTCGGCGTGCTGCTGTCCGCCGGTGGTGTGCTCGCGCTGGTGTGGGGCGTCATCCACGGCGCCGACGACGGTTGGACCGCACCGCAGGTACTCACCGCGCTGATCGGCGGTGCCGCGCTGCTAGTGGCGTTCGTCGTCTGGGAAACCTACGTCACCGACCCGATGCTCCCGCTGCGCCTGTTCACATCCCGCGGCTTGAGCCTGAGTTTCATCGTGTCGTTCGGTTTCTCCTCGGGCGTGTTCGGTTCGATCTTCCTGCTGGCCCAGTTCTTCCAGGTGGTTCAGGGCTATTCGCCGCTGGAATCCGGCATCCGCACGATGCCGTGGACGATGGTCCCGATGGTCGTCGCACCGCTGGCCGGCCTGATCGTCGACCGGGTCGGTGCCCGCACGCTCATCGCGACCGGCCAACTCTGCCTTGCGATTTCGCTGGCCTGGATGGCGATGATCACCACCGCCGACGTCCCGTACCTGGCCTTCGTCGCCCCCTTCGTGCTCGGCGGCATCGGCATGGGCCTGACCTTCGCCCCCTCCTCGACCATCGTCATGGCCAGCGCTTCCCCCGCCGACCAGGGCATGGCCTCGGGAATCAGCAGCACCGTGCGCGAAGTGGGTGTGGCCATGGGCATCGCCGTGCTGGCCTCGGTCTTCGCCTCCTATGGCTCCTACACCGACCCGCAGGCCTACGTCGACGGCCTGGTCCCCGCGGTCTGGGTGGGTGCCGGGCTGGTCGCCTGCGCGGCGGTGGTGGCGGCGTTCCTTCCCCGGCACAACAAGCCCGCGGAATAGCCGCTGACCGGTTCCCGCAGCAGGTGGTTGTCGCGCAACGGCACGACAACCACCTGCTGCGCATCCTCATAGATAACGTCCCCCGGCACCGCGGATTCCACCCGCTCCCACGCCACCCCGTGCGCATCGAGAATCGCGAGATACCCCGCCACCCGCTCGATCATTCCCACCGCACTCGCCTTGAACCACGAGGCCGCACCCGGATGCAATTCCCGGTCGTACACCCGAGGATCCACCTCGCTCGGATCCACCAAATGCTCACTGAACCAATCATTTCCGAGCCGACGAAACCGCACTTCTTCCGCACTAAGCTGCCCCCGCGCCCACAACCCGTTCACCATCCCGAACACCCCCGGAAACCGGCCATGCCGATCGGCCCGCGCAGCCTGGAACCGAACAAACAGTCGGTCACCACGCGATTCGCCCCCACGGCCGTTCATCCGACACTATCCGGATGCTGCCCCTGCTCCGGAGCCGCCTGCTGCCCGGGCCGCTGCGCACACAACCCCGCCGCCCGCTGCAAAGGCCGCCGCCCCGCAGGCCGAATCCCGTACCCACACAACGCAAGCCCGCTCCCCGCCACGGTAAGCCGACCACGCCGCCCCTGCGGCGACGTCGAATCGCAAGTCTGTTCAGCCATCGAGTCATCCTGTTCTCGAGTCGAACACGCTGGTGCATTTGCTCATTAGGACGCACCCCAACCCCATTCGGTTCCCTCGATTTCCGAATACTTTTCGATTGCCCCGAGAATCGGTCGATTTCGGGCACAAAGCCGGGCCTTGCGCGTGTGCGCGGACGGACGTGCCAGTCGACGCGGTGGGTTGTGGCGTCGGCACCTCGCCGAGATGAGTTGGTCGATCACCGGTCCGGCCAGGTCGCGGTATCGTTGACCACGGCAGTCCGCACGAATGGAGCTAGGCGCATGTCCCTTCCCGCGATGCATCCCCGGCCCGGCAACCTCCGCGAGGTCGCCGAGGAGATCGAGCGCGCGACCGGTCTGCGCGTCGAGATTCTGGGAGGGGCGCTCGTGATGTCACCGACCCCGCGTGGGAAACACGCGGGTTCCATCCGTCGACTGCGTCAGCAGTTGGAAGCATCGATGCCCGACGGGCTGGCCGCGTACGAGGTCACCTCGATTGCGATGCCCGATGATTTCGACGACTACTGCACCCCTGACCTGGTAGTCCTTCCCGACACCTGGGACAACGACGATGACTGGCTCGCCGACCCGCTCGATGTCGAACTCGCCGTCGAAGTGATCTCGAAGTCGGAGCGGGCGGCGCAGATCAACGGCAAGAACGGCTGGTACGCCGCAGCGGGCGTGCGGGCGCTGCTGGTGATCGACCCTCGTGTCGGTCGGTGGGCACTGTTCGCCGGGCCCGCCGCAGGAGGCTACGCCGAACTGATCGAAGGCGAGTTCGGCGATCCGATCGCTCTTCTCGGTCCGTTGACGATGGCGCTCGACACCGCTTGTTTGCCTCGATACGACCAGTAGTCGGCCCTCGTGGCCCCACCGGCGTGCGGAGGCCGAACCCGATTCACCCGGACCGGTCAGTCCACATCCAGACCCCGTCGACCTGCGCTGATCCCCCCGCGAGTAATCCGGATGAATCGCGCGAACCCCATCCCATAGGATTTACGCAGCACCGATGCGGGATGGCAATGACGCGCCCGCGAACCGATCCCCAGGGGAGAGTCGAACAATCGTGGCCGACGACAACAGTGGAGTCGAGCAGAGTGCCTCTTTGACCGAGGAGGCGCTGGCAGCAGCGGCGGCCGAGGCGGAGAAGGCGTTCGCGGCGGCGGGCGACCTGGATGCGCTGGCGGTCGCCAAGACCGACTACATCGGCGGTAAGTCGCCGATCGCGTTGGCGCAGCGTGGGCTGGGCAGTGTGCCCAAGGAAGAGAAGGCCGAGGCCGGTAAGCGGGTCAACGTCGCGCGGAAGCGGGTCTCCGACGCGTTCGAGGCACGCCGTGCCGCGCTACTGGAAGAGCGCGATCAGGCCGTGCTGGTGTCGGAGAAGATCGACGTCACCCTGCCCGCTCGCCGCGCACCCGTGGGCGCACGGCACCCGATCACCGTGATCTCCGAGCAGATCGCCGATTTCTTCATCGGCATGGGCTGGGAGGTCGCCGAGGGTCCCGAGGTCGAGACCGAGCACTTCAACTTCGACGCGCTGAACTTCCTGCCCGATCACCCGGCGCGCACCATGCAGGACACCTTCCACATCGCCCCCGAGGGTTCGCGCCAGGTGTTGCGCACCCACACCTCCCCGGTGCAGGTGCGTTCGATGCTCGAGCGCGACGTGCCGATCTACATCGCGTGCCCCGGCCGCACCTTCCGCACCGACGAGCTCGACGCCACTCACACCCCGGTGTTCTCCCAGGTGGAGGGTCTGGCCATCGACAAGGGCCTGACCATGGCGCACCTGCGCGGCACCTTGGACGCGTTCGCGCGCGCCATGTTCGGGCCCGACACGCGAACTCGTATGCGCCCCAACTACTTCCCGTTCACCGAACCGTCGGCCGAGGTCGACGTGTGGTTCCCGAACAAGAAGGGCGGCGCGGGCTGGATCGAGTGGGGTGGCTGCGGCATGGTCAACCCGAAGGTGCTCATCGCCAGCGGTATCGACCCCGAGGTGTATTCCGGGTTCGCGTTCGGCATGGGCATGGAGCGCACCCTGCAGTTCCAGACCACGATCTCCGACATGCGCGACATCGTCGAGGGTGACGTGCGGTTCACCCTGCCGTTCGGCATCCGGTCCTGAAGAGAGAGCGAAACGTCAAGTGCGAGTAGCGCAGTCCTGGCTGACCGAGATCCTGCAGCGCACCACTCCCGAGTGGTCGGTGTCCGCGGAAGAGCTCGACGCGGGCTTCGTCCGGGTGGGTTTGGAAGTCGAAGAGGTCGACAAGCTCGAGCCGATCGGTGGCAGTATCGACAAGCCGCTGGTGGTCGGCCGTGTCGCCGAGATCACCGAACTGACCGAGTTCAAGAAGCCGATCCGCTTCTGCAAGGTCGACGTCGGCAACCCCGACTTGCAGGAAATCGTGTGCGGTGCACGTAATTTCGCGGTCGGTGACCTCGTGGTCGTGGTGCTGCCCGGCGGTGAACTGCCCGGCGGTTTCAAGATCTCGTCGCGAAAGACGTACGGGCACACCTCGAATGGCATGATCTGCTCGGTCGCCGAACTGGGCATCGGCAAGGATCACGACGGCATCCTGGTGCTCGAGCCCGGTTCCGCGCAGCCCGGCGACGACGCGAATGTGCTGCTGGGCACCGATGACACGATCATCGAGCTCAACATCACCCCCGATCGTGGTTACTGCTTCTCCGTGCGCGGTCTGGCTCGCGAGCTGGCGTGCGGTTTCGACCTCGAATACGCCGACCCGGCCGTGCGCACGCTGCCCGAGTCCGACGCGCTCGCCTGGCCGGTGCGACTCGAATCCGATTCGGACTGCACACGTTTCGGCGCGCGCCGCGTCACCGGCATGAACCCGGATGCGGTGAGCCCGCTGTGGTTGCAGCGCAGGCTGATGCTGTCGGGCATGCGCCCGATCTCTCCGGCCGTGGACGTCACCAACTACGTGATGCTCGAACTCGGCCAGCCGCTGCACGCCTTCGACGCCGCAAAACTGCACGGCGGCTTGGTCGTTCGCTCCGCGCACAAGGGCGAGACCCTGCGCACCCTCGACGACACCGAACGCACCCTCGACGCCGAGGACGTGGTGATCGCCGATGATTCCGGCGTGATCTCCCTGGCCGGTGTGATGGGCGGCGCGAGCACCGAGGTCGGCGCCGAGACCACCGATGTGATCCTGGAAGCCGCCAGCTGGAACCCGCTGCGCGTCTACCGCACGTCGCGCAGGCACAAGCTGTCCTCGGAAGCGGGCAAGCGCTACGAGCGTGTGGTCGATCCCGAGATCAATATCGCCGCCCTGGACCGGGCCGCGACCCTGCTGGCCGAAATCACCGGCGGCACCATCGAATCCGTGCTCACCGACATCCGGGTTCCGCTGGAACCGGTGGCGCCGATCGCGATGGACATCGACCTGCCCGACCGTGTCGCCGGCGTCACCTACCCCGCGGGCACGTCCGTGCGCAGGCTGGCTCAGATCGGCGCGACTGTCGATATCGAGGTCAACGACGCGGGCAAGACTCAGGTCCTGGTGACCCCGCCGAGCTGGCGTCCCGATCTCGCCCAGCCCGCCGACCTGGTCGAAGAGGTGCTGCGGCTGGAAGGTCTCGAGCAGATCCCGTCGGTGCTGCCGACCGCCCCCGGTGGTCGCGGCCTGACCGCGCTGCAGCAGCGTCGTCGCGCGGTGAGCCGGGCGCTGGCCTTCGCCGGTGCCGTGGAGGTGCCGCCGCCTGCGTTCCTGCCCGGTGGCGTGTTCGACGTGTGGGGTCTGGACGCGCACGACCCGCGCCGCAACACCACCCGCGTGCTCAACCCGCTCGACAGCGACCGCCCGGAACTGGCGACCACGTTGCTGCCCGGTCTGCTGGAAGTGGCCGCGCGCAACATCTCTCGCGGTTCGCGCGATCTCACCATCTACGGGATCGCCCAGGTGGTGCAGCCCGGCGAGCAGACGCACGCGATCGACGCACTGCCGGTGGACCGTCGTCCCACCGACGAGCAGATCGCCGAGTTGAAGGCCTCACTGCCCGCTCAGCCCGTGCACGTCGCCGCGGTGCTCAGCGGCAAGCACGACCCGCGTGGTCCGTGGGGCCAGGGCCGTCCGGCCGAAGCCGCCGACGCCTTCGCCCTGGTCGACGACATCGCCGACGCGGCCGGTGTCACCATCGAACGCCGTGCGGCGGTCTACCTCCCGTGGCACCCCGGCCGCTGCGCCGAGCTGCTGGTCGACGGCGTAGTCGTCGGCCACGCAGGCGAACTGCACCCCGCCGTCCTCGAACGCGCGGGCCTGCCCCCACGCACCTGCGCGCTGGAAGTCGACCTCGACGCCCTGCCCCTGAACCAATCTTTGCCCGCACCGACCATTTCGGCTTTCCCCGCCGTCCTGCAGGATGTCTCGATCAGCGTCGACAAAACCGTCCCCGCCGCCCAGGTCGAATCCGCCCTGCGCACCGGCGGCGGCGACCTGCTCGAGAACATCACCCTGTTCGACGTCTACGAAGGCGCCCAAGCAGGTGAGGGCCGCAAATCCCTCACCTACGCCCTCCGCTTCCGCGCCCCCGACCGCACCCTCACCGAAGACGAAGCCAGCGCCGCCCGCGACGCCGCCGTAGCCTCGGCCACCACCGCAGTCGGCGCGGAACTGCGAGGCTAGTTCCTCCCTCGACACCGAAGGCCGCCCGGCTCCACCGGGCGGCCTTCGTCGTGAGCGGTTGTCCCTCAGCCGATTTCGCGCATGCCGAGGATCACCTGGTGATCTTTCAATTCGACTCGTGGATCGTGGTGATCCACGAGTTCACTTCGGAGACAGCGTCGCCGAGGGAGAGTTCGATCCCGCCGGAGGCCGCGGCTTTCGCGAAGTCGTCCTGCCAATGCGGATAGGTCGTAATGGTCGGCGGCCACGAGCGAGTGGGCAGCCCGAGATGTCGAGCTTCGTGGGCACGTGCCTCGAACACCGCGGTTCCCGCAGCGCGGATCTCCGAAAGGGTCGGACATCCGGTGTCGGCCGCGAGGTCTCGGATAAGGAGCAAGTCGACGACGTCGCGGGGGCGATCGTTGACCGAGGTCGGTGGGTTGTGCGGGTCGGAGGCGGCGTGGAACTTCTGTGCGATCTGGAAACGCATGGCGATCCCGACGAGGTGGTCAGGGTCTGGCAGGCCGAACCCGCTCAACGGTGGTGGTTCGATCGCCTCGAAGTCGTCGCCGATGCCTGCCTCGTCTGGTGAGACTTCGAACTGGATGCGACGCCAGGTGGTACCGCGGATCTCCAAGATGATGTCGAATCGACGCGGCTTGATCAGCTTGGTGGGCACGTCGATCACTTCGACTTCGCCGCGCCGCAGCGTCAGCGGTCCCCACGGATCGGCGAGGGCCTGTTCGAGCGACAGGATGAACTCGTCCAGGTCGCCTCGGACGAGCCCGTCGACGTCCTTGGTCGCGCGAGCGGTCACGTCCAGCCGATGCTGAAGTAGCGTTCCGCCCTTGAGTAGGAACAATTGTCGCCCGTCGGCGTCGAGCGCGCGCTGGACTGCGGCAATCGCCACCGACGACGCGACCAGCCAACCGAGGCGTCCGGCTCTGGCATCGCTACCGAGTTTGCCTTCGGCCTGGTTGATCCAGTTGTTGAGTACCGTTGTATTGACCGGACCCTTCGGCTTGGGTGTCAGGGTCCGCAACATCGTGGACAGTGGCGAGCTGGTGTGTTCATCGGGCATGGCGTGCCTCCAATGCGTCGGTCAGAGCAACTCGTTCGGTGGTGGTTATGCGGCCCTGCGCATGTCCGCGCTCGATCGCCTGCCGTAGTAGATAGGTCGGCGTTCCCGTGGCGATGCATTGTTCGATCGCGGTTTTCGGCGTGACCGTGGGGATATCGTGGGCCCACCCGATCTGGGATTCGGAGAGGTCCTGGTTGTGGATGACGTAGTCGTCACCACCGGCCCGACGTAAGCGACGCTGTCTGCCGACGGTGATATGTACCTGGTGAGGATTGACGTCGCTGATGCCGTACAGATCTAGTGCGGTTTCGTGACTCAGGCACGCCTCGGGCGCCCGCGTCCACAGCGCGGCGAGCATGAGTCCGTCGTACTCACCGGCTGGGTATTTGGGGAAGCGGTACACGCCATGGGCGACGCGCGTCAGCGTGCCTCGGTGCACGAGCATCTGCAGTCCGTGCTTGCTGAGCTCGAGATCCGCGGCTTGTCGAGCTGTGACGAACCCGTGCTGCGTGGTCGCGATGTCCCACAGCTGGTCCCTGGCCAACTCCCTGGGTGCCATGCCAATAGTGTAACGCAACCATTACACTATTGGCGCACAGATCCGCAGGGAGTGTCTCTGAACTCCGCCTGGATTTCGGCATTGTTGGTGGTTGGTCGGATTCGACACAAGGCGGTCGGTCGTTGTGTTGTGCGCGACGCGAACTTTGGTGAGTTGGGGGCGACGGGTTGGGCTGGGTGGGTGCTCGGGATAGGTTGGTCGATGTGTCGATGATGAAAGGTGCCAATGTTGCGGTGCCTGCCTCTGCGGTCCGGGTCGAATTGGGTTGGCAGTCGGGGCCGGGGGTGCCCGATGCTGATGCTTCCGCGTTGTTGTTGGCGGGGGCGAAGGTGCGGTCCGATGACGACTTCGTGTTCTACAACCAGGCCGTGCATCCTTCGGGGGCGGTTCGGCATGAGGGAAAGCAGCAGGGGCACACCGTTGTCGACGCGTTGACGGTGAATCTGGGGCAGGTCGAGTCGCAGATCGAGCGGATCGTGCTGGCGGCGTCGGCGGACGGGGGCACGTTCGGTCAGTTCCGGGGGCTCTACATTCGGGTGATCGATGCCGCGAACGGGGCGGAGGTCGCGCGGTTCGACAGCAGTGGCGCGACCACGGAGACCGCGTTCGTGCTGGGTGAGTTGTATCGACGGCAGGGTGCGTGGAAGTTCCGGGCGGTCGGGCAGGGGTATGACAGTGGGTTGGCCGGGCTGGCAACCGATTTCGGCATCTCCGTTGACGACGCACCTTCGCCGCCGGCCCCGCACCAGCCGATGCCGCCGCAGCAACAGTCCTATCCCACCCCGCCGACCCCGCCGTTCATCCCCACACCCCCGCCGGTGCGCCCACAGCAGCCCACACCCCAGCCCCCGCACCACAATCCCCAATTCGCCCAGCCCACAACACCTCCCGTGAACTTGGCGAAGGTTTCGCTGACCAAGGAAGCGCCCAGCGTCTCGCTGACCAAACACGGCGCCACCGGCGGTGTGATGCGGGTGAACCTGAACTGGACGTCGATGGCGGCGACGGGGAGTCTGTTCGGCAAACTGCGCGGCAAGAACATCGACCTGGACCTGTGCTGCTTCTTCGAATTGTCCAACGGCGCAATCGGTTCCGTGCGCGCGCTGGACCGCCGGTTCGGCGCGCTGTTCGAACCCCCGTTCATCCACCTCGATCAGGACGATCGCACCGGCGCCAGCATCACCGGCGAGAACCTGTCGATCAACCTCGACTACACCCAGTTCTTCCGTCGCATTCTCGTGTTCGCTTCGATCTATGAGGGCGCCAAGGACTTTCGCAATGTGCACGCCACCGTCACCCTGCATCCGGTGAACTCCGCACCGATCGAGATGACCCTGGACGGCTGCACCGACAACTCCCGTGACGCGGTGCTGTTCGCGGTGGACAACGTCAACGGCGAGTTCGTGGTGCGGCGCGAGGGCACCTTCGTGCGTCCGCCCGCCGGTCAACCCGGCGGTGGCGTGGTGGAGATCGCGCGACTGTTCAACTGGGACTTCGGTTTCCAGGCGGGCCGCGGCAAGTGATCCGCCACCCCGCGACCCGCGTGCTCAACGCGCTGGTCTACCACCCCGACAAGCACCTCGCCCAAACCCCCGAGGCGCTGGGCTTGGACTACCGCGACCTCACCCTGCGCACCGCCGACGGCGTGGACATCCACGGCTGGTTCGTGCGCGCGGACCGCCCCCGCGGCCACATCCTGTACGCGCACGGCAACGCGGGCACCATCGGCGACCGGGTCTCGATCATCGCCCTGCTGGTCGACGCCGGTTTCGACGTGCTGGCGTTCGACTACCGCGGCTTCGGCCACAGCGCGGGCACCCCGAGCGAACACGGCACCTATCTCGACGCCAGAGCCGCCCGCCAAGCCCTACTCGACCAACCCGACGTCGACCCCGACAAGGTCTTCTACCTGGGCAAATCGCTGGGCGGGGGAGTCCTGCTCGAGCTGGCCGCCCAGTTCCCGCCCGCGGGCATGATCCTGATGTCCACGTTCAGCGGGATGCGCGCGGCCGCCCGTTCGGTCTACCCACTGCTGCCTGCGCCGCTGATCCCCAACGCCTACCCGAGCCTGCGCCACATCGCGAAGCTGCGCGTGCCGGTGCTGATGATGCACGGCGACCGCGACGAACTGCTCCCGATCGCCCACGCGCAACGCCTGTACGCCGCCGCGCGGGAACCGAAACAGCTGATCGTGGTCCCCGGCGCGGGCCACAACGACGTGATCGACACCCTCGGCCCGCAGTGGGCGAAAATCATCGGCGACTGGGTCGACAACTCCGTGTAGCCCGCCAGATCCCGCGTAGCCCGCAGGACCCCGCGCGATTTCGAGAAGTCCGCATGATTCCGCGTCGCGGGCCAGATTCTGCGTAGCCTGGCGGTATGAGCGAAACGAGCGAACTCCTGGGCCGCATGGCTGCGCTGCCCGACGACGAGCTGGTTTCGGTGCTGCGCGCCGCCGTCGCGTCCCGCCCCGGACTCGGCGCGGTGGCCGCCGCACTGGCCCAGGCCGAAATCAGTCATTCCGACACCGGCACCCCTGTGACTCTGGACACGACCGTCATCGACGCCGATGTGGTCCCCGTCGCATCCGAGCAGGTCGCGGGCACATTGCCGGTACCGCCGGTACCGTCCGGGCTGCCGGATCCCGCCGCACCCACTCCGACCGGCGGGTATTCCACATCTGGCGTGCCGACATTCGACTCCGTTCGGGATAAGGTCGAGCAGCGCTTCGGCACCGCGCAGGGGATGGACGAGCTGGACCGGCACACTCCCGCGGGTCGCAGCGTGGACGAACAGTGGGAGGCGCGGCAGAAATCCGCGCGACAGCGTCTGGATGAGATCCGGAAATCGGTGCACGGCAACGATTCCGACACCTGAGCCAAGCGTCCTCCCCTCGAAGCAACGACCGTGATGGGTGGACACAGACAATGACGCAGGCGCGCCAAATCGCCGACCGACTACTCGACGCGCAGGTGGACTTCCTGCTCGCCGAGGTGACCGGTGAACGGTTCGCCGAGGTGATCGCTCGCGACGTGGCCGCGGTGCTCGCGGTGGGCGAGACGATCCGTTTCGGCGACGTGGTCTCCCTGGAACAGGGCAACGACACTGTCGCGACGGTGTTCGATCGCATCGGCGGCAGCCCGGTGATCGCCGATACCGTCGGCGTGTTCGCCGATGCGATCTACGACCACATCGCGGCCGACACCGACTACACCCTCGGCGATGTCGTGGACCGTGAACCGGTGGAAGCGTTGCTGGAGAAGATCTTCGGGATGCACCAGGCGCAGGAACGCATCCTGGACCGCCTGACCGAGAGCCCGCTGGTGGCCACGGTGGCGTCGCGTTTCGTCGACAAGTTGATCGGCGATTTCATGCAGGCCAATCGGGAACGCGCGGAGAAGATTCCGGGTGTGTCCTCGCTGATGTCGCTGGGCCAGTCCGCCGCGAACCGCGCCAAGAAGGTCGCCGCCGACAGCACCTTCGTGGGTGACCTGGCAGGCAAGGGCGCGCTGTTCGCGCTCAAGCGCACCAACAACGCCATCCGCGACATGCTGCGCGACGCCCCCGTGCACTCCGCGGCCATGGAGTTCTGGGACCTGCACGCCGATGAGTCGGTCTCGGGCCTGCGCGACTACCTCACCCAGAAGGACCTGCACGAACTGGTCCAGATCTGCTACGAGATCGCGGTGACGACCAGGGAGAAGGAGTACTTCGGACTGCTCGTGCGCGAGTGTGTGGAGGTGTTCTACGCCAGGTACGGCAACCACACGTTGTCGGCGATGCTGCCCGAACTGGGCTTGAGCGCCGAGGACATCAGCGCCGAGATCCTGCGCTACGGGCCCGCGGTGATCGAGTCGGCCAAGCGCAATGGTGTGTTGGCCGGGCTGATCCGGGAACGTCTCGAGCCGTTCTTCTACTCCGAGCAGGTGCTGGAAATTCTCGGCGGCGAGTAATTCCGCACGAATTCATTGACACGCCTGCGCTTCTCACTTGTGCGCGGGAATATCGCGACCGGTTGTGATGTCCATCATTCCGGTCGCGATTGTCGTATGCCGACATGAAACATGTTGTGCGTCACAACATCTCGTGACCTGTATGTATACAGCAGTGAAACGCGCTGCCACCTCGTCAACGGCCCCGCTGTGAGGCTTCGGCTACATAGAAGCCGTTGCATTACCGGCATGTTGAGATCACTGCACGAATACCTGTTTTACACCGTTCCGAATTGACCGAGCACTGCGCGCAGTGCAAGTTTGCACCTGACTTTCCCTGGGCCACCACAAAATTCATCGCGGTGGCAATACAAAGGAGCAGGTGTGCGCGCACGTTCCCGGCCGACCCCGACCGGAACCCGATCCGACGACGGTGCTGCCACCGCGGGCGCCGGGCTGATCCGGCCGCGCACGATTTCCGGTCAGCTCGGCCGGATCCTGGCGGTGTCGCTGGTGCTGGTGCTCGGACTGCTCGGGTTGACGATGTCCACCCAGGTCAGCGCTTACCGGCGCAGCGGGGAGACCGTGGACGCGGTGGCGGTGGCGCTGGCCGCGCAGGATCTGGTGCAGCAGGTGCAACGCGAGCGTGGGTTGAGCAACGGTCTGCTCGGTGGTGATCAGCGACTGAGTCGACCCGTCACCGACCAGCGGGTGGGCACCGACGCGGCGCTGCGCGCGGTGGTGAACACCCTCTCCGACAACCCGCCCGGCGCCGGCGAGGTGCGGTCGGCCCTGGGGCACGTGGCGGGACTGCCGTCGATTCGCTCGCAGGTCGACAATCGCACTGTCACCCGGCAGGCGGCGTTCCAGTTCTACACCGACGGCATCGACGCGCTCAATCGCCTCTCGCTGGGGCTGGATCAGGCGCGCGACCCGGCCGTTCGGCACGGGCTGCAGGCTCTCTATGCCCTGGGTGACGCCAAGGAATTCGCCGCTCGCGAACGCGGGTTCTTGAACGGGGTGTTCGCCGCGGGGGAGTTCGCGCCGGGGGAGTACGTGCAGTTCCTCGACATCCGCGCCGCGCGCAATGCCGCGCTGCTCGCGTTCGGCCGTGACGCGACCTCCGACCAGCAGGCGCGCCTGGACGCGGTGCTGGCGAGCGAGAATGCCACGCGGGCAACCAGTTCCGAGAACATCGCGATCGCCTCGACGTTGGGGCCGCTGGTCGAAACGGTCGATCCGGCGGTGTGGTGGGCGCAGATGACCGCGGTCATCGACGAGCAGCGCACCGTGCAGCAGACCATCGGCGACGACATCCGGGCGCGCGCGGCGGACCTGCGCCGCGTCGCCGCGCTGACACTGGCCGGATTCGCGCTGGCCGCGTTGCTCGCGATCGCCGCCGAAGTCGCCCTGGTCTTCGCCGCCATTCGCGCGATCGTGCGCCCGCTGGCGCGACTGGCCACCGAGGCCGACGATGTCGCGTCGGTGCGACTGCCCGAGGTGATCGCGGCCTGGCACGGTGGCGCCGACGCCGCCCCCGACCCGCCCGCGCCGGTGCGCACACCGCCCGGTGCCAGCGTCGAAATCGCCGCGGTGGCAGGCGCTTTGGACCGGGTGCAGACCACCGCGTTCGAGCTCGCCTCCGAGCAGGCGCTGGTGCGGCGCAACACCACCGAGTCGATGGCCAACCTGGCCCGGCGCAATCAGAACCTGGTGCGCCGCCAGTTGGGGCTGATCAGCGAATTCGAACGGGAAGAACTCGACCCGAAGGCGCTGTCGAACCTGTTCGAACTGGACCACCTGGCCACCCGGATGCGGCGCAATGCCGAGAGTCTGTTGGTGTTGGTCGGGCAGGCCAGTCCGCGCCGGTGGGCCGAACCGATCGCGCTCACCGACGTGATCCGGGCCGGACTGTCCGAGGTCGACGACTACCGGCGCGTGGTGCTGCGCCGAGTCGACGACATCGCCGTGACCGGGGCGGTTGTCAGCGAATTGGCGCACATTCTGGCCGAACTCATCGAGAACGGGTTGGCGTTCTCGCCGCCTGATCTCGAGGTCGAGGTGTATGGGCGCAAGGTCGCCGGGGGTTACCTGCTCGCCGTCGTCGACCACGGCGTGGGGATGCCCGCCGAGCAACTGGCCGAAGCCAATGCGCGGCTGCGCGGTGAGCAGGATTTCATCGTGGCCTCGACCCGATACCTGGGTCACTATGTGGTGGGTCGGTTGGCGGGGCGCCTGGGCATCGAGGTCGAGCTCAACACCTCGCCGGTCAGTGGGATCGTGGCGCGGTTGCTGTTGCCACCGAATCTGCTTGCCGACGAAAGTAATTCGGTCGAACCGGGTACGCGCGCTACGGAAGCGCCTGTCAGCCATCACGCGGTGCAGCAGCCGGGCGTTGGCGCACACTCTGCTCGCGTGGAGCGGTCGGGAAGTGCGCCCGCTGACCACGTGCAGCAGTTGGGAGATGCGCCCGCTGATCACGTGCAGCAGGTGGGAAGTTCGGGTGCTGATCACGTGCGCCAGTTGGGAAGTGCGCGCCCTGATCAATCGGCCGTTCCCGCGCACTCAGCTCACCGAGCGCAGCCTGTCGCCGCCGTGCGCTCCGTGCCAGTAACACCAACGGACGAAACCCCCTACACCGCACTGATTTCCGGCCGCAATGGCCACGCAGCAGGACCCTCGGACACCCCCTCCATCGAGCGCACCCGCAACGGCCTGGTCAAACGCAGCAAACGAACCAAGATCACCGGCTCCCCGGACCGCCCCCGCCGAACGCAAGCCGATCGCCCGCCGACCCCCGAACGCACCCCCGACCAGACCCGCACCATGCTGTCGTCCTTCCGCACCGGCCACGAACGCGGCGGTGCACCCGAAACTGCTTCCATCCCAGTCGATCCCACCACCGATCGGACCCGACCCCAGGAGCTACGGTGACCACCCACCTACCCACCGCCGACCCGCACACCTTCAACTGGATGCTGGGCAACTTCGTCCGCAACACCGACGGCGTGCGCGACACCGTCGCCGTCTCGTCGGACGGCCTGCTCATCGCGATGTCCGACGGCCTGGACCGCACCGGCGCCGACCGCCTGGCCGCCATGGTGTCCGGCCTGTCGAGTCTGGGTCGAAGCGCTTCGCGCAGTTACGATTTCGACGGCCTGAAGCTGATCATGATCGAGATGAAACGCGGCTTCCTGCTGGTCTCGGCACTGGGCGACGGCAGCTGCCTGGGCGTGATCGCCGACGGCGGTTGCGATGTCGGTCTGGTCGGCTACGAGATGGCGGTGCTCGCCGAACGTGCGGGCGCACTGCTTGACCCGCTGCTGATCAGCGAACTGCGCGAGACCCTGCGCAGATGAGATACCCCGACGGCCCCCGGCTGCCCGACCCGCGCATGATCCCGGTCACCCACGCCACGGGTTGGCGCGACACCTCGGTCCCGCACGACCCGGCCGACATCGACGACAGCCAGGACAGTTTCGTGCGCCCGTTCGTGATCACCGCGGGCCGCACCGTCCCGGTTCTGGACGGTCTGCGCATCGAAACCCTGGTGCACGCACCACCTTCCGCGCTGTCGGCGCCGCTGCGCTTCGAGGAACGCACCGTGGTCACGCTGTGTCTGGGACCGCACTCCATCGCCGAAATCGGTGCCGCGCTGCGGGTTCCGATCGGCATCGCCAAGGTGATCGTCAGCGATCTGGCGGCGGCGGGGCATGTGACCGTCCGTGACGCGCCGGAACTGTCGACCGCCGCCATCGAGAGGATCCGCGACCTTGTCCGCGCACTCTAACGCCCCCGCCATGCCGTCCTCGGTGAAGATCGTGGTCAGCGGCGGTTTCGGCGTCGGCAAGACCACCTTCATCGGCGCCATCTCCGAAATCGAACCCCTGGTCACCGAAGCCGCGATGACCGAGGTCTCCGTCGGCATCGACGACCCCGGCCGCCGCGCCGAAAAGACCGCCACGACAGTGGCTTTGGACTTCGGCCGGATCACCCTGGACCAATCGCTGATCCTGTACCTGTTCGGCACCCCCGGCCAGGACCGCTTCGTGTTCCTGTGGGACGACCTGGTCGACGGCGCCCTCGGCGCGGTCATCGTCGTGGACACCAGCCGCGTCGAAGACTGCTACCCGGTCCTGGACTACTTCGAAGAACACCACACCCCGTTCGTGGTGGTGGTCAACCGCTTCGACGACGCCCGCCACTTCGACCTCGACGAAGTCCGCGAAGCCCTCGGCCTGGACGACTGGACCCCCGTGCTGCACTGCGACGCCCGCAACCGCGACTCCGTCCGCGACGTCCTGGTAGCCCTACTGGAACAGGTCTTGCTGCACCGAGTCCAACCCCGCCACCGCGAGGTGAGCTGACCCGCGAACCTACTGAGAACCGCCCGTCGACCGCGACTCCACCGGGCGCAACGCCGCCACGATCTCGTCGGTGAGCAGGATGCCCGCCAGACCGTGCGCGTGTTTTTCGCGGCGGACCAGGGAGACGACGTTGTTGCTGAAAGCGTCGCGGACCGGGCGGAAGGCCAGGGTGCCGTCGCGTAGTTCCTCGGCGGCGTCGAATTCGCTGAGGAAGGCGATGGCCTCGCCGGAGGTGGCGAGGCGCTTCATCGTTTCGATGGAGTTGGTGTGGAACGCCGGCTGGATGTCCAGGTCCGCGTTGGCGAAGGCCTCGGCGACGATGCCGTGGATCACCATCGAGCGGTCGGCGAAGATCAGTGGGTAGGGCGCGCACTGGGCCAGCGGCACCGTGTCCATGCGCAGCAGCGGGTGGTGCGGGCTCACGACCACGCCCAGGCGGGTGTTCATCTGCCAGCAGACCTCGACCTGCGTCGAGGTGGGGATGTTGAACGCCAAGCCCAGGTCGGCTTCGCTGTTCTCGACCGCGTGCAGCACCTCCAGCGTGGTCATGGTGCGGATCGAGATCCTGACCTGCGGGTGGCGGGCCCGGAACGACGTCGCCGCCGCCGCGACCACGCTGCTGGCCAGGCCGGTCATCGTGGCGATCACGACCTCACCACTGCCCAGCGCGTGCAGATCGCGAATGTCGGCGACCGTCTCGCGGTATTGCTGCAGGGTGCGGCGGATATGGGCCAGCAGCGCCTCGCCCGCGGGGGTCGGGCGCATCCCGCGCGGCAGCCGTTCGAACAGCTGCTGATCGAGTTCTGCTTCCAGCAGCAGGATTTGGCGATTGATCGCCGAGGGCGCCACGTGCAACCGTGCCCCGGCCGCGCGAATGGACCCCAGCCGCGCGACCTCGTCGATGTACTGCAGTAACCGCGAATGCAACACCGTGCACCTCCTGCGGCGAGTGTACGAAAAATCAGTACACCTCGTGCAAAAACGGATGCTTGTCAGCAACGGTACCCATGGCGTTCTATCAATACAGACGAGTGAAGCCGGTCACATCGACTGGTCGGCTCGCAGGTACGAGAACACAGACGTGAGGACCACCATGCTCGAGCAGAATTCGACGACCGGCACCGCGCCCGCGGGTGACAGCGACGTTGCGGACCAGGACGATCACGTGCGCACGATCTTCGCCATCCTGGAAGGCGAACACGAAGCCGACCTGTTGCTGCACAACCTCAACATCCTCGATGTTCATAGCGAAACCGTCTATCCCGGATCGCTTTTGGTGCACGGGGACCGCATCATCGCGCTGAACCCCGACGAAGAGATCGTGCGGGTGCGCGAAACCTTCGACGGGGAGGGCCTTTACGCGATCCCGGGCCTGATCGACGCGCACCTGCACTTCGAATCCCAGCTCGCGCACCCGGCCGCCTTCGGCGAGGCGATCGTGCCCAGCGGCACCACCACCGTGTTCGGTGAGACACTCGACTTCGCCAGTGCCGCAGGCGATGAGGCCGTCGCCGCCGCCGAGGCGCTGTTCGCCGACCACGAGAAACTGCCGTACCGGCTGTACGCGTTCGCGCCGGGCAAGAAGTCCACGCCCGAGGTCACCGAGGCGATGCTGGCGATGGAGCCGGTGATCGGGCTGGGCGAGCTGGCGCACCTGTCGTACATGACCGGCAATGCCGAGGACTTCCGTAAGTCCGCACTGGGCCGGGCGCGCGCGGGCGTGGTGAACTGCCACTGGGGTGTCACCTCGCTGTCGGACATGCTGCTGAACTACATGCCCGCGATCGGCGTGGACAACAACCACGACGTGTGGAACGAAGCCGACATCGAGAAGAGCATCCGCTACGGCCTCAACACGCAGATCAAGTTCGGTGTCGGCAGCCCCGAGGTGATCCGAACCATGTTGCGCGCCATCGTGAAACGGCGCTGGCCCGCCGAGAACTTCCAGCTCTGCGCGGACAACATCTCGGTGAACCGGGTGCTGCGTCAGGGGCACATCGACTGGGTCATCTCCCTGGCCATCGAGATGGGCATGCCGCCGATCACCGCGATCAAGATGGGCACGCTGTACACCGCGCGCTCGTTCCACAAGGACCGCGATCTGGGCTCGTTGAGCCCGGGCCGGTTCGCCGACATCGTGCTGACCGACAGCCTGTCCAAGATCAATCCGCGGTACGTGTTCAAGGGCGGCCAGCTGGTGGCCAAGGATCGCAAGCTCGTCGCCGAAGTGGACATCGACTACTCGGTGCTGGCCAAGCAGCCCAAGCCGGGTCTGGCCGACCTGCGCGTGGACCAGCTCGAACTCACCCCGATCGAGATCTCCACCGACGGCACGCAGGCGAAGGTGCTGCTGTTCGACGTGTACGGCCGCGGCCATCTCAAGTTCGCGCAGGAGATCTGGGTGCCGTTCCGCGACGGTGCTGTGGTGCCCGAATACGAAGGCGCGCTGCTGAATCGGATCTCGGTGGTGCAGCGCTACGCCGACGGCGAGCGGCACACGGTCAACGGCCTGTTCAAGGGCGTGTCGATCGATCGTGGCGCGGTCTCCACCTTCTGGCCGGCCCCCAAGGCCTACTTCGTGTCCGTCGGCACCGACCCCGCCGAGATACACGGCAATCTGCAGCAGCTCGACGCGCTGGTCGGCGGTTGCATCGTCACCGAGGACGGTGAGGCGAAAGCGACACTTCCGCTGGATTTTTATGGCGTAATGGCCGACATGAACCTCGCCGAGCTCGTCGAAGCCACCCGGTCCATCGACGACGCGCTGGCGAAGTTGGGCAATCACAACGAAGGCGAAGCGGTGGTCAACAAACTCCTGACGCTGTTCATCTCCCTCGACCGCTTCGGGTTCATGAAGTAGCCCGGAAAACAGATCAAGGGACGAGAGCGTTATGCAACACGATAAAGCCGCAGATGTCGTGGACACCGGCAACAAAGTGCGCCGCTGGATCATCTACGTGCTCGGGATCTATATCCTGACGCTGGGTCTGAGCTTGGCCATCAGGGCGGGGATCGGCATTTCCCCGCAGAGCAGCCTCACCCGAACGATGACGTTGATCTTCCCCGAGTTCACCCAGGGCAATTTCAACCTCATGCTCGAAATCATCATGCTGCTGCTGACGTTCTTGATCGCCCCCAAGGCGTTCAAGGCCGTGCACCTGCTGTCGATGATCCCGGCGTTGGTGCTGGCCCTGCTGCTGGACTTCAACCTGGGCATCACCGCGTGGATCAAGCTGGAGCCGTATCAGGCCGACGTGGCGCTGCTGCTGCTGGCCGACGCGATGCTGGCACTGGGCCTGTTCATGATGATCAGGGCCAACCTGATCCTGATGCCGATCGACCTGTTCGTCAACACCATTCAGCAGCTGACCGGCCGCAAATGGGGCAATATCAAAACCATTTTCGACTGCACCCTGCTGGCCCTGTCCGCGACCATCGGCCTGATCTGCTTGGGCTCACCGCATTTCATCCGCGAGGGCACGCTCATCAACGCCATTCTGGTCGGACAGTACGTGAAGTTGTATTTCTTCCTGTACGGGAAGTACACGGCACGAAAGGCAGCCGTTCCGGCTGTCGCCTGACCGCCCGATAAACCGCAGCCGTAAGTCCACCGAGGGCTTACGGCTGCGGTCGTGTGTCAGCGGCTGCCGTACGGCATGCCGAACAGGGTGGCGAACTTCGCGGCGAGGGTGTCGCCGAGGAAATCCAGTGCGCCGGGGGTGGCGGCCATGGTGCCCGCGTCGTTGATGGTGCAGCCGGGGGTGGCGGGGATGCCGTCGAGTCGGTCGCGCAGCCACAGCAGCGCCGCGGGCCCGCCGACGACTTCGGCGACGATGTGTTCGCTGGCGTGGTCGCGGGTGTAGGTGAGCGAGGTGGCGGGGTCGCGACAGTAGGTGTCCACGAGGGTGTCGGTGGCGTGCAGCGGCAGGATCTCGTCCCAGGCGGAATGCCACACGAACATCGGCATGTCGGGCACGGTCTTGCCCATTCTGGTGTCGTCGAGCATCGCGGCCACCGGTGCTTCCAGCGGGGGGTCACCGTCGGCGGCGATCATGCCGGTCAGGTCGAGAAACGGCAGCAGCATCGACTGGTACTGCACGCACAGCGGTGATTTGAGCGCGGTCAGTGTCTTACCGAGCGGGTGCAGGCGCTGGTCGAGATAGGCGGCGAAGTCGGGGTATTCGCGGGTGAGTCCGATGATGGCGGCGAAGACCAGGCCCGAGGTCGCCTGGTTGTCCGACATCCGCAGTGCCGCACCGAGATCCGCGCCGACCCCGCCTTCGGCCGCGCCGACGATATTGAGCTCGGGCGCGTACAACGCGTGCAGTTCCGCGGCATGCCCGGTCGCGATGGAACCGCCGGAATAGCCGTAGAGCCCCACGGGAGCGGTCGGTCCGGCTTCGAGCGGCGCGAAACTGGTCGCGGCGCGAATGCCGTCGAGGGTGATCCGCCCCGCCAGCGGACCGGCCGCATACGCGGAGTTCGGGCCCTGATGATCGGGCACGACCACCGCCCATCCCTGCGCCAAAGCTGCTTGGGCGAACAGGAATTCAGCAGGAACGACGATCTGCCCGGCCAAGGGTGCTACCGAAAGATGTTGCAGCGCATACGAAGGCGCGCAATAGCCCGCAGTCGAGTCTTCGGCCAGCTGCACCGACAGCAGCTTGCGCGGTTGCACCGCCTGCCCGCGCGGCTTGATCAGCGTGGCCACGGCCGGGATCGCCTCGTCGCGGCTGTTGTTGGACCGGTACGACACCTGCCAGGCGTCCACATCGAGGGGCAACAGACCGAAATCGGCGACGTTGACCTGCCGGACCGCGATGATCGCGCCGGGCGCGGTGGCCGCCACCACGTGCGCGGGCGGCAGATAGAACCCGGCATCCAGTTGCGGCGGCAGCGGAATCGTCGGGGCGGGCGCGACCGGCGGCACCTGCGCGGTGGCGGGGCCGGCCATGGTCGCCGATGCCACCACGATCACCCCCGCGAACAGGGAAAACCAGCGTGCGGCAGTGCGTGATCTCATCGCGCGAAATCCTTCGTATCCATTGAGACCGCATCGTCTCAAGAGAGAACTATGGCACGCGAGTGACGCACGTCGCAATCACTTCTGAGGTCCTTCCACGGCGGTCAGCGCGTTGAGCAGCGTCGAAAACACCTCTACCAGCACATCGACCGACGGTCGCGGGTCGTCCAGACTCCACTGGTGTACCGCCCCGTTGACGGCGCCGATGAACGCCGCCATCGCCACCCGCCACCCGCCGGGAGGTTCGCGCACATCGTCGCGCCCGGCCGCGATCGCGACCACGACCTCGCCCCACCGGTCGCGGATCTGCGCGCGGTGCTGCTCCACCGTCGCGCTCACCCCGACGATCTCCACGAAGGCGACCTTGGCATAGCGCAGGTCGCTGGTGATGGCCTGGGTATAGGCCCGGATCGCCGCGTCGACCAGGTCGCGATGGTGGGTGGGATCGGTGACGGCCAGCGCCGCGGCCACCGCCTCCTGCGCACGCCCCTGCACCCAGTCGTACACCGCGACAAGCAGTTCCTCGCGATCGGCGAACACCTCGTAGAACTGCCGACGCGACAGCCCCGCGGCCGCGCACACGTCGGTGAGCGAACTGTTGGCGTAGGACTTGTCCGCGAACACGCTCAACCCGGCCTCGATGAACAGCGCGCGCCGCTCGATCTGCCGTTCGGCCACCGAGGTACCGCTGTAGTTGTGTCGAGTCCGGGTCACCCGCCCGACCTTACTGTTCGCGTTCGGCCCCTACACTCGGCGCCGTGGGCGAACAGAAACAGCGGATGCTGGCAGGGGAACTGTATCGGGACAACGATCCCGAGTTGGTCACCGAACGTCAACGCGCGCAACGTTTGTGCGATGAGTTCAACGCGACGGGGTCCGACGAGACAGGTCGGCGCACGGAGTTGCTGGGGGACCTGCTGGGCAAGCTGGGGCCGGATTCGTGGATCATGCCGCGCTTCCAGTGCGACTACGGGTATCTGATCGAAATCGGGTCCAACAGTTTCCTCAACTACGACGCGATCCTGCTGGACTGCGCCCCCATCACCATCGGCGACGACTGTTCGATCGGGCCGCGCGTGCAGTTGCTCACCGCCCTGCATCCGATGGACGATCACGAAAAGCGCAGGCAGCGTTGGGAATCCGCGGCGCCGATCCGGATCGGGAACAACGCGTGGTTCGGTGGCGGGGTGATCGTGTGCCCCGGCGTGACCATCGGCGACAACGTGGTGGTCGGTGCGGGCAGCGTGGTGACCCGTGACCTGCCCGACCGCGTGTTCGCGGCGGGCAATCCGGCGCGGGTGATCCGGCAACTGTAGGTTCGCTGGCTACTGTGGGAGGCCAGGCGCCCGCGCACCGCCGGTGCCCGACCCGAGGAGACCGAATGCGCCACGGCGAAGATCTCTCGCTGACCCACGTGATGCTGCTCGTGGGCGACCAGGACGAGGCTCTGACCTTCTATCGCGACCTGATCGGACTGCAGGTCCGCACCGACATGCCCTTCGGCGACAACCTGCGCTGGCTGACCGTGGGCCCCGTGGACCAGAAACACCTGGAATTCGTGCTCGAGGTGCCCGAAATGGCCCCTGACCCGGCCTATCAGGAGGCGGCCAAGGCCCGCATCGCCAGCGGCGTGCAGTCCACGATCATCTTCGCCACCGACGACCTGGACGGCACCTTCGTGCGCATCCGCGACGCCGGCGCGGAAGTCGCCCAGCCGATCGTGAACCAGCAGTACGGTCGCGACTGCGCGTTCCGCGACCCGTGGGGCAATCAGATCCGCTTCAACGCCCGCCACGCGCACCACGGCTGACCGGCGACATGCGGACCGGGCGCGGCGTCGGGTCGCGCCCGCCCGCGCGCGGCCATACCCTGGCGACCATGGGCGAATCGCGAAACGAGATGGAACCCGAAGCCACCCGGCCGCTGCGCGAGGACATTCGATTCCTCGGCGGCATCCTGGGCGACACCATCCGCGACCACGAAGGTCCGCAGGTGTTCGACCTGATCGAACGCGTGCGGACCGAGGCGTTCCGGGTGCGCCGCGAGGAAGTGCGGCGCAGCGCGGTCGCCGACATGCTCGACGGCACCCCCACCGAGGTCGCGATCCCGCTGATCCGCGCGTTCAGCTATTTCGTGCTGCTGGCGAACCTGGCCGAGGACATCCAGCGCGATCGACGCCGCGCGGTGCACGTGGCGGCGGGGGAGCCGCCGCAGGAATCGTCGCTGGCCGCCACCTACGACAAGCTCGACGCGGCCGGCCTGGACGGCGCGGTGGTGGCGGACCTGCTCACCGACGCGCTGGTGTCGCCGGTGATCACCGCGCACCCCACCGAAACCCGCAGGCGCACAGTGTTCGACGTGCAATCCAAGATCACCGAGCTCATGCGTGTGCGCCGCCGCCTCGAGCCCGGCGATCCCAGCTTCGACGAGTCCGAACTGAAGATCCGCCGCGAAGTGCTCACCCTGTGGCGTACGGCGCTGATCCGGTTGGCGCGCTTGCGAATTCAGGACGAGATCTCCGTCGGGCTGCGCTACTACGACCTGACGCTCTACGACGTGATTCCTGAGATCAACGCTCAAGTTCGCGCCGCGCTGCGTGAACGGTGGCCCGCCGAGGATCTGTTGCCACGTCCGATTCTGCGGCCCGGTTCGTGGATCGGTGGCGATCGTGACGGAAATCCTTTCGTCACAGCGGAAGTCGTACACACCGCCGCCGAGCAGGCCGCCGCCTACGCCTTCGGCCGGTATCTGGACGAGTTGGTCGAACTCGAGAAGACGCTGTCGCAGTCTGCGCGGCTGGTGCAGGTGACACCGGCGGTCGCCGCGCTGGCCGCTGCGGGCTATCCCGACCAGGGACTGTTCGCCGATGAACCGTATCGCCGTGCGCTGCACGCGATTCGGGCCCGCCTCAGTGCCACGGCCGAACTGGCACTGGGCGAACTGCCCGAGCACGGTTTCGCCTCCGACGCCGCCCCGTATCCGACACCGCAGGCCGTGCTGGACGATCTCGACGCGATCGACGAATCCATGCGACTCAGCGGCGACGGCCTGCTCGCCGACGACCGCCTGGCCGCGCTGCGCCACGCCATCGAAACCTTCGGCTTCCACCTGCAGGGTCTGGACATGCGCCAGAACTCGGAGGTGCACGAACAGGTCGTCACCGAACTGCTGGCCTGGGCGGGCGTGCACCCGGACTATCCGAGTTTGTCCGAAGCCGAACGCGTCGAGCTGCTGGCCGCTGAATTGCGCACGCGCCGACCACTTCTGGGACCCAATGCCCAGCTGAGCGAGCTCGCCACCAAAGAGCTGGGCGTGCTGCTCGCCGCCAAGGACGTCATCGACACCTTCGGCGCCGCCGCGATCCCGAACTACATCATCAGCATGTGCACGTCGGTCAGTGACATGCTCGAAGCGGCTCTGCTGCTCAAGGAAGCCGGCATCCTCGACCCCGGCACCGCCGACACCGCACCGCACTGCCCCGTCGGGATCGTCCCGCTGTTCGAAACCATCGAGGACCTCAGCGCCGGTGCCGCGACTTTGGCTGCGGTACTGGATGTTCCGGTGTACCGCGAGCTGGTCGTGGCAGCCGATATGCGCCAAGAGGTGATGCTCGGCTACTCCGATTCCAACAAGGACGGCGGGTATCTCGCCGCGAACTGGGCGCTGTACCGCGCCGAACTGGACCTGGTGGAGGTGGCCAGGAAATCGGGAATTCGGTTGCGGCTGTTCCACGGTCGCGGCGGCACCGTCGGTCGCGGCGGTGGCCGCAGCTACGACGCCATCCTGGCCCAACCCGCGGGCGCGGTCCAGGGTTCGCTGCGGCTGACCGAACAGGGTGAGGTGATCGCCGCCAAGTACTCCGAATCCGGTGCGGCACACCGCAACCTGGAATCACTGATCGCCGGCACGCTCGAATCGACGCTGCTGGACGTGGAGGGCCTGGGCGACGACGCCGAACCGGCGTACGAGATCCTCGACGACCTCGCCGCCCGCGCCCGCGCCGCCTACGCGAACCTGGTCCACGAGACCCCGGGCTTCGTCGAATACTTCCGCGAATCCACTCCGGTCGCCGAGGTCGGCGACCTCAATATCGGCAGCCGCCCCGCCTCCCGCAAACCCACCAACTCGGTATCGGACCTGCGCGCCATCCCCTGGGTGATGGCGTGGAGCCAAGCCCGGGTCATGCTGCCCGGCTGGTACGGCACCGGCACCGCGCTCGAAGACTGGGTCGGCGACGACCCGGCCCGCCTCGCGCGCCTGACCGACCTCTACCAGCGCTGGCCGTTCTTCAACACGGTGCTGTCGAACCTGGCGCAGGTCATGGCCAAAAGCGACCTCGATATCGCCGCCAGCTACGCCGACCTGGTCACCGACAAGACCCTGCGCGACACCATCTTCACCATGATCACCGACGAACACGCGCGCACCGTCCGCATGTACCTCGCGGTCACCGGCCACACCGAACTGCTCAGCGACAACCCGTCACTGGCCGAATCGATCCACAACCGCTTCCCCTACCTGGAACCCCTGAACCAACTCCAGGTCGACCTGCTGGCCCGACTGCGCGGCGGCGACGACTCCGAACTGGTGAAACGAGGCATCCTGCTCACCATGAACGGCCTCGCCACCGCCCTGCGTAACTCGGGTTAGCTCTACCCAACGTGGATGGGCCGAATCGGCGACGGTCACCGCGTCGACCGAAGTTGCGCCCGAAACCCGCCGGGCGTCACGCCATATTCGCGAACGAAAGCCTGATGCAGGCCGACGGTGCTGCCGTAGCCGACAGCCCCTGATATCCGCTCGAGCGGCAGCGTCGTATCAGCCAGGAGGCGTTTGGTTTCCAGCAGTCTGCGGGCACGAAGGTAGGCGGCAGGTCGAGTGCCCACAGTGGCGGTGAACTCTCGGGTGAAGGTCGACTCGGACATGCCGCTCAGGTCGGCGAGTGTCGGCACGGTCCAGGACTGCTCGAACCGACTGTTGATCGCCACCAGGGTCGGGGCCAGTCGAGGATTGCGGATCGCCCGTCCGAGCACGGTGTCGGTGGTGGCCAGCGCCAGCCGAAGCCCGAGCACATAGGCCAGTTCGAACGCGCGCAGCCGCACTGTCTCGGCCCCTGCCCCCGGTCTATCGGATTCGTCGAGAATTCCCGCAAGGAGATGCTGTAGGAGTTGTTGGCCTGCCAGCTGAGATGCTCGCACAATCAGTACATCGGGCAGTAGCTGGTACAGAAGTTGCGCTGCGGTGGGGTCGTAATCCAGTCCCGCGCACAGCATTCGACCAACTGGGTTCGCCGTGGCGTCACCGAGCGTGAGTACCGCGGACGCGCCAGGTGACCGTTGGGGCAGCAAGTCACTGATGTACGGCGCGGTGGCGCGGTGCTCGCCGGAGACGACGTGTGCGGCACCGCGCGGAAACATGGCCAGGTCACCGGATGCGAGGGTATGGCGGGATCCGTTCGGGAAGGTGACCACCGCGTTCCCGGTGAGCATGTAGTGCATCAGCGCGCGTGGTTCGGGGCGTCCTCGAACGGCCCAGCCCGGATGCAGGTGCCAGTCCGAGTGGTAAGCACCGTGCAACCGCAGCGGCGCGAGCACTGTTCCGAGGACATCGTCATCCATGCCGCAAAATCATAGTTTTTTGGCGAATCCCTTTGTTGTTCAGGTACTGGTTCGCGGGCAGGCTGACTGTCGTGTCCTACACCGAACTCGACGTCGCGGTGCTCACTGCCAGCGGCACCCAGAGCACAGCCATCGCCAACGCCCTCACCGTCGCCGGAGCCTCCGTGCGCGCACTGACCCGCGCCACCGCGCCACTCGATTCCTCGTCTGCCCTCGCCGCCACTCTCGAAGGTGCCGATGTCGTCGTCTATACCGCCCCATTGGACTACACCCCCGCAGTCGCCGAGTTCGCTGCGAACGTGGCCGCTGCCGCCGCCGCGGCCGGGGTCCGCCGGGTGGTGTACAACGCCAATACCCGCATCCCCAGTGAGTCGACCGGTGCGGCCGGGTTCGAGTCGCGCCGCGACACGTGGCAGATCCTCACAGCGGGCTCGGTTCCGGTCACCGCGGTTGAACCTGCCATATACCTGGAGAACCTGCTTGCTCCGGGCGTCCTGAGTGCCGAGCCCGTCGGCGGTGGACTGGTGCTGCGCTATCCGCTGCCCGCGCAGGTCCCGGTGTCCTGGATCTCGCTGGCCGATCTCGGCCGAGTCGTCGCTGCTGCCTGCACACAGGGACGCCCCGGGGAAATCGTTCACCCGGGACCACCCGCGATCACCGGCCAGCAGCTCGCCGATACCGTTGCCACCACACTCGGCGTGCCGGTGGGCTTTGCGTCTGTCGATCCGGCTGCCTTCGAGCGAGGCCTCGGCATCGCGATCGGCGCAGGTCCGGCCGCCGGGGTGGCGTCGATCTACCACTGGCTGGCCGAACATCCCGACAGCCGAGCCATGTCGCCAGATCCCGGCAGGCGCTCCGTATGGCTGCCGTCTCCCACACCGATCGCCGACTGGGTGGCCGAAAACCTGACCGCTGCCGGCTCGCTGGGACTCCCGCCGCGATGAGCGAGGCCCTCACCACGCCGCAGAATGTCACCTGATGATCGCGGTCACCAGCATTCGCACGTTCGCCGCCGGGCCCGTCCGGTGGACGCTCGCGCTCACTCAGTTTCTGCTCATCCTCGACACCGCGGTCCTCAATGTCGCCGCACCGCACATCGCCGCCGACGTCGGTCTCGGTTCCGCCGCGCAGAGTTGGGTCATCAACGCGTTCGTGATCCCGTTCGCTGGGCTGCTTCTCGCCGCCGGTTACCTGGCCGATCGTTACGGACCTCGACGCACAATGACGTGTGGACTGGTCGTGCTGGCCGCTGGTGGCGTCCTCGGTGTCGTCGCTGTCGACACCGTTACCGTGCTCGCGTCCCGGGTCGTGCAGGGCGTCGGCGGCGCACTCGCGGGTGCCGCGGCGATGTCGCTGCTGTTGCACCTTTTCGCGGGTGCCGACCGGGCGCGCGCACTTGCCTTGTACGCCACCATGGCTGGGGCCGGCGGTGTCGCGGGCACCATCCTCAGCGGAACCTTCACCGATTGGTTCGGTTGGCGATCCCTGTTCGCGCTCAACGTTATCGGTGCCCTGGTGATCGCCGTGGCGGTCCGCCGTGTCGTACCCGCTGACCTGGTCCGCGCCGACCGCTTCGGTAGCCGGTCTGTACTGGGGGCGACCGTGTTGACCGTCGCTCTCGCCGCCACCGCCTACGCCATCACGAACCTGGCCATCTATTCGTTGCGGTCTCCGCATATTTGGGGCGCTGGCGTTCTCGCCGTGGCGGCCACCACGGTGTTCGTGCGCGTCGAGACTCGAGCGGCTCGGCCGATCATTCCCCGACCGGTCTGGGGTAACTGTCGGCTGCTGACCGCGCTCGTGCTCGCGGCCGCCGCCCAGCTCACCCTGACGCCGCTGTTTCTGCTGGTCAGCGTCTATCCCCAGCAATATATGGGCTACAGCGCAACCTCGGCCGGCCTCGTGCTGCTGCCGATGTCGGTGCTCATAGTTGTCTTCGCGCCGAACCTTCCGGCATTGGTCGGCCGGTTCGGATCCCGCAACGTCATGATCGCGGCCTTCGGGGTGGTCGCGGTCGGTGCGGGGGCGCTGGCGATTCTTCTCGATCCCAGCCGGGGCTATCTCGTCGCGATACTCGGCCCCACGCTGCTGATCGGCTGTGGTGTGCCCGCGGTCGCGATGACCACGAACATTGCGACTGCCGCCGCGGCCGGTGATACTCCGGCCGGTGCCCTCGCTGGATTGCTCACCACGGCACAGCAATTCGGCGCGGCGATCGGTCTCGCCGCCATCCCCGCGATCGCCGCGGCCCGCAGCGGTGGCTACCTGCTTGCCTTGGCCACGATTGCTGCCTTCGCGGGGATTGCCGCGCTCGTCGCAGGGATTCGAGCCAGACCATAATGCGGCGGTGACCATGAACGGCTTCGGTCACCGCCGCGCATAACTTCGGCTAACCGACTACAGGCAGACGGTGATGGTGAATGGGCCGACCGGGATGCCGGTGCAGATCGAGACCGAGCCGACGACCGGCTGCGCGGTGGCGGCCGTGGCGGGTCCCGCGGCGATCGCGGTGACCGACAGGGCGAGGGCGGCGACGGCGAGCGGGCGGGCGAACGTGGCGAACATAGGCACAATCCTCGGGTAGAGCGGGGCGAACACCCCCGTGTGGGGGCGGCCCCATCTCAACACGCCGGTGCGCGCGGTGTCCGCGACATGGTGGGAATTGTGGTGGCTCAGTCGGACACGACGGCGATCGCGTCGATCTCCACCAGCATGTCGGCGCGGGGCAGCACGGTCATCACGGTGGTGCGCGAGGGCAGCACGCCGTTGGTGGTGTGCTTGGTGACGAACTCGCCGTACGCGTCGTTCATGATCGCGAAATCCTCACGCTTGGTGAGGTAGACGCGCAACATCATCACATCGTCGAAGGTGGCACCCGAGGCGTCGATGATCGCCTTGACGTTCATCAGCGTGCGGGTGGTCTGCGCGGCGACATCGCCGGGGTGCAGGTACTCGTTGGTCTCGGGGTCGACCGGGCCCTGACCCGACACCTGAACGAACGGGCCCTTGCGCACACCCTGGGAGAAGGTGTGGGCGGGGGCGGGGGCGTCGGAGGTGCGTACGGCGGTCTTGTCGGACATGAGGTTTCAGCCTTTCCTCGCGGTGACGGCTCGGCGGGGGTCCCAGCCGAGCTCGGTGGAGATCGCCTCGGCGGTCGCGGTGACCTGCGGCAACAACGCCAGCACCTGATCATGGTCGAGCAGCACGTCGGGAACCGAGACCGACACGGCCGCGACCACGGATCCGATTCCGTCGCGCACCCCGACGCCGATGCAGTTCACGAAGCTCTCGTGCTCTTCATGGTCTTCGGCGAACCCCTGCGCGGCGACCAGCGACAATTCGGCCAGATACTGCTCGGGGGTGCGCAGGGTGCGCGCGGTGAACGGGTGGTAGTCCAGTCGGGCGGCCACCGCGGGCCATTCGGCGCGGGGCAGCGCCGCGACCAGTACCTTGCCCACCGCGGTGCAGTGCAGCGGTGCGGGCCTGCCGATGCGCGAGTACATGCGCACCGCCTGTTCGGCGTCGACCTTGTCGATGTAGACCGCGTCGCCGGATTCGTAGGCGGCCAGGTGCACGGTCTGCCCGGTGGCCGCGCCCAGCGCGCGCAGATGCGGGCGGGCGACGGTGCGCACGTCACGGTTTTCCAGTGCGCGACTTGCCAATTCGAACATGCGGGTGCCCAGCGAATAGCGGTGGGCGTTGTCGCGCACGACGAACCGGTCGGCCTGCATGGTCTGCAGTAGTCGCAGCACCGTGGACTTGTGCACGCCCAGACGCACCGCCAGATCATCCAGTGACTGCGAATTCTCGCCCAGGGCAACGAGAATGGACAAGGCCCGCGACACACTTTGACTCATGTGCTGATCGTTTCATCCAGGGCCGCGGGGTAGCGCAGCCCGGCCCACGTCCGGTCCGGAAGCACGGCCAGGCGTTGAATAGCTTGTGAGGGCGGCAGTTTCGCAGAATCGCCGGTGGCGGTGAGGGCAGACGCGGCGCACAGGTGGCCGTAGCGCAGGCGGGTGCGCAGGTCGGCGCCGTGCAACAGGGCAGCGAGGTAGCCGCCGGCGAAAGCGTCACCGGCGCCGATACGTTCGGTGATGTCCAGGGTCAGCGCGGGCACGTCGATCGCGATCTTGCCGTCGAAACCGGTGACGGTGTGCTTGTCGTTCTTGACGATCAGCTGGGTCGGCTCGGGAAACAGTGCGCGCAAAGCTGCCGGGTCGCCGGTGCCGAAGATCTCCTCGGCCTCGTCGGCGCCCAGGAACACCACGTCGGCGCCGCGAATGTGCGCGGCGAGTTCGTCGGCGGCTTCGTCGATGCGCGAACCCCACACTGCCGGACGGTAATTCAAGTCGAAACTGATCAGTGTGCCGTTGCGTGGCCGCGCGAGTAGTGCGCGGGTGAGTTCGGTGGCCGACTCCGACAGAGCCGGGGTGATGCCGGTGAAGTGCACGAGATCGGCACCGTCGAACAGGCTCGGTGTCAGATCGGCGGGGGACAGGGCGCTCGCGGCCGACCCGGTGCGGTAGTAGTGCATGCGACTGGCGTGCGCGGGCAGATCGTTCGTCTCGCCCGAACCCGCGCCGCGCTCCTTGACGTAGAGACCCGTGGGCCGCGTCGGATCGATGGCGACCGCGTCGACATCCACCCCCTTGGCCGCTAGATCCGCGATCAGATAGCGGCCGAAACCGTCCTCGCCGACCCGCGACAACCACGCCGCCGACACGCCCAACTGGGCCAGCACCACGGCCACATTGGCCTCCGCGCCACCGGCCCCGCGCTCGAACTGCGCGGACTGCTCGAGCGGCCCCGCGCCCGCGATCAACACCGCCAATCCCTCGCCCACAGTGACCGCCCTGGGCCGGTCGACTGTTGCCTGAATCACCTTGTTTGCCCTTTCGTGCTTGCGGTCACTGCCTTCTAGATGCACAATAACGAGCAGAAACATTCAGCGCAACCACCGTTGCACACACTGCAATGTTTGCTTGATATGACTGATCGGGCCGTTACCCAGGGGTTCGGTCGACGAGGAAGGGATGCTGTGATCATCGACAACGACGTCGTCGACGCGCTGGCGCACGAGTTGCTCGGACCCCACGACAAGAGCGTGCCGCCCGCCGCCTGGGGTCACACCGTGCGCGAATATCTGTCCGGCGCACCCGAACTCACGCACTGGCAGACACCGCTGCTCACCCTGGACCGCGCCCGCCTCGACGCGAACCGCGACCTGATGGCGCAGTGGACTGCCACCGCAGGTGTCGCGCTTGCCCCGCACGGCAAGACGACGATGGCGCCGCAGCTGTGGCGCGAACAGTTGATCGCGGGTTCGTGGGGGATCACCCTGGCCACCGCGTGGCAGGCGCAACTGGCACGGTCGTTCGGTGTCGGTCGGATCATGCTCGCGAACGCCCTGGTCGATCCGGTCGGATTGGTCTGGGCGGCAGCGGAATCCGCGCGCGACGCCGACTTCGAGTTCTACTGCTGGGCCGACGGCGTGGCCACGGTCGAACTGATGGACAAGATCCTGCGGGAGACCGCCGCGAGCCCGCGCGTGCGGGTACTGGTCGAACTGGGTGGACCGCACGGTCGGACCGGCGCGCGCACCCGAGCCGAGGCGCTGGCGGTTGCCGCCGCCGTTGCAGCCAGCGAGCGACTGACCCTGGCCGGTGTCGCGGGCTACGAGGGCGCGCTGGCACACGATCGCACCCCCGCGGGCATCGCGGCGGTGTGCGGTTACCTGCGCGAACTCGCCACCCTGCACACCGAACTCGCTGCGACAGGTGCCTATTCGGGTCCGTCGCTGATCACCGCCGGCGGCAGCGCGTATCCCGAACTGGTGGTCGACGAGCTTGCGGGCCTGGCCGACGCATCGACCACGGTGGTCCTGCGCAGCGGCGCGTACCTGGTCCACGACGACGGTTTCTACGCCGGGATCTCCCCGCTCGCCGCGCCCGCTGTGGACCCCGGCTTGCGTGCGGCGATGCACGGGTGGGCGCGCGTGGTGTCACGACCGGAACCCGAACTGGCCCTGCTCGACGGCGGCAAACGCGATTTCCCCTTCGACGAAGGTCTGCCGGTGCCGCAGCAGGTCATCGGCGGCACGCTGCCCCCCGGTGCGGTGGTGACCGCCCTGAATGATCAGCACACCTTCCTGCGCCTGCCCGGAGCTGCATCCACTGATCTGCCGGTGGGTTCGGTAGTGCGGCTGGGCCTTTCGCACCCGTGCACCGCCTTCGACAAGTGGCGCCTCATCCCCGTCATCGACAGCGCCGACGCGGTGAATCCGCGCGTGGTCGACCTGATCCGCACCTACTTCTAATCGGATGACCATGACCCCCTTGCTCTTTCGTGACATCGACATCGTCGACGGCACCGGCGCCCCGCGCACGCGTAGCGATGTCCTGGTCCGTGACGGCCGCATCGCCGAGATCGCCCTGCCAGGCACCATCGACTCCGCCGATGCGAGAGTCGTTGCGGCGGAACCGGGTTCGGTGCTCGCGCCCGGATTCATCGACATGCACGCGCATTCCGACCTGTACCTGCTCACCCACCCCGACCACCTCCCGAAGATCACCCAGGGCGTCACCACCGAGGTGATCGGCCAGGACGGGCTGTCCTACGCACCCATCGACGACGCCGCACTCGCGGTGCTGCGCAGGCAGATCGCGGGCTGGAACGGCAATCCCGCCGACTTCGATTTCAGCTGGCGCACGATCGCGCAGTACCTGGACCGCCTGGACGAGGGCATCACACCCAACGCGGCCTACCTCGTTCCGCAGGGCACGCTGCGGATGCTCGTGGTCGGCAATGACCAGCGCGCGGCCACCGCCGGGGAGATCGACCGGATGTGCGCGCTGCTGGCCGAAGGTTTCGAACAGGGCGCGGTCGGCATGTCCAGCGGACTGACCTACACGCCCGGAATGTACGCCGACACAGGCGAACTCGCCGCACTGTGCCAGGTGGTCGCCTCCTATGGCGGCTTCTACGCACCGCACACCCGCTCGTACGGTGCGGGCGCGCTCGAGGCCTACGCGGAGATGATCGGCCTGGCGAAAGCCACCGGCTGCGCGCTGCACCTGACCCACGCCACCATGAACTTCGGCGTCAACCGTGGGCGCGCACCGGAATTCCTGGCCATGCTCGCGATGGCGCGCGCCGACGGTTGCGACATCACCCTCGACACCTACCCGTACCTGCCGGGTTCGACCACGTTGTCGGCGCTGCTGCCCAGTTGGGCGATGTCGGGCGGGCCCGACGCGGCACTGGCCCGCCTGGACGATCCGGGGCAGCGGGCCAGGATCATCGCCGATGTCGACGTCAACGGGTCCGACGGCTGCCACGGCGTCACCGTCGAATGGGAGACCATCCAGATCAGCGGGGTCGGCGACGACGCGCTATCGGACGTCGTGGGCCGTACGGTCGCCGAGATCGCGGCCGATCGCGGCATCGCACCTGTGCAGGTGTTCTTCGACCTGCTGCGCCGCGATCAGCTCGCCACCACGATCCTGCAGCACGTGGGCCACGAGGAGAACGTGCGCGCGATCATGGTCGACCCAGGCCACATGGGCGGCAGCGACGGCCTGCTCGTGGGCGCCCGCCCGCACCCGCGCGCCTGGGGCACCTTCCCGCGCTACCTGTCGCGTTACGTGCGTGAACTGGGCGTTCTCGGGTTGGAGGAGTGCGTGCACCACCTCACGGGCAGGCCCGCGCAACGCCTGCGCCTGGACCGACGCGGCCTGGTGCGGCCCGGTTTCGCCGCGGACCTGGTCGTGTTCGATCCGGCAACGATCCACGACACGGCCACCTTCGAAGATCCCAAGCAGCCCGCGCGTGGTATCCAGCATGTGCTGGTCAACGGCGAATTCGCGCTCGAGAACGGCACCGCGACCGGTGTGCGCGCCGGTCGCGCCCTGCGCCTGGACACCACGCGAAAGGAAACCCGATGAACCCGCTGTTGAGCTCGTCATCGCCGGCCATGGAGGTGATCCGCGCCGACCGGGCTCTCACCGTGGTCCGCGCCCCTTCCATACCCGATCCGGCCGCGCTGGCTGCCGCGCTGGCCGGTGCCGGTTTGCGTGCGGTCGAACTGACCTTCACCACCCTCGGTGTGCTCGACGCGATCAGCAAGGCCGGTACGGTCACCGATGCGGTGATCGGGGTCGGCACCGTCACCACCCGCGCTCAGGCCGAGGCTGCCATCGAGGTCGGCGCGCAGTTCCTGGTGACACCCGCACTGCGCCCCGAGGTCGCGGAAGTGGCTGTGGCGCACACGATCCCGGTCATCATGGGTGCCTTCACGCCATCGGAAGTGCTGGCCGCAGCCGAAATGGGTGCCGCGGCCGTCAAGATCTTCCCGGCCCGCGCGCTGGGCCCGCAGTACCTCAAAGACCTACTCGGGCCGTTCCCGAACATGTTCCTGATCCCCTCGGGCGGCGTGAATTCCCACAACGCCCGCGATTTCCTCCGGGCGGGCGCGATCGCTGTCACCGCGGGCACCGAAGTGGTGGCCCCGCTCGACGTCGAAACCGCCCGCTGGTCCCACATCGGCTCCAAGGCCGCACATTTCGTCCATTCGCTTGATTGAGAGGTTGTTCCATGGGCGCCACCGTCGACTGGTTGCGCACCACCACCCCCGGGTTGCTGGTGCTGTGCGGTCTCGCGATCGCAGTACTGCTCATCGCCATTATCAAAGTCAAACTGGAGCCGTTCGTCGCGCTGCTGTTGACCGGCCTGCTGCTGGCTCTGGCGGCCGGACTCCCGATCTCCCAGATCGTGGGTACACCGCTCAAAGCCGGTGAGTCACTGCTGGAAACAGGCTTCGGCGGCATTCTCGGACACATCGCGGTCATCATCGGATTGGGCACCGTACTCGGCGCGATCCTCGAAAGATCCGGCGGCGCCGACGTTCTCACCGACAAACTCCTGAAAGTGTTCGGCGAGAAGGGCGCTCCCATCGCGATGGGCCTGCTCGGCCTGATCTTCGGCATCCCGGTGTTCTTCGACATCGGCATCTTCGTGCTCGCGCCCCTGATCTACGTCGCCGCCAAACGCGGCGGTCGCTCGCTGGTGCTGTACGCCATGCCGATGCTGGCCGGCCTGTCCATGACGCACGCCTTCCTGCCCCCGCACCCCGGCCCCGTCGCCCTGGGTGGTCTGCTCGGCGTGAGCCTGGGCTGGCTGATCATCATGGGATTCGTCTGCGGCATACCGGGTTTCATCGCCGCGGGCATCGTGTGGGGCAGCTACATCGGTAAGCGCGTGATGGTGACGGTGCCCGAGGAATTCGTTCCGCTCGAGCCCGAATCCACCGACGAGGGCTCCGGCGGCACCGCGGTGGTGACGAAATCCCCGCCCTCGGTCGGATTGATCGGTGGCATCATCGCGATCCCGCTGGTGCTGATCCTGGGTGCCACCTTCGGTTATCAACTGCTGGACAAGGATTCGGCCCTGCTGCAGGTGCTCACCTTCTTCGGCACCCCCGCGGTCGCGTTGCTGATCACCGTGCTCGTGGCGTTCTATCTGCTCGGGATCCGCCGCGGTTCCACGGTGCAGGAACTGAGCACCATCACCGCCGAATCGCTCAAACCGGTCGGCATGGTGCTGCTGGTGGTCGGCGCGGGCGCGTTCTTCGGCAAGGTCATCTCCGCCACCGGCATCGGCACCGCACTGGCCGAAACCATGTCCGCGGCAGGCCTGCCGATCATCGTGCTGGCCTACCTGATCAGCTGCGGTCTGCGCATCGCGCAGGGTTCGGCCACGGTCGCCATCGTCACCACCGGCGGCATCGTCGCGCCGCTGGTCGCGCAACAGCACTACTCGCAGATGTCCATCGCGCTGATCGCCATGGCCATCGCGGCTGGCTCGATCATCCTCAGCCACGTCAACGACGGCGGTTTCTGGATCATCGCGAAGTACTTCAACATGACGGTGAAACAGACCCTGCAAACCTGGACGGTGCTCGAAACCATCCTGTCCGTAGTGAGTTTCGCGGTCGCTGCGTTGTTGTTCTCGATCGTCTGACAACCGTTCTACCGAGCCGGGCTGTCCCCACGGGTCAGCCCGGCTTCGTATGCGCAGATCGCCGCCTGCACCCGGTTGTCCAGGCCGAGACGGCGCAGAATCGCGCTGACATGGAACTTCACCGTCGCCTCCGCGAGGAACAGCGCACGCCCGATCTCGGCGTTGGACAATCCGCGCCCGACCAGTGCCAGGACCTCCCGTTCGCGCTCGGTCAGTGCGTCGACGCGGGCGCGGGCCGCGGGGTCGGCAGCATCGCGTGCACAACGGTGTCCCCCCCGGGGGGCGACAACTAGCGAACCCCCCCGCCAGCCCGGTAGATTCCATCGCCTCGTCCAAATAGGTCTCGATAGCGGCAGCAGTCATGGCCGGGCCCGGCGCGGCGCCCGCACTCGACGACAAGGCCGAAAACAATGGCCGCCGTGATGAATACGCGATACATGGCCCCACCGTACGAACGCGCGCGACCCTCTCGGATCTGACGAACGACCACCACCGACCCAGACGAAAGTCGGGAATCGCCCGGTCGTTCAGTCGAGCAGTGCGCGCGTCAGCCGAGCGAGCGCACCACGCGGATCGTTAGCCGCGTCCGCACCGGTGAGATGCTGGCCGGCGCGGGGTCAGGACTGTCTCGATCGCGCCGCGTGGAGGTCGTCGTGCCACGCGCACGCCGCGCGATGATCGTGGCTGGGGATGATTCGGACAGCACCGCGGATCGCGTGGAGGCGGTGGACGGTTCGCCAGGTTTCGGTGCGGTCGTTGTCGGCCAGGATGCCCGGATACCCCGACTTCTGCCGCAGTTCCTCGACCTGCAGGTTGTGCCAGACCGCGTCGCCCGGGAGCAGGACCGGGCCGCGTTCGGTGCGTAGCAGCAAGCCGATGCTGCCCGGGGTGTGGCCGGACAGGTCGACGAGCAGCACCGCGCCGTCGCCGAACAGGTCGTGGCTACGCGCGAAGGTGAGGACCGGCGGCCCGTCGAGGTCGTAGCGGTCGAGTGGTCGGTCCCGAACGGCTCGTCGCACACCGCCGACCGGCGCCACCGGACCGGCCATGGCCCAGTCGTGCTCGGGCCGGTGTAGCCGCAGCGGCAAGTCGGGCAGATCGAGCAGGCCGGCGACATGGTCCCAGTGCAGGTGTGTCGGCAGTGCGAAGTCTATGGTTTCCGGATCAATAGCGCTGCGGTGCAACGATTCCCGGATATCGATGATGTCTTTTGGGGGCCTTACCGCGAGGCGCAGGATGTGGGGGAGTTCGGCCACCACCTGGCCCTCGACGTCGGCGCAGATGCCGGGGTCGACGAGAAAAGTCGCCTTCGGATGCCGGACGACGAAGGCCATCATCGCGGACTCGATTCGGCGCGGAGCGAAGATGCCTTCCACGATGGCAGCCGTTGGCACGCTTTTGGCGTTCTGCGCCAGCACCGTCAGCTCGACCGTCGTGGTGCCGCGGGGCAGGCCGTGGTCGGGCAGCGAGGCCAGGAACCTGCGGTCGGGTCGTCGCGGACGGACAGCGCCCGTCACCGCCGACCCCACCGACCGGCAACACCGCCACGCATCCAGTGGCGCGACAGCGTCGATCATCTGTGTTCGATTGTCGTTGTGTCCCATGCGAACTACGCTACAACTTCAGGTCGACCTGAAGTAAAGGGGTGAATGTGCCCGAAACAGCCGCGGCACGCCGCATCGGTGACGCCGCCGCCGAACTCGGCGTCGCCACGCACGTCCTGCGCCACTGGGAGGACGTGGGCGTGCTCGTCCCACCTCGCGCACCCGGTGGTCAGCGGGTCTACGGCAACGAACTGATGGTCCGAGCGCGACTCGTCCAGCTCTGTCAGCGGGCCGGGATGTCCCTGGCCGAGATCAAGGATCTGTTCGCCACCAGGTCGCGCACCCGCCGCGTGGCAGTGTTCGCGGACAAACAGACCGAACTGCAAGCTCGCGTCGACGACCTCACCCGAACCATCGACTTTCTCGCCCACGTACTGCGCTGCACCCATCCGATCGTGGACCAATGCCCGGACTGCGTCGAGTTCAGCCGGGCCTCGCACAGGTAGGGCGCATCGACGCGATGCCGGTGTCGTCTACGTGCTCGTCGACAGTCGGTAGCGGGCGAGCATGGCGGCGGCGGTGGTCGTCATGGTCGCGCGGAGCTCGGGAGGGCCGATGACCTCGATGTGCTGGCCCAGGGGGAGCAGGGCGTGGGCGAGGACTTCGTAGGACTCGGCGGGGATCGTGATGTCGGCCCAACCGTCGGAGTCGGGAGGTCCGAGGGAGGCGAGGGCTTCGCGAACGGCGGCGGGGTCGTTCATGAGGCGCAGCAGGCTCAGGTGGGCGGTGCGGATCCGGCAGTGGGCGCTGACTCGCAGCATCGATCGTGCGAATTCCTCGGCTGCGGATCGCCAGTGGTCGGCGAGGTCGAAAGATGGTGGGCGGGTGAAGGAATCGCCGGTCGGTGCGGCGGTGGTTAGGCGGCTTGCTCGGTACGAGCGGATGTCGGCGTCGTCGCGGGCGATCAGGTACCAGGTGCCTGCTTTCATGACCAGGCCGAGCGGGTCCAGGGTTCGTTCGACGGTTCGGTCGCGGCGCTGGTAGGTGATCGTGAGGCGGTGGTCGTGCCACAGGGCTTCGGCAACCGTTGCGAGGGTGGGGGTTTCGTCGGGGTGTTGGAACCAGCCGGGCATGTCGATGTGGACGCGTTCGGCGATTCGGGTTGCGCGGCCGCGTAATTCGGGTGGGAGGGCGGCGAGCATTTTCAGTTGGGCGGTGGCCAGGACGGTGCCGAGGCCTAGGTCGGCTGCCGCGCCGGGCAGGCCCGCGAGCAGGACGGCGTCGGCTTCGTCGGAGGTGAGGCCGGTGAGGCGGGTTCGGTAACCGTCGATCAACCGGACTCCGCCGCCGCGGCCCGGTTCGCAGTACACCGGAACGCCCGCCTCCGACAGTGCTTCCACGTCCCGGTACACCGTGCGCACCGACACCTCCAGCTCCCGTGCCAGCGCGCCCGCGGTCGCACCGCCACCTGCTTGCAACAGCAGCAGCAACTGCACCAACCTGCTCGCCCGCATATCCCGAGGCTAGCCGCAAACCCTGACACAAGATGTCAAGTTTGCGCCGTACCGTTCGAGTTATGACCACGTGGAGCCAGTTCACCGAAGAAGCCCCGAGCATCGCCGCGGTGTTCCGACGCCGCCACCAGGCCACGGGCAACCTGTGCCTGTTGGGCACCCTGCGCGCCGACGGGTCACCGCGCATCAGCCCGATCGAACCGATGATCTTCGAAGACATGCTCGTGCTGGCCGGGATGCCGAACACCCGAAAATTCGACGACCTCGCCCGCGACCCACGCTTCTGTCTGCACACCGCCACCGTCGACACCAAGGTCTCCGACGGCGACGCGAAACTCTTCGGCACCGTCACCGACCTGCACGACGAAGCCGTCCACGCCCGCTTCGCCCAAAAACTGTTCGACGACAGCGGTTTCGACATCCGCGGCGAGAAGTTCGACCACTTCTACGTCGCCGACCTCACCGGCGCCTCCACGGTCGAAGTGGACGACGACCACCTCGACATCACCGTCTGGAAGCCCGGTTCGGGCGAAACCGTCGTCCGCAAAGACTGAGTCACCGACCTGGACAATTGATCACCAGGCAACCACGCAAACATCGCGCGAGAAGGAAAATCCGCCATGGCCTGGTGATCAACTGTCCAGTGGGTCAACTGGGCTGTTCAGCGTGCGGAAGGCTCGGGATCGGCCGCCAGGACGCCCGTCGCGAGGGCCAGCGCATGGTCGATTCCGGGGCATTCGTGTGGTCCCGCGCCGAAACCGAGCCCTGGATGGCGCAGATCGAGCTCGGTGACCGCACCGTCGACCACACGACGGGTCGACCGCAGGGGCGGTGTCGTTGCCATGATCACCTCAGGTGGTTCGCCGCAGGCGCGGGCCGCCGCGATCAGTTCGCCGGTCGCCGCGCAGGCCTGCACGAGAACGCAGATGCGCGCCGCGGTCGCCTCGTCCGCGACCCCACCGCACGCCGCCACGAGTTCGCGCACCGCTGCGTCGGCGGATGGTGTGACAGGTACGTGCGGTTGATAAGCCGCGGCCACCTCGGCTACCGAGTCGGCGAGATCCGAGGGAAGTCGCATGGCGCGCAGCAAGATTCGGACATGAGCAAGTGGTCCATCGTCACTCCCGGCCAGCTCATCGATGTCGATCCGATCCAGCTCCGCGCACACGGCGGCACGCCTGCGTGCATGGTCGGCACCGTCGCAAAACCTCGGTACATGAGCGCGAAGCCAGGCGATACCAGGCTCGGACATCGCGGGCACGGGCGGCATCGGCGCGGTAGTTAGCAGTTCGCGGACGAGAACAGGATCGCTGATCACCCCATGACCGTAAACCCACGAAGTCGACGGGGCGCGTTATCGGCTCGGCATCATGCACCCGCATCGTCTCGGGTGTCGGACGCGCGCGAGGTGCGCTGGATCAGCACGGATGGTGTGCCACGATGGCGTACATGGAGCTGCTCGCTTCCGCTGCCGAGGGTCCCTCGCCGATCGTGTCGCTGTTCTGGATCGCGCTCATCGCAGTGGTCGCGCCGCTGGTGTCGCGGCTGGTCAAGGGGTATCTGCCGGATGTGGTGATCCTGCTCGTGGCGGGGGCGGTGCTCGGGCCGCATGTGTTGGGGTGGGCGGGTAGCAGCGGCGGGGTGGACCTGGTCAGCGAGTTGGGGCTGGGGATGCTGTTCCTGCTGGCGGGGTATGAGTTGGATCCGCAACTGTTGCGTGGGCGGTCGGGGCGTACGGCCTGGGTTGTGTGGTTGGTGTGTCTGCTGTTCGCGTTCGCGATTGTCGTGGTCGCCACGGACAAGTCCAATGGCACGCGGATCGCGGTCGCCATCGCGTTGACCTCGACCGCGCTGGGCACGCTGCTGCCCATTCTCAAGCAGTCCGGCATCGTCGATACGCCGCTGGGTCGCGCGGTGATGACGCACGGCGCGGTGGGGGAGTTGGGGCCGATCGTGGCGATGTCGGTGCTGCTGACCAGCAGGAATATCGGCAGCGCCGTGGTGATCGTGCTGATGTTCGTGGTGGCCGCGGCGGTGGTCGGGTTCGTGCCGGTGCGGTTGTTCGACCGGATGCCCGATCTGGGTACCGCGCTGGCCAAGCTGGGCGGAGGTACCTCGCAGCTGCCGGTGCGCGGGGTGGTGTTGCTGCTGATGGTGTTGATGGTGGTCGCGGAGGTCTTCGATCTGGATGTGGTGCTCGGCGCGTTCGCGGCGGGCATGATTCTGCGGCGGCTGATCGCGGCGGGGCACCCGGATGTGGATTCGTCGCTGGAGGCGATCGGGTACGGGTTGCTGATCCCGGTGTTCTTCGTGGTGTCGGGGATGGGCATCGACGTGGCGGCGGTGGGCCGCAATCCGGCGCTGTGGCTGTGGTTCGTGGTCACCATCGCGATCGCGCGCGGAGTGCCCGTGTGGCTCAGCGAACGTTTCGTGCCGCGCGGCGACAACTTGCCGACCGGACGCGAACGCGTCGAACTGGCGCTGTACGCGGCCACGGGCCTGCCGATCATCGTCGCGGTGACCCAGGTCGCCACCCACACGGGCCTGTTGACCGCCGAGGTAGCCTCGATCCTGGTGGCCGCGGGCGCGACGACCGTGCTGGTGTTTCCGCTGGTGGCGCGCCTGATCGGAGCCCATGCGGCAAAACCGGTCACACCCGCGCATGAATGAGCTTGCATAATCGTGCATAATCATCACATGGTTGATTCGTCGGGAGGACCCGTGCTTCGGGTGGCGGTTGCCGGTGCGAGTGGGTACGCCGGTGGCGAAGTGTTGCGTCTGCTGCTGGGGCATCCCGAATACCGAGCGGGGCGCCTCGAGATCGGGGCGCTGACCGCCGGTTCCAACGCCGGTACCGCGCTGGGCGCGCTGCAGCCGCATCTGCTGCCGCTGGCCGACCGGATCCTCGACGAGACCACCCCCGAAATCCTGGCCGGGCACGACATCGTGTTCCTCGGCCTGCCACACGGCCAGTCCGGCGCGATCGCCGCCGCTCTGCCCGACGACACGGTCATCATCGACTGCGGCGCCGACTACCGGCTCACCGATCCCGCCGCCTGGGAGAAGTACTACGGCAGCGCGCACGCGGGTAGTTGGCCCTATGGCCTGCCCGAACTGCCCGGTGGGCGCGAACAGCTCACCGGCGCCCGGCGGATCGCGGTGCCCGGCTGCTACCCGACCGTGGCCAGTGTCGCGCTGGCGCCGGCGATCGCCGCCGGAATCATCGAACCCAGCGTGAATGTCGTTGCGGTGAGCGGTACGTCGGGCGCGGGCCGCAAACTCGACGTGGGTCTGCTCGGTTCCGAGGTGATGGGCAGCGTGCGTGCGTACAGCATCGCGGGCGCGCACCGGCACACCCCCGAGATCGCCCAGAACCTGAAAGCCGCAGGCGGCGTTGACGTCTCGGTGTCGTTCACACCGGTGCTGGCGCCGATGCCGCGTGGCATCCTCGCCACCTGCACCGCCCCGGCGAAAGTCGACGCCGAGCGGGCGCGTGCGGTGTATGAAAAGGCCTATGCCGACGAACCTTTCGTGCACCTGCTGCCCGAAGGGATGCTGCCGCAGACCGGTTCGGTGCTCGGCTCCAACGCCATCACCCTGCAGGTCACCGTCGACGAGGATGCCGGTCTGCTCGTGGTGATCGGCGCGATCGACAACTTGACCAAGGGCACCGCGGGCGCCGCGGTGCAATCGATGAATCTGGCCGTCGGATTCGACGAGACCGCAGGACTTTCCACCGTAGGAGTGGCACCGTGACGACCCCTGATCCGCAGACCCCGGACCACGGCAAACTGATCCACACCCAGGGCGTCACCGCGCCGCTGGGTTTCCGCGCGGCGGGCATCGCGGCCGGCATCAAGGCCAGCGGCAAACCGGACCTGGCGCTGGTGCTCAACGAGGGCCCCGAGTACTCCGCGGCCGGTGTGTTCACCAGCAACCAGGTCAAGGCCGCGCCGGTGCTGTGGTCGCAGCAGGTACTGAAGACCGGTCACCTGCGCGCGGTGATCCTGAACTCCGGCGGCGCGAACGCCTGCACCGGCCACGGTGGTTTCCAGGACACCCACAAGACGGCCGAGGAACTCGCTGCCGCACTGAGTAATTGGGGCACCGAGACCGGGGCGGGCGAGATCGCGGTCTGCTCCACCGGTCTCATCGGCGACCGCCTGCCGATGGACAAGCTCATCCCCGCGATCACCGAGATCGTGCACGAGATGGGCGGCGGCATCACCGGCGGCACCGACGCCGCCCACGCCATCATGACCACCGACACCGTGCCCAAGGAGTCGGCGTTCCACAGCGAGGACAAGTGGAACGTCGGCGGCATGGCCAAGGGCGCGGGGATGCTCGCGCCGTCGCTGGCCACCATGCTCGTGGTGCTCACCACCGACGCCGTGGCCACGCCCGAACAGCTGGACTCCGCGCTGCGCAAGGCCACGAAATACACCTTCGACCGGCTCGATGTCGACGGCTCCTGCTCCACCAACGACACCGTGCTGATCATGGCCAACGGTGCCAGCGGAGTCGCGCCTTCGCAGGAAGATCTCGACGCCGCGGTGTTCACCGTGTGTGACGATCTGGCCGCGCAGTTGATGGCCGATGCCGAGGGTGTCACCAAGCGGGTGCAGGTCACTGTCGCGGGTGCGGCTTCGGAGGACGAGGCGCTCACTGTTGCTCGCGCTGTTGCTCGCGACAGTCTGGTCAAGACCGCGCTGTTCGGTTCCGATCCCAACTGGGGTCGCGTGCTCGCCGCCGTCGGCATCGCGCCGGTGACCCTGGACCCGAACCGAATTGCCGTGTCGTTCAACGGCAATCCCGTCTGTGTCGACAGCGTCGGCGCGCCCGGCGCTCGCGACGTCGATCTGTCCGGCGAAGACATCGACGTGCTGATCGAGCTCAATGTCGGTGACGGCACCGCGATGGTGCGCACCACCGACCTCTCCCACGCTTACGTCGAAGAGAACTCGGCGTACAGCTCATGAGTGTCGTGCACAGTCTCTCGGCGCTGGACAAAGCCCACGTGCTCGCCGACGCGCTGCCGTGGCTGCAGAAGTTCCGCGACAAGATCGTGGTCGTGAAATACGGCGGCAACGCCATGATCGACGACGAACTCAAGTCCGCCTTCGCCGCCGACATGGCGTTCCTGCGCACCGTCGGCGTGCACCCCGTGGTCGTGCACGGCGGTGGCCCGCAGATCAACGCCATGCTGAAAAGGCTCGGTATGGAAGGCGAATTCCGTGGCGGCTTCCGCGTCACCACCCCTGAGGTGATGGATGTGGTGCGGATGGTGCTGTTCGGTCAGGTGGGCCGTGAGCTGGTCGGGCTGATCAACGCGCACGGCCCGTACGCGGTCGGCATCTCCGGCGAGGACGCGCACCTGTTCACCGCCACCCGGCGCACCGTCGCCGTCGAGGGCGTCGCCACCGACATCGGTCTGGTCGGCGACGTCACCGAGGTCAACCCCGGCGCCGTACTCGACCTCATCGACGCGGGCCGCATCCCGGTGGTCTCCACCATCGCCCCCGACGCCGACGGGATCGTGCACAACATCAACGCCGACACCGCCGCCGCCGCACTGGCCGAAGGCATCGGCGCGGAGAAACTGGTAGTGCTCACCGACGTCGAAGGCCTCTACACCGACTGGCCGGACCGCTCCTCGCTGACCAGCCGGATCGACACCGACGCGTTGGCGAAGTTGCTGCCGCGCCTGGATGCGGGCATGGTGCCGAAGATGGAAGCGTGTCTGCGCGCCGTGCTCGGCGGGGTCCCCAGCGCCCACGTGATCGACGGGCGCGTCCCGCATTCGGTCCTGCTGGAACTGTTCACCGGAGAAGGAATCGGAACCATGGTGACCCATGAGTGAGACAGACAAGCTGCAGCAGCGGTGGTCGGCCGCGATGATGGACAACTACGGCACCCCGAAGGTCGCGCTCGTGCGCGGCGCGGGCGCGGTGCTGTACGACGCCGACGGCAAGCGCTACCTCGACTTCCTCGGCGGCATCGCCGTCAACAGCCTTGGGCACGCCCACCCCGCGATCCTCGAAGCGGTCACCCAGCAGCTGGGAACCCTTGGCCACGTGTCGAACCTGTACGCCAGCGAACCGGTCATCGAACTGGCCGAGAAGCTGCTTGCCCACTTCGGCGACGGTGAGGGCAAGGCGTTCTTCTGCAACTCCGGCACCGAGGCCAACGAGGCCGCGTTCAAGATCGCGCGCCTGACCGGACGGTCGAAAATCGTTGCCGCCGAAGACGCTTTCCACGGCCGCACCATGGGCGCGCTGGCGCTGACCGGTCAGCCGGCCAAGCGGGCACCGTTCGAACCGATGCCGGCCGGCGTCGTGCATGTGCCCTACGGTGACGCCGACGCGCTGGAAGCCGTCGTCGATTCCGACACTGCCGCGGTGTTTCTCGAACCGATGATGGGGGAGAGCGGCGTTGTCGTGCCGCCGCCGGACTATCTCGCGCGTGCTCGCGAAATCACCTCGCGGGCAGGGGCATTGCTGATCCTGGACGAGGTGCAGACCGGAATCGGCCGCACCGGAACGTTTTTCGCGCACCAGGCGGCGGGCATCGTGCCCGATGCGATCACCCTGGCCAAGGGCCTGGGTGGTGGCCTGCCGATCGGTGCCGTACTTGCACAGGGCCGGGCCGCCGAACTGCTCACGCCGGGCCTGCACGGCACCACCTTCGGCGGCAATCCCGTCTGTGCCGCAGCGGCTTTGGCGGTGCTGCGCACGATCGACTCCGACAACCTGCTCACCCACGTGGATTGGGTCGGCAAGCGGCTGCGTGATGGCATCGCCCTGCTCGAACATCCCGAAATCGACCACGTGCGCGGCGCGGGCCTGCTCATCGGCATCGTGCTGCGCAACGACATCTCCGCGTACGTGGATGTGCGCGCGCGCGAAGCCGGTTACCTGCTGAACCCCGCCAAGCCCAACGTGATCCGGTTGGCGCCACCGCTGGTGCTCACCGAAACTCAGGCCGACAATTTCGTCGCCGACCTGCCCGAGATCCTCGACAAGGCCGCCGCCGATGCTAAGGGAGCGACCGAATGACCCTGCGTCATTTCTTGCGTGACGACGATGTGAGCCAGGCCGAACAAGCCGAAATCCTCGCCATCGCCGCCGAATTGAAGAAAAACCCCTTCGCGCACCGGCCGTTGGACGGCCCGCGCGGAGTCGGGGTGATCTTCGAGAAGAACTCCACCCGCACGCGATTCTCGTTCGAACTGGGCATCGCCCAGCTCGGCGGGCACGCGGTGGTCGTGGACGGGCGCGACACCCAGCTGGGTCGGGAGGAAACCCTCGGCGACACCGGCAGCGTGCTGTCGCGCTACGTGGACGCCATCGTGTGGCGCACCTTCGAACAGTCGCGCCTGGACGAAATGTCGGTCACCGCAACGGTTCCCGTAGTCAACGCGCTGTCCAACGAGTTCCACCCCTGCCAGGTGCTGGCCGACCTGCAGACCATCAGTGAGCGCAAAGGCTCCCTGGTCGGCCTGAACCTGACCTACTTCGGCGACGGCGCCAACAACATGGCGCACTCGCTGCTGCTGGGCGGTGTCACCGCGGGCATGAACGTGACCGTGGCCGCGCCCCCCGGCTTCGAGCCGCTGCCGTGGATCCTCGACGCCGCCGCCAAGCGGGCCGCGGAAACCGGTGCGACCGTGTCGGTGACCAACGATCCGGTCGTCGGCGCGACCGGCGCCGACGTGCTGGTCACCGACACCTGGACGTCCATGGGCCAGGAAAACGACGGCCTCGACCGCGTCGGCCCGTTCCGGCCCTTCCAGCTCAACACCGAACTGCTGTCGCGCGCACACCCGGAAGCGATTGTGCTGCACTGCCTTCCGGCACACCGTGGTGAAGAGATCACCGACGAGGTCATCGACGGTGGACACAGCGTGGTCTGGGACGAGGCCGAGAACCGCCTGCACGCCCAGAAGGCGCTGCTGGTGTGGCTGCTCGCGAAAGCCGCCGCGTGACACCGCGAACCGGGGCCGGCTCGGAGTCCGGGCGATGAGTGTTCCCGAGAAGGGTTCGCCCGCGATCGCCCGCACCCGCGCCGGCCGCCAGTCCCGCATCATCGAACTGCTGACCGCGCATTCGGTCCGCAGTCAGACCGAACTGGCCGCGCTGCTGTCGGCCGAGGGCATCGAAACCACCCAGGCGACTCTGTCGCGTGACCTCGACGAACTCGGCGCGGTGAAACTGCGCGCGGCCGACGGCGGCGCGGGCGTGTACATCGTCCCCGAGGACGGCAGCCCCGTGCGCGGCGTCACCGGCGGCACCGGCCGCCTGTCCAAACTCCTGGGCGACCTGCTCGTCTCCACCGACGCCAGCGGCAACCTCGCGGTCCTACGCACCCCACCCGGCGCCGCCCACTTCCTGGCCAGCGCCCTGGACCGCGCCGCGCTGCCGTTCATCGTCGGCACCATCGCAGGCGACGACACCATCGCCGTCATCGCCCGCGAACCCCTCACCGGCGCCGAACTGGCCGCGAAAATCGAAAGCCTGGCCTGATCGCGCGAATGTGCCACAGCACCGCGTAGATCGCCCAGGCCGACGCTGCCGCCTGCACCGCGCCCACGATCGCGTGCCGGACCAGGTCGTAGGTGCTGACCTGGGCAATCGGGTCGTCGATGGCGAGCATCGCACCGAGAACGGGCGCGGCGAGTAGGACGGCGACGACCGCCCGGTTCGACCGAACACGTTCGGTGCGACGGACACGGCGGACTATCAGGTAGGCCACTACCGCCGTTCCGGCGACCGACGAGATGTAGCCGACCACGTTATAGGTCTTGTGCGGCTCGACCACCGATGTCCGCAACAGCGACCAGTGTTCGACCGCGAAACCGTTTGTCTGCGTGAAGGAATCCCACACCACATGCGTCGCCGCGCCTAGCGCAACCGCGGCGACCGTCAGCACCGCCGTGCGTACGGTCATGGAATCCGGTTGTCGGCCCAGCGAGAACGGCACCAGTGCCCGCAGGGGTTCCTCGGACACACGAAAAGCCAGCAGCAGTGCGAGACCGATCAGCAGGTCCCACCACGCGACACCGATCAGCGAATGAGTTGTGGTGCCGGACAGGGGAATTGGTAGGTAGTAGACCGCGTCGGGGGCAACCGAACCCGCGACCAGGGCGGCAAGGGGGAGATGTCGCGCGAAGGGCAGCACTGCTGCCGGGTGGGCGAACGTGATCGGCACTCGCTCCACCGTAATGGGTTGCGCTACCCGAAGACTCGGGTGTGCGGGTTCAGTCTCGGGTGAGGCGCTGCCAGGTCCAATCCACGCGGACGTCCAGGGGGGAATCGGGGGTGACCAGGCGCGGGTCGGTGTTCAGGCCGTTGGGTGGGCCTGATTGGGCCTCCACCGACAGGGACTCCTCGGGCAGGGTCCATACGACCACGTCGTGCACCGGGCTGGTGATGGTGAATTCCAGGAAGCCGGGCCAGGTGAGGCGGGCGAGGACGCCGTTCGGCATGCCGAAGCAGTCGTCCCATGGTGCGGGGGTGGGGGCGATCTTGCGGCCGGTGGGTAGGTAGTCGTCGCCGCGTTCGCACTGCCAGGCCGGGTCGAAGTCCAGTTCCAAGGGGCCGGTGGCGGGTGGCACCGAGCGTAGGAACCACGGATGCCAGCCGCCCTGTGCCGGGAAGGGGTCGTGGTCGGTGGCGATGCGCATCTGCAGGGTGAGGCCGGTGTCGGCGAGGGTGAACGTCTGGGTGACGGTGCCCGCGAACGGCCACGGGTCATCGAGGCGGTGGCGCAGGGTGGCCTCGGTCGGCGACGACGCGACGACCTCCCACGCCCCGTCACGCGCGGTCCCGTGAATGCTGTGCGGGCCGTTGTTGATCGGCATCTGATAGGTGCGATCGCCGACCGTGAGCTCGCCCAGACCCAAACGTCCCGCCCACGGCGCCATGACGAAACAGCCGGTGCCCGGGTCCTGGCGCAGCAGCTCGGTGCCGTCGACGGTGAGACTGTGGATCGCGCCGCCGTCGTCCGGAGCGATCGTGAGCGTCGCGTCGCCTGCGGTGAGCCGCACATCGTCGGTCATGGTTCGCACAGTAGTGGCGGTGATGCGCCGTGCGCGGCAACTCGCGCCGAAAACCGCACGGCGACACGGCCCGGGATCAGTTGAACGGGTACTGACCGCCGCCCGCGCCGCCGCCGTGATTGTTCGGCGTGGCGACATCGATGATGTCCTGCACCAGCGCGACCACGGCGCGGCCGACATCGAGAACACCGTTGCCCAGTGTCGAGAATTCTTGTGCGATGTAGTGGAGCATCTTGTTCGTCCTCACGTGTGGCGAGCCGAATAGTGCTGTCTCAGCGTCATAGTGCTGTCTCAGCGTGCCACACGTGCGGGGTCAGGAGGCGAGGAAGTTCAGGATCAGCGTCGTCAGCGGGAGGGTGAGCTCGACGGTGGTGTGTATGACGTACAACCCCAGGTTGGCCACCGCGTTGTAGTTGTCGGACAGGTACTGCAGGGCGTCATCCATGGTGTGCTCCTTGCGTCGAAGTGGTCAGGCGCGTCGAATGGTCAGGCGAAAAATCCCTGGAGCAGGGGAGTGCCGAGCTCGATCACGGCCTTGGCCACGTTCAGACTCATGTTTCCCAAGCCGATGACCACCGTCCCGATCAGGTCGTAGTTGGCCTCGGCGAAATCACGTAACGACTGCATGATGGCTCCTTTGGTCCCGACCGGCGAGTATCAGCTGTGACCAGCGTCTCATAGCCGAGCGTACCCGCCAAGGCGCGCGGCGGTATCGTCGCAGGTGATCGTCTATTTCAGTCAGATCCGCCGCGGGCTCGCACCCCGGTTATGAATGAGATTGCATCATCGTGCATAATCATTTGTAGCAACGGCGACAGCCGAAGGAAGAACCCACGTCGAGGAGCACAACAAACATGTCCGATCGCGTCGTACTCGCCTACTCCGGTGGGCTTGACACCTCCGTCGCCATCAGCTGGATCGCGAAGGAGACCGGTTCCGAGGTGGTGGCCGTGGCCATCGACCTCGGCCAGGGCGGCGAGGACATGGAAGCCATCCGACAGCGCGCGCTGGACTGCGGCGCCGTGGAGGCCATCGTGGTCGACGCGCGCGACGAGTTCGCCGAGCAGTACTGCCTGCCCACCATCCAGGCCAACGCCATGTACCAGGGCCAGTACCCGCTCGTGTCGGCCATCAGCCGCCCGCTGATCGTCAAGCACCTCGTCGAGGCCGCCAAGTTCCACAACGCCACCACCGTGTCGCACGGCTGCACCGGCAAGGGCAACGACCAGGTCCGCTTCGAGGTCGGCATCGGCGCCCTTGCCCCCGACCTCGAGGTCATCGCCCCGGTCCGCGACTACGCCTGGACCCGTGAGAAGGCCATCGCGTTCGCCGAGGAGAACAAGCTCCCGATCAACGTCACCAAGAAGTCCCCGTTCTCCATCGACCAGAACGTGTGGGGCCGCGCGGTGGAGACCGGGTTCCTCGAGGACCTGTGGAACGCGCCCACCAAGGACGTCTACGACTACACCGCCGACGCCACGGTGAACTTCGAAGCGCCCGACGAGGTGATCATCAGCTTCGAGAAGGGTGTGCCGGTCGCCATCGACGGCAAGCCCGTGTCCGTGCTGCAGGCCATCGAGGAGATGAACACCCGCGCCGGCCGTCAGGGTGTCGGCCGCCTCGACATGGTCGAGGACCGTCTCGTGGGCATCAAGAGCCGCGAGATCTACGAGGCACCCGGTGCCATCGCGCTGATCACCGCGCACCAGGCCCTGGAAGCCGTCACCATCGAGCGCGAACTGGCCCGCTACAAGCGGCAGGTCGAGCAGCGCTGGGGCGAGCTGGCCTACGACGGCCTGTGGTACTCCCCGCTCAAGCGCGCCCTGGACGCGTTCATCACCGACACCCAGCAGACCGTCACCGGCGACATCCGCATGGTGCTGCACGGTGGGTCCGCGGTGGTCAACGGGCGTCGCTCGGACCAGTCGCTCTACGACTTCAACCTGGCCACCTACGACGAGGGCGACACCTTCGACCAGTCGCTGGCCAAGGGCTTCGTCCAGATCCACGGCCTGTCCTCGAAGGTCGCCGCCCGCCGCGACCTCGCCTAGGCTCCCCCGCCTCTCCGCGTCTTTTGCCGGTCGCGGGGTGGTGGTTGCGTGACTCGCCGGGCTCACCTCTGGGACGTGTGAACGTTCTGGGCGTGCCCGGTGAGTTACCCATGTACTTGCGAGATCAGTCAGCACCAAACATACGCTCGACAAGCCAACCCGAGAGAGGGCACTGATGACTCACGTCGGAACCAACGAAGGTGCGCTCTGGGGTGGGCGATTCACGTCCGGGCCCGCCGAGGCGATGGCGGCGTTGAGCAAGTCGACGCACTTCGACTGGGTGTTGGCGCCCTACGACATTCGCGCGTCGAAGGCGCACGCTCGGGTGCTGCACAAGGCCGGGCTGCTCGCCGATGACGATCTGCCCGCCATGTTGGCCGGGCTGGACGCGCTCGCGGCCGATGTCGCTTCCGGTGCTTACGGTCCTGCCGACTCCGACGAGGACGTGCACGGTGCGCTCGAGCGGGGGCTGATCGAGCGGGTCGGGACCGAGCTCGGTGGTCGGTTGCGGGCCGGACGCTCGCGCAACGACCAGGTGGCGACCCTGTTTCGGATGTGGCTGCGCGACGGTGTGCGTCGCGTCGCCGCCGGTGTGCTCGATGTGGTCGACGCGCTCGTCGCGCAGGCTGCCGCGCACCCGGACGCGGTGATGCCGGGCAAGACTCACCTGCAGGCCGCCCAACCGGTGCTGCTGTCGCATCACCTTCTCGCCCACGCACATCCACTGCTGCGCGATCTGGAACGCCTGCGCGACTTCGACAAGCGGGCCGCCATCTCCCCGTACGGTTCGGGTGCGCTGGCCGGTTCCTCGCTGGGTCTGGACCCCGAGCAGATCGCCGCGGAGCTGAATTTCACTGCGTCGGCAGCGAATTCGATCGACGCGACCTCCTCGCGTGACTTCGCCGCCGAGGCCGCGTTCGTGCTGGCCATGATCGGTGTCGACCTGAGCCGGATGGCCGAAGAGGTCATCATCTGGAGCACACCGGAATTCGGCTACGTCACCCTCGCCGATGCCTGGTCCACCGGTTCCTCGATCATGCCGCAGAAGAAGAATCCCGATGTCTCCGAACTGACTCGCGGCAAGGCCGGTCGACTGATCGGCAACCTCACCGGACTGCTCGCCACGCTGAAAGCCCAACCGCTGGCGTACAACCGGGATCTGCAGGAAGACAAAGAGCCGGTCTTCGACTCCGTCGCCCAGCTCGAACTGTTGTTGCCGGCCATCGCGGGGTTGGTCGGCACCCTCACCTTCCACACCGACCGGATGGCCGAATTGGCCCCTGCCGGTTTCACTCTCGCGACCGACATCGCGGAATGGATGGTGCGCCAAGGTGTTCCGTTCCGCGTCGCCCACGAAGCGGCCGGCGCGTGCGTGCGCGTGGCCGAAGCGCGCGGGGTGGGCCTGGCCGACCTCACCGACGAAGAGTTCGCCGCCGTCGATCCCGCCCTGACCGCGGGCGTGCGCGACGTGCTCACAGTCCAGGGCTCGATCGCCTCCCGCAACGCCCGCGGCGGCACCGCAGGCGTGCGGGTGGCCGAGCAACTCGACGAGGTCCGCAAGACCGCCGACGACGCCCGCGCCTGGCTCAGCTGAAGGTCGAGGTCGCGCCCGGTCGATGCGTAGGTCGGGATAGCGCCACCGGGCGGGCATCGAGAGACGAGTCCGGTCGACGCGCGAACGGGCTCGAGCCCAGGCGGCGCCGGATACGAGTCCAAGACGATGCGTGAACCGAGCTCGGGTACGAGTTCGGTCGATGCCTGGATCGGGCTAGAGGTCTGGTTCGGTCCGGACTCGGAATCCGGTATCACGCAGGGCGAACAGCACCTCGTCGCGGTGGGTGGCGCCCCGCGTTTCCACGGTGAGCGACACCTCCACTTCGTCGACGTCCAGCCACGGACCCGTTCGCGAATGCACCACGTCGACCACGCTCGCGCCGGCCCGACCGATCACGGCCAACAGCGCGGACAGCGCTCCGGGCCGGTCGTCGATGGTGACGCGCAGGGCCATATAGCGGCCCGCGGCGGCGAGGCCGTGGCCGATGACGCGGGTCAGCAGCAGCGGGTCGATATTGCCGCCGGACAGCACGACCACCACCGGACCGGGCAGGTCGTGCAGCGCCGACGTCAGCAGCGCCGCGACACCGGCCGCGCCGGCGGGTTCGACGATCAGCTTGGCTCGTTCCAGGCACAGCAGCAGCGCCTTGGACAGCGCGTCCTCGTCGACGGTGACGATCTCCGACACCAACTTCGCGACATGCCCGAACGGCACCGCGCCGGGCAGGCCGACCGCGATGCCGTCGGCCATCGTCGACATCTTCGGCACCCGAACAGGTTTGCCCGCCACCAGCGACTCCGGCCACGCCGCCGCCTCGGCCGCCTGCACCCCGATCACCCGCACGTTCGGCGCCAGCGCGTGCAAGGCCACCGCGATGCCCGCGAGCAACCCTCCGCCACCGGTCGGCACGATCACCGTGCCCACATCAGGGACCTGTTCGAGTATTTCCAGCGCGACCGTGGCCTGACCTGCCACGACATCGGCGTGGTCGAACGGGTGGATCAGCGTCGCGCCGGTGCGCTGCGCGAATTCCTGTGCGGCGACCAGAGATTCGTCGATGGTGTCGCCCACCAGATGTACCTCGGCACCATAGGCACGCGTAGCCACCAGCTTCGGCAGCGACGCCCCGACGGGCATGAACACCGTCGAGGTGATCCCGAGCTCACTGGCCGCCCACGCCACCCCTTGCGCGTGATTGCCGGCGCTGGCCGCCACCACGCCCCGAACCCGGTCCGCCACCGGCAGATTCGCGATCCGGTTATAAGCCCCACGCGGCTTGAACGATCCGGTGCGTTGCAAATTCTCACACTTGAGCAGCACCTGCGTGCCCGCACGCTCCGACAACACCCGCGACCCCACGGTCGGCGTCCGCCGAATCACCGGCGCCAACAGAGCGGCGGCGGCCTCGATCTGCTCCAGTCCCACGGTCTCCATTCGCCACATAGTGCCAGGCTCGGCCGCGGTGCCGGGTGGATCCACGTATTGGGGGCGTCAATGCGCTGTTCGGCGCAGATCACCCTGCTGGACGTGTGATCACCAGGCTTCTGTGCAGAATCCTTCTCGGGCGATGTTTGCGTCAGAGCCTGGTGATCGACTGTCCAGTCAGCGTTCCTTGGCGATGTTGTGGGCGATGGTGCTCAGGCGGGTCAGGCGGGCGTCGCCCAGGGGTGTGAGTTTGCCGCCGAGGCGGTTGGTGACGAACGCCAGGGACAGACCGGTCTCGGGATCGGCGAAGGCGCCCGAGCCGCCGAGGCCGAAGTGGCCGAAGGCGGAGATCGGGTCGGACTTGGACGGTTTCATGGGCACCCCGTGAAAACCCATCGCCCAGGGGATGCGGAAGGCCAGCACGTAATCGGGGGTGAAGACCTGACGGGCGGCGAAGCGGGGGATCGCGTCGGGGGACAGGATGCGGGTGCCGTCGAGTTCACCGCCGTTGGCCAGGGCGGCGTACACGCGGGCCAGGGCGCGGGCGGAGAACACGCCGTTCACGCCCGGCATCACCGAATCATGCACGCGCGCATCGACTATCAGGTCCGCGAAGCCGCGCGGAGTGGTTTCCGCGGCCGCGGCGAAGCGGGTGCGGGTAAGCAGATCGGAGCCGGTGTCCCAGTCCATGCCCGCCGCGCGCAGGCGGGGGAAGGTGGTCGCGATGCGATGTCGTTGGTCGTGGGGAACACGGAACCAGAGTTCTTCGGCACCAAGCGGTTCGGCGAGTTCGGTGCGCACGACGTCGACGAACTCGCGGCCGGTCACCCGCTGCACGATCTCAGCGGCCAAGTGCCCGTAGCTGATTCCGTGATAGCCGCTGGTGACCTTGTGGCGGGGGTCCGGAGTGGCCGCGGCCAATGCCTCGGTGACAGCCTTGTCGTCGAGGAAACTCTCGACCGGACCGGGCAGTAGTCCACGTAAACGGTGCAGGCCGGCGCGGTGGGTGAGCACGTCGCGCACGGTGATATCGGCCTTGCCTGCCGCCGCGAACTCCGGCCAGTATTCCGCCACAGGGCTGTCGTAATCGAGCTGCCCACGATCGGCCAACTGGTGAATCACCGTGGACGCCACGCCTTTTCCGGTGGAGAAACCCAACGCCACCGAGTCCGCGTTCCACGGCACACCCGGGCTGGCTTGCCCCGCCCACACGTCGACCACCGGCTCGCCGTGCAGGTACACGCACAGCGCGCCGCCCCCGTGCGAGGGCTTGCGGAACAGGCTGTCGAACACCGTCACCAAACGCACGAAGCGGCGATCCACCGACTGTGTTGTCGAAACTCCCATCCCCCGAGCATGCCATCGCACACAAGCGACCGGTCGGTACGGTGATCGTTTCCCAACCGTCACATCGAACAGTCCGCGCGCAATACGCCGTCCATAGCCTGTGTGCATGCCCCCGAGACGACGATCGGCGCTGCTGGCAAGGCTGGTGGTCGACGAGCCAGGCCGACCGCAAGTGATTCTCGGTGAACTGCGCCGGGTGATCCTGGACGGCGCCGTCCCGCCGTGCACGGTGATTCCGCTGCGCGAAGTAGCCGAACTGTTCGGCGTGAGCCACATCCCGGTCCGCGAGGCGCTCAAGACCCTGATCGGAGAGGGGCTGGTCACCCACCGGCCGCAGCGCGGCTACGAGGTAGCCCAGCTCACCGCCCGTGAACTGCGCGAAATGTACATCGTGCGAGACACTTTGGAGACGGCGTCACTGGCCGCGGCCGCCCTGCACGCGAACGACGACGAGCGCGCGCACCTGCTCGCGGTCAACGACCTACTCGAACGCGCCATCCTCGACGACGACCCGGCGACCTACCAGCGCCAGTCCCGCAGTTTCCACGTCGCGCTGACCAGACCATCGCGCATGTTCCGGCTGCTGTACATGCTCGAAGCGGCCTGGAATGTCACCGAGCCGGTGCAATCGATGGTGCACATCGACCGACTCGACCGCGAACGCCTGCACAGCGACCACATCGCCATGCTCGACGCCTTCCTCGCCCGCGACGTGGACCGCCTCCTCGCCGCCGCCGAGGAACACCACCGCAGACTGGAATCAGTGATCGCGACCCTGCCGACCGACACGGGATTGCTCGCGCCCGAAGATATATCTTCGGTGCAATAGGGCCGAAATTCCCGAGAAACTGCGGCGCAACTGCTGAAACTTACCGTCAGCTCAGCAGATACACCCTTTCGGACGGGAACGATCATGACCGACCTCATCAAGTCCGCGGTGGTTCCCGACGGTGAACCATCCGCCTACGACCCGCGACTGACGAATTCCGATCTCGCGCCGCTGCGCAAGCAGACCTGGGGCACCTACAACATCTTCGCGTTCTGGATGTCGGACGTGCACAGCGTCGGCGGATATGTCACGGCGGGAAGCCTTTTCGCCCTCGGCCTGGCCAGCTGGCAGGTGTTGGCCGCGCTGCTCATCGGCATCACCATCGTGTACTTGTTCTGCAATCTGGTGGCCAAACCGAGTCAGCTGACCGGCGTGCCGTATCCGGTGATCTGCCGCAGCGCGTTCGGTGTGCTCGGCGCGAATATTCCCGCGATCATCCGTGGGCTGATCGCGGTGGCCTGGTACGGAATTCAGACGTTTCTCGCGTCGGCGGCACTGGATGTCGTTCTGGTGAAGCTGTTTCCGGGATTGGCACCCTATGCCGTCACCGCCGACTACGGATTCGCCGGGTTGTCGGCGCTGGGGTGGGGCAGTTTCCTGCTGCTGTGGGTGGTGCAGGCGTGCGTGTTCTGGCGCGGCATGGAATCCATTCGCAAGTTCATCGACTTCTGCGGTCCCGCTGTGTATGTCGTGATGTTCGTGCTGTGTGGGTATCTGATCGCCGAGGGCGGGTGGAGTGCGATCGACCTGAACCTGGGCGAGGTGACCTACACCGGGTGGGCGTCGGTGCCGGTCATGCTCGGTGCGATCGCGTTGGTGGTGTCGTACTTCTCCGGGCCGATGCTCAATTTCGGCGACTTCTCCCGCTACGGAAAGAGTTTCGCGGCGGTCAAGCGCGGCAATCTGCTCGGGCTGCCGGTGAACTTCCTGATGTTCTCGCTGCTGGTGGTGATCACCGCGTCGCTGACGGTGCCCGTGTACGGGCAGCTCATCACCGACCCGGTCGCCACCGTCGCCGAGATCGATTCGACGTTCGCGATCGTGCTCGGTGCTCTCACCTTCACTATCGCCACCATCGGCATCAACATCGTCGCCAACTTCATCGCCCCGGCCTTCGACTTCTCGAACGTGAGTCCGCAGCGGATCAGCTGGCGAGCGGGCGGCATGATCGCCGCGGCGATCGCGGTGTTCCCGGTGCTGGCCAACAGCCTGCCGGGCATGCACACCGCCGCCCAGTACAGCTGGTTCATCGGCTGCGGGATCGGGTTCGCGGTCTACTACGCGCTGACCGGTGCCAAGCGCGCGGCTGCTGTCGGGGAGGGCGGTGCCTGATGCGGATCAGGGTCATCAATCCGAATACCACGCGGGCGATGACCGACACGATCGAGCGGTGTGCCCGGGCTGTCGTCGGCCCGGGCACACTGCTGGACGCGGTGACGTCGGAGTTCGGGCCGACGTCGATCGAGAGCCACTACGACGAGGCGATGAGCGTGCCGGGGGTGCTCGCCGCGATCCGGCAGGGGGAGGCCGAGGGTGTGGACGGGTATGTCATCGCCTGCTTCGGCGATCCCGGGTTGGACGCGGCGCGAGAACTGGCAACCGGGCCGGTGATCGGGATCGCGGAAGCGGCCATGCACGCGGCCAGTCATCTGGGGCGCGGGTTCAGTGTGGTCACCACGCTGGGGCGCACGATCGGCCGGGCACAGGATCTGGCGGAACGCTATGGGATGCAACGGTTCTGCCGTGGGCTGCACGCGTGCGAACTGCCGGTGCTCGCGCTGGACAGCGATCCGCACGCGCGCGAGATCGTGACGCGGGCGTGCCGGGAGGCGGTCGCGCAGGACGGATCTGACGCCGTGGTGCTGGGTTGTGCGGGAATGGCCGAGCTGTGCGCGCACATTCGCGACGAGATCGGGGTGCCGGTGATCGACGGTGTCGCGGCGGCCACCCTCACCGTGCAGTCCCTGGTCACACTGGGGCTGCGGAAGTCGGGTAGGGGAGAGTTCGCGACACCGCCGGCGAAGTCCTATACGGGTCTGCTGGAGACGTTCGGTTCGTGAATGATGTTCAGGCGGCGACGGTTTCGGTGTTCAGGGCGTGCAGGACCGCGTCGAGATCGTCGACGTCGACGACCAGGCGGGTGAAATCGGGTCCCTCGAGGTCGATTCGGACGGCGCTGCCACCGAAGGTGGTGTCCCAGAACTCTTTGCGGCCCTTGCCGCGGTAGACGCCGGCGGCGATCACACCGGGGATGAAGGTGCCGGGCGCGCGGACCCACGGCGGGCGCAGGTCCACTTCGGCGGTGGTGATCTCGGTGATGGCGGCGCGGTCGATCACGACCTGTTGGCGCAGGGCGAGCAGGCGATGCCCTCCGAGCACATTGACCGTCACCGTGTCGTCGTTTATCTCGACCTCGACCATCGCTACCTCCACTACCTGCTCGTGCGAACCGTTCGAAGACCAGCCTGGTCGGGCGGCCTGTTCGGGGACTGTGGTGCACCTGTGAGTTCGCCAAGGAACTGAGATACATAGACAGATATAGATATGCGCATCAGAGCGGTGGTGCGCCTGGGCAAGGAGACGGAAAGGAGCGGGGAGGTCAGGGGCGGTGGGCTTCGGCGATGTCGAGGACCTGCGGCAGCCAGGGGGTGTACTTACCGGGGTTGGCTGTCATGTCGACCCGCACCGCCTGCGGGGGAATCCACGCCCAGCAGGCGATCTCCGTCGGATCGGGCCGCGGGGGCAGGCTGCCGACCGAACCGATCAGCACGTGGTCGTATTCGTACTCCACGCGCCCGGTGGACTCGTCGCCGGCGCGGTAGGTGAACACGCCCACCTCCGACAGTTCGGCCGTCATTCCGAACTCCTCACGCAACCGGATCGCGGCGGCCTCGGTCACAGCCTGGCCGGGCGTGGGGTGCCCGCAGCAGGTGTTGGCCCACTGCAGCGGGAACCGGGTCTTCACCGCGGCGCGCTGTTGCAACAGGACGTTGCCGCGACGGTCGAACAGCAGTACGGAGAAGGCGCGGTGCAGGATGCCGGGGGGTCGATGGGCTTCGTCCACCGAGCACGCCCCGGTCGCGACGCCGGTGTCGTCGACCAACTCCACGAGCATGGTTTCGCGGTCGGTCGAGGTGTCGGCGGGCGTTGGGGTCACCCGGTCCACTTTATCGGCGCGCGGAATGGGTGCGCCGACAGGCGGTGTGACGTACGTCGGGCGAGCATGCGGCCTGTCACAGCCGACACATAATGGAGGTCCGGTGTGGCAAGCTCAGATGAGCACATCGGGGTGTGTGAGGTGTGTCACTGAGAATAGGTAGGGCCAGGTGGGAACGGTGGATATCAGTCCAAAAGGTGTGGTCGGTTCGGTGCAGCGGTTGCTGGCTACCGCGCAGAACGGGCTGGAGGTGATCCGCTTCGGCGGGTTGTCACACGATGTGGAGTCGTCGCCTTTCGAGGTCGTCGAGCGTCGACGCATGTATCGGCTGCGCCACTACTTCCCCGATGACACGACGCCCGGCCGTCCGGTGGCACTGCTGGTGCCGCCGTTGATGGTGAACGCCGACATCTGGGACGTCAATGCCGCGGGCGGCGCGGTCGGTATCCTGCACGCCAGCGGAATCGACTGCTGGGTCATCGATTTCGGCTCACCCGCCACCGAGGAAGGCGGCTGGGAACGCGACCTGGCCGACCATGTGCTCGCGGTGAACTCCGCCATCGACACCGTCTGCGAAGCCACCGGCGCGCAACTGCACCTGATGGGGTACTCACAGGGCGGCATGTTCGCCTACCAGACCACCGCCTACCGGTACGGCAAGGGCGTGGCGTCGATCGTCACGTTCGGCAGCCCGGTCGACATCGTCGCGGGGATGCCGTTCGGGCTGCCCTACGGTGTGGTCTCCGAGGTCGCGGACTTCCTGGCCGACCATGTGATGCACCGGCTGCCGATCACCGAATCCATGGTGCGCATCGGCTTCCAGATGTTGGACCCGGTGAAGACCGCCAAGTCGCGCATCGACTTCCTGCTGCAGTTGCACGACCGGGAAGCGTTGCTGCCCAAGGAACGTCAGCGTCGGTTCCTCAACAGCGATGGCTGGGTGGGGTATTCGGGTCCCGCGGTGGCGGATCTGCTCAAGCAGTTCGTCGCGCACAATCGGATGATGCTGGGCGGGTTCGTGATTCGCGATCACCCGGTGTCGCTGGCCGAACTGAAGTGCCCGATTCTGGCGTTCGTCGGCGAGGTCGACGACATCGGTCAGCCTGCCGCGGTGCGGGGGATCGTGCGGGCCGCGCCCAATGCCGAAGTGTACGAAGCCAGTTTGGTCGCAGGGCATTTCGGCTTGGTCGCCGGTTCCACGGCCACCAATCACACGTGGCCGATGGTGCGCGACTGGATCGCCTGGATGGACGGCAACGGCATGTTGCCCGAGCAGATCGTGCCCATGCAGGAGCACGTCGCCAGCAACGCGCCGCGCACCGCCGCGACCCGGATGATGCATACCGCCGCCGGTCTGGCCGAAGCGGGCGCGGGCGTAGGCAAGGTGTTGGAAGGTATCGCGGGCAACACTATTCGCGGTTCGATCGAAATGGCCGGCGAGGCCGCACGCGCGCTGCCCCGGCTCACGCGACTGGGCATGATCCAGCCGCACACGCGGATTTCGCTGGGCAAACTGCTCACCGAACACGCCCGTCGCGCGCCACAGAAGGACCTGGTGCTGTTCGACGACCGTGTGCACACCAATGCCGCCGTCGAGGAACGTGTCGACAATGTGGTGCGTGGCCTGATCTCCGTCGGCATCCGGCCCGCCATGCGGGTGGGCGTGATGATGGAAACGCGGCCCAGCGCACTGGCTTCGGTGGCGGCGCTGTCGCGCATCGGTGCCGTCGCGGTGCTGCTGGCGCCGGGCGCGGAACTTGACCGGGCCATCGAGCTGACCGGCGTGCAGACGCTGATCACCGACCCCGAGAACCTGCGGACCGCCGCCGCGACCGCTGCCAGGGTGCTCGTGCTCGGTGGCGGCAAGGGTCGACAGCTGGCGGTGCCGACCAGCGATCGGGTGATCGACCTCGAACAGATCGACCCGGCGCAGGTGCGAGTGCCTGCCTGGTTCCGGCCGAATCCGGGTCTGGCGCGCGAACTGGCGTTCGTGCTCGTGCTCGGCTCCGGTGACCGCCTCGAGGCGAAGTACATCACCAATCACCGCTGGGCGCTGTCGGCATTCGGTACCGCGAGCGCCGCGGACCTGGACCGTCGCGACACCGTATATTGCCTTGCGCCACTGCATCATTCGTCCGGTCTGCTGGTGAGTCTGGGTGGCGCGATCGCCGGTGGCAGCCGCATCGCGCTGGCCCGCCCGGTGGACATGGATCCGGGTCGGTTCGCCGAAGAGGTGCATCGCTACGGCGTCACCGTGGTCACCTACACGTGGACCATGTTGCGTGACCTGCTCGACGCCCAGGTCTTCCCGGTCGGCCACACCCATCCGATCCGGTTGTTCATCGGTTCCGGTATGCCCGCGGGTCTGTGGCGGCGCACCGTGGAACAGTTCGCCCCGGCCAGCGTGCTCGAGTTCTACGCCTCGATCGACGGCGACGTGGTGCTGGCCAATGTCACCGGCGCCAAGATCGGCTCCAAGGGCAGGCCCGTTCCCGGCACCGCGCGCGTGGAACTGGTCGCCTACGACCCGGTCAGCGAGCAGATCCTGGTCGGCGAGGACGGGTTCGCCCGCCGCTGCGCCGACAACGAACCCGGCCTGCTGCTGGGCAAGGCCGTCGACGGTGGCGACATCTCCGACGGCGGGTTGCGCGGCGTGTTCCAGGCCGGCGACGCCTGGTGGCCCACGGAGAACCTGTTCCGCCGCGACAGCGACGGCGACTACTGGCTGGTCGACCGCCGCGACACGGTGATCCGCACCGCGCGCGGACCGGTGTTCACCCAGCCGATCGTGGACGTGCTCAACGACATCACCCCGGTCGACCTCGAGGTGGCGTTCGGGCTGAAGACGCCCGCGGGCACGATCGCCGCGGCCGCGCTGAGCGTGCGCGCGGGGTTCCGGATCGAACCGGGCGATGTCACCGAGGCGATGCGCGGCCTGGACCGCGGTCAGCGTCCCGACCTGGTGTACGTCGTGGACGAGATTCCGCGCAGTTCGAGTTTCCGGCCGTCGGCCTCTGCGGTGCAAGCCGCGGGTCTGCCGAAGGCCGGGCCGGGCACCTGGATCTACAACCGGGAAACCGAGACCTACGAGGTGCTCACCGACGCGGCAGCGGCAGAGCTGTTCGGCGGGAACTGACCCACCGGCCGCAGTTTTCACATGACAAAGGCCGCCCGGCAGAATCGGGCGGCCTTTGTCGTAGGTTACGTCTGGTAGGCGGTGACCGCGTCGATCACACGACTCAGCTGATCCTCACGCAGCAACGGCCACAGCGGCAGTCGCACGATCGTGGCCGAGAAGTTCGCCGACCGCGTGCACGGAACCGGCGTGCGGCCGTACTTGAGACCGGCCGGGCTGGAATCCAGCGGAATGTAGTGGAACGGCGCGACGATGCCCTGACCGGCGAGGTGGGCGATGATCCCGTCGCGGCTCTCCTCGGTCGGCATCCGCAGGTAGAACAGGTGCGCGGTGTGGCCGGCGTCGGCGGGCACCGTCATCGGCCGCACATCGTTGCGAGCCGCCCAGTCGGGCAGCGCGGCCGCGTAGGTGTCCCAGACGCGGTGCCGGTTGGCCTGGATGGTGTCGAACTCGGCCAGCTGCGCGTCGAGCACGGCGGCGTTGAGTTCGCTGGGCAGGTAGCTGGAACCGATGTCCTGCCACGAGTACTTGTCGACCTGGCCGCGCAGGAACCGCGCGCGGTCGGTGCCCTTCTCCCGCATGATCTCGGCGCGACCCATCAGGATCTCGTCCGACAGCAGCAGCGCGCCACCCTCACCGCAGTGCACGTTCTTGGTGTCGTGGAAACTCTGCGTGCCCAGCGTGCCGATCGTGCCGAGCTGACGGCCACGCCAGGTGCCGCCGAGCCCGTGCGCGTTGTCCTCGATGATCGCCACACCGTGCTGGGCGGCGAGGTCGAGCAGCGGCTGCATGTCCGCGGCCACGCCGCCGTAGTGCATCACCACGATCGCCTTGGTGCGGTCGGTGATCGCGGCGGCCGCGGCGGCGGGATCGATGTTGCCCGTGGACTCGTCGATGTCGACGAACACGCACGTCGACCCGCGCAACGCCATCGAGGTGGCCGCGGAGGTGAACGCGAAACTGGGGACGATCACCTCGTCGTCGGGGCCCAATTCCAGCAGCAGGGCGCCCAATTCGAGCGCGTGCGTGCACGAGGTGGTCAGCAGCGCGTGGTCGGCGCCGGTGATGGCCTTGATCTTCGCGGTCGCCGATTTGGTGAACTGGCCGTCGCCGTGGCTGTGATCGGAATCGAGCACGGCCATCAGGTTCGGGCGTTCGGCGGCAGCGCGGAACGGCCTGCTGAAGATGATGCGGTCGCTCACTCGCGGTGGCCCTTCTCCGTCGCGGCTGCCGGCACCGCGGCGTCGACTCGATGGTTCACGGCCGGCGCGTGCATCGTATCCGGGCGCGGTGTCGGGGTCTGCACGGTGAGGTACAGCGGCTTGCCGACCAGGATGTGCAGGGCGACACCGAGATACTCCGCGATCAGACCCAGCGAGAACAGGGTCGCGCCCGAACACAGCAGCATCACCACGATGATCGACGCCCAACCCTCGGGGTCGTGATTGTCCTGGGTCAGCGTCTGCACGATGACCACCGCGGCCATGACCACCCCGGCCAGGGCCAGCGTGATCCCGAGCATGCTCACCAGGCGCAGACCACGAGTGCCGCTGCACAGCACCATCTTCCAGAACAGCGAGAACAGGCGGCGATAGTTGTAGCCGGACTCCTCGCGGCCCTCCGCGCGCAGCACCACCGGCACCGACACCGCGTTGCCGACCACCCAGGTCAGCGCCACGTCCAGGTACACGCCGTTGGCGGCGACCTCGGCCAGCTGGCGGCCGATATCACCGCGGATCAGCCGGAAGCTTTCGAAGCGCGTCGAATCGGGGAACGCGAACACCGTGGCCAGCACCACTTTGGCGCCGCGCGAGGTGAGATTGCGCAGGAAACCGTGCGGGCGGGTGTTCGACGGCTTGGAGTAGACCAGGTCCGCGCGCGAGGCCAAAGCCGCGTCGAGGAAGTCGGCGATGAACGCCGGGTCGTGCTGACCGTCTTCGTCCATGGTGACGATCCAGTCGGCACGCGCCGCCGCCATCCCGGCGATCGTGGCCGCGTCCTGCCCGAAATTGCGGCTCAACCACACCGCACGCACCTGCGGGTAGGAGCCTTCCAATTCCCGGAGCACGACATCGGAGCGATCGGGACCGTTGTCGTGCACGAGGATGATCTCCGCGATGGCGAAGCGCGCGCCCGCGGCGGTGGTGATCGGGCCCGTCAACCGGTCCAGCTCGGTGACCAGCGCGGCGATCGTTTCCTCACCCCGATATACCGGCACGACCACCGACACCGAATGCACCGGGCTCGACCCGTTCTGGTCGGGCGCGCCCGCACGCACATCAGTGCCGGGCAGAGAAGGTGCGGAAGGAAGCGGCATCGGACACTTTCGGTGTTTATGGCGGCCGGGGCCGCGCGGTTCTCGGCCCTGTGGGCCTCGATCTTCCCTCCCGGCGGGCACTCCTTCGTCGCACCCTCTGGTCAGTCCAGATCGAGGCGGCCGAGAACCCGGTGGGAGAAGACCGTCAGGTGTGGGCACTTTAACACTGCACTATGACAGCTCGACCGTGCCGGATCCCGCTGTGCGCCGGTGCCGATCACCGCACGCGCGTGTAGGGTCTGTTCCTCGTGGTGGAAAGTAGAACCCCGTCCCGTCGTTCCGTCTATATCTGGGGCTTGCTCACCAGCCTCGGCGTGATCGCGGGATATGGCGCGGTTCTGTTGGCCAACGTTCGGCATTTCTATACCGACGACACCGAATCCCAGTACGTCCCACTGTGGGTGATGCTGGGCAACCGTCTGCGCAACGGCGAACTGCCGGTGATGGTGCCCGAGCACTGGATGGCCGGAAACTACGCGATCGAGGAAGCCGGGCTGCTGAATCCGCCGCAGCTGCTGATCGATCTGATCGCGCCCTCGGTGGACAACCTGGTGTTGTACGCGACCGTGGTGAAGCTGATCTTCGCGATCATTCTGGGCCTTGGCGTCTACCGGATCTGTCTCGCCTATGGCTCTCGGGTGCAGTGGGCGGCGCTGGCGGGTGTATCGATTCCGTTCACCGGGTGGCTGCTGTTCTTCGACGAGGCCAGCTGGATGACGGCGTTCACCGGCACCGCGTGGATGGTGCACGCGTGGGCTTCGGGCGTGCGGTACTCGCGCGGTCGCGGCGGGCCTATTCCGGTCTTCGTCTACCTCTACCTGGCGATTTCGGTGCAGTACGTGTTCCCGGCGGTCGAGGCGGGGCTGATGATCGCCGCGGTCGCGGTCGGTGAGCTGATCTACCAGCGGACCTGGCGGCCGTCGCTGAAACTGCTGATGGTGGCGGGTCTGGCGGCGCTCGCGGGCGCGGCCACCTACCTGCCCAGCATGTTGTCGGCGAAGGTGACCTGGCGTGGCACCGCGCAGATCAACAACGACCAGTTCCTCACCGTGCCCTGGTCGGAATCGCTGAACGCCAGCCTGCCCTCGACGCTGCCCGCCTTCACCTCGTGGTGGGGGTATGTGCAGCCGATGCCGGTGGTCTACATCGCCTGGTTCCTGATTCCGGCGCTGGCCTTCATCGACTGGAACAAGGCGCGTGGGGCATGGCGCGAACTGTCGGGTGTCGGAATGTTCGCGATCGCGATGCTGATGTGGACCGCCGGTCCCGGCACCATCGGCCCGCTGCGCTGGCCCGCCCGCGTGCTGCCGATGGTGGCGCTGGGTCTGCTCGTGCTGGTCTGCGTGCTGCTCGGACGCTTCGCGACCTTCAAGGACTGGCGGGCTCGCTCGATCGCGGCGGCGGTGTTGATCGGGCTGCTGTGGGTGCGCACGTTCTCGGCCGACCCGCACAACTGGATCGCGCATGTGGTCGCGGCGTTGGCGATCGCCGCGCTGGGTGCCGCGCTGGTGTGGCTGGCGGTGAACAAGGGGATTTCGGCGGCGGTCGCGCTGGCGATCATCGCCGTCTCGCCGATCGCCTACGTTCAGGTGCAGCGCGCGCAGCCCACGCCGATGAGCTGGAATCTGCCCAGCGACCGGGCCGCGGCGCGTGCGGCGTTCCCCGAATTCGCCGGCACCACGCTGCAGCTGGGTGACCGCGGGCTGATCCAGCCGGGGGAGCGCACCCTCGACGGCGCCTACGGGTCGCTGGTGTTCGGCAACTACGCCAAGGACATCGAGCGCACCTACGTCAGCGGCTACACCCCCAACGGCCACTACTGGTTCGGCGACATGCTCTGCATGCGCTGGGACACCAGCGTGTGCCCCGACGCCTACCGCCGCGCGTTCGCGACCGAACCGTCGACCGGCAAGCCCGTCGTGGATCTGATGAACATCGACCGGGTCGTGCTGCAGCGTGCGCTGTACCCGACCGCGCGCACCGAGCCCGCCCCCGCGGGCTGGCAGTGGGTCGACTACCCCGGCCACGAGAACTACATCTCGGTGCTGGAACGTCAGGACGGGCTGATCTCCACCCGCAACGGTCGGATCTCCGCGGTCGAGAAGGCCACCGCGGTCTCGGCGGGCGAAACCGACACCACCAGCCGCGTCACCGTGAGCTCGGAGAACGGTGGGCGCGTGGTGTTCGCGCGACTGGGCTGGCCCGGTTACCGGGTGACCCTGGACGGCAAGGACATCTCGTTCAAGGTGGTCGCGAAGAGTTTCGTCGCGGTCGACATCCCGGCGGGCACCCGCGACGGTGACCTCGTGCTGACCTGGCGTCCGCCGGGTTGGAAAATCGGCGGCGCGGCGATCGGGCTCGGACTGCTCGGGCTGGCGGTGTTCCAGTGGCTGTATGTGCGTGGACGCAAGTCCGATGGCGACGAACACGACGCACCGGCCGCGGAGTCGCTGGACGAGAACGACATGCTCGCGAAACCCGGCCAGGACGACGCGCTCGCGGACGCGGTGCGATGACGGCCGAGGGGGGAGTGTTGGAAACCCCGGGTCCACTGCTGCGGATCGTGAAACGGCAGGAGTTGGCGTTCGCGATCGTCGGCGGGTTCAACACCCTGCTCGGCATGGCGCTGGTCGTGTTCTGGCTGCACGTGCTCGGCGACGGCAGGCCCGGTCTGGCTGTGGTCGCCGCCTACGCGGTCAGCACGGTGGTGGCGTTCGTGCTGCACCGGACACTGGTTTTCCGGGTGCACGGCCACCTGCTGCGCGACTTCCTCGCCTTCTGCGGCGTGAACGCCGGCGGCCTCGTGCTCAACGTGATCCTGGTGGAACTCGCGGTCACCGTGCTGGGATTCCCGGCCGCGCCCGCCTCGGTGATCGTGATGGGTGTGGTCGCGGTGCTCAGCTTCTTCGGACACCGCTACATCTCGTTCCGCCGGGCGCGGTAGGTTAGGCACATGGCGCACGAATCCACCATCGACGCAACCCTGCTCGGCCTGCTGGCCTGCCCCCAGGACAAAGGCCCGCTGCAGCTGGTGCGCACCGAAGCCGATGCCAGCGTGCTGTACAACCCACGCCTGCGCCGCGCCTACCCGATCGACAACGGCATCCCGGTGCTGCTGATCGACGAGGCGCGCGACGTCACCGACGCCGAACACGAATTCTTCCTCGCCGAATCCTGATCGGGCCGAGTACGCGCACTACGCCGATTGCGGCTTCGCCATCGTGTGGGTGCGCTCGCGCTGAATTACCAACTCGCCGTGTCGATTTCGCCGGTGAGGTAACGCTGGACCACCGGCCCGACGGCGGCGACGACCGCGTCGATCGGCATGGATGCCAGTGGTTCGATGGCGATGATCTTGCGCGCGGTCAGCACGCCCACCATCTGGGCCGCGGCCAGCGAGACCCTGGCCCGCCCGTCGTCCTCGGGGGTGGCGATGCGCACGCGCACCCGTTCCAACACCACCTGTAGCAGGAACGAGCGCGCGAGATTCTGGTCGCCACCGGCGAAAATGCTGCGCACCATCGCGACGATGCCGGGGCCGGCGGGGGAGTCCCATACCGTGACGACCGCGCGCACGATCGTCGAGCCGAGTTCGTCCAGTGGTGCGGCATCGACCTTCTTCAGGGTCGTGTCCGGATCTACCGGAAACTCCACCGCCGCGGCGAACAGTTGCTGCTTGTTGCCGAAATAGTGGTGCACCAGCGCCGGGTCGACATCGGCATCGGCCGCGATCGCGCGAATCGACGTCTTGTCGAACCCGGCACCGGCGAACCGCACCCGCGCCGCCTCGAGAATCGCCAGCTTGGTGTCGGCATTGCCCGGCCTGCGTCCGGTGCGCCCGGATTTCGCTGTGCCGGAACCGGATTCGCCGTCACTCATGGGTGATCCTCTCGTGGTGGGGTTACGGGGTGCGTCGACGCAGAGTAGCCGCGGCCAGACCCAACGCCACCACCGCGAACCCCGCGACCACGGCGATGTCGCGCCACATCGCCCCCGTGGGCTGCGCATGTACCGACACCTGCTGCAGCGCGTCCACCGCGTAACTCAACGGCAGCACATTGCTGATCGCCTCGAGCCAGCCGGGCAACCGATCACGCGGCACCAGCAGCCCGCACAGGAAGATCTGCGGCGCGACGATCACCGGCATGAACTGCACGGCCTGAAACTCGGTGCGCGCGAACGCACTTGCCAACAGGCCCAGCGCCACGCCACACACGGCGTCGACCATCGCGATCAGCATGACCCAGGCGGGATTGCCCGCCGCCTCTAGCCCGAGCAACCAGAACGCGACCACGCACGCGACCGCGGCCTGCGCACCGGCGGCCAGGGAGAACGCGCTGCCGTACCCGGCGAGCAGGTCGAGTTTGCTCAACGGGGTGGTGAGCAGCCGTTCGAGCGTGCCCGAGGTGCGTTCGCGCTGCATGGCGATCGCGGTGATCAGGAACATCACGATGAACGGCAGGATCCCGAGCATGGTGATGCCGACCCGGTCGAACATGGTGAGCGGGGCGTGCGGCGGGCGCGGTGCGTCCTGGTAGATGAAATACAGCAGCGTCATCAGCAGGGCGGGAACCACCAGAATCATTGCGACCGTGCGGTGATCGTTGCGCAGTTGGCGCAGGATCCGGCTCGTGGTGGCGGTGTACGGGGTGGTCATGCGCGCTCTCCCCTCGTGATCAAGGTCAGGAAAGCTGCCTCGAGGTTGTGTTCGTCGGTGCGCTCGCGCAGTTCGTCGGGGCTGAGCTGGGCCAGCAGTTCGCCCTCGCGCATCAGTAGCAGCTTGTCGCAGTGCTCGGCCTCGTCCATGACGTGGCTGGACACCAGCAAAGTCGTTCCCGCCGTGGCCAATTCGCGGAACTGCTTCCACAGCTCCACCCGCAGGACCGGATCGAGGCCGACGGTCGGTTCGTCGAGCACCAGCAGTTCGGGCTTGCCGACCAGCGCGCACGCCAGCGACACCCTGGTCTTCTGTCCACCGGACAGCTGATCGCCGAGGTTGTCGGCATGGTCGGCCAAACCGACTGCGGCCAGGGCTGTTTCGACGTCGGTACGCCCGTACAGCGCCGCGTAGTAGGCGACGTTGTCACGCACGCTGATATCGGAGTAGATGCTCGGCGCCTGCGTGACGTAACCGACGCGACGGCGCAACCCGGCGCTGCCGGCCGGTTCCCCGAGCACGGTGACGGTGCCCGACTCCACCAGCTGGGTGCCCACGATGGTGCGCAACAAGGTGGTCTTCCCGCAGCCCGACGGGCCGAGCAGTCCCGTGATGGAGCCGCGCGGGATATCGAGGGTCAGGCCGTGCAGAACGGGGCGTTTTCCGCGCTGGACGACCAGGTCCTGGACCTGGACGGCGATCGGCGGCGGGGCGGTGTGCGACATGGTCGCCTCAATTCATCGAGTGTTGAATTCACTACGTGATGAATTTAGCGCGATGGCATCGATGTGGCAAGGTCAGTGGCCGTGTCGCGGGGGTGTCGCGGCCTGCTGGCCTGGTTCGACGACGGTGAATTGGCCCATCATTCCGGCGTCCTCGTGCCACAGCAGGTGGCAGTGATACATGTACGGAGTGTTCGGATCGGCAGGTCCGTCGAAACGCAGCGCCAGGGTCGCCGCCGTATTCGGTGGCAGGAAAATGGTGTCCTTGGCGCCGGTCAGCTCAGGTGGGGGCGGGGCGCCGTCGTAGGCGAGCACCCGGAACTGGACATCGTGGATGTGAAAGTTGTGCGGCATCCCGTCGATGTTGTGCACTTCCCAGGTCTCGGTCGTGCCGCGGGTGACGGTCGTGTCGATGCGGCTCATATCCATGCGTACGCCGTTGATCCCGGCCAGAGTCAGTTCGAAACGGCGCTGCACCACCGACTCGGAACCCTCGGGGATCGAGAGCGGGACCAGGGTTTCCGGCAGCGCGGGCGACGGTCTCAGAACCGCGGCCGCGCGAAGTTCGAGCACATCGAACGTGTCGTCGCCACCGGCGAACCGGTTCCCCCAGAAGTTCAGTCCCGCCTCGAGCTTCTCGCTACGCAACACGGTGCGTTCGCCGGGCCGCACCCGCACCACGACCTCGGCCCGCTCGCCGGGCGACAGCTGGATACGATCCACGGTCGCGGGGCGTTCGAGCAGCCCGCCGTCGGATCCGATCATCGCGAACGGGCGGGCATCGTCGAACGCGAAGGTGTAGATCCGTGCGGTCGACCCATTGAGCAGCCGAAGCCGTACCAGTTCGTCCCCGACCTGGTGGTACGGGGTAAGCGTGCCATTGACCATCGTGCGGTCCCCGAGAAAACCGATATCGCGGAAGATCGCGTGCGAACCGTCGAATCGATTGCCGCGCAGTCGCATGTCCTGCACGATCACCGGGATGTCGTCGACGCCGTAGGTGTTCGGGAGCGGTAGTTCGGTACTGGCCGCGTCGTCGATCAGGAACATCCCCGCCAGGCCGCGCCGCACGTGGTCCTCGGTCGCACCGTGGGGGTGTGGGTGATACCACAGTGTCGAAGCAGGCTGGGCCACAGTCCATTCCGGCGTCCACGTCGCACCGGGATCGACCATCTGGTGCGGCCCGCCGTCCATGGCCGCAGGCAGATGCATACCGTGCCAATGCACCGTCGACGGCTCGGGCAACTGGTTGCGCACCTGCACTCTCACTCGTTCACCGCGGGCAGCGCGCAGTGTCGGGCCGAGGTAGCTTCCGTTGAATCCCCAGGTTTCCGTCGCCCGACCGGGCTCGAATTCGGTTGTCCCGGCGCGCATATCGAGTGAGAACGTCCTGGTCCCCTCGGCATCGACGGTCGAGTCGGCCAGCGGTGGGATCTTCAGCGGCTGGTCGAATGTCGTTGTGCCGACGGTGGATACGTCGGCACTGACCCACGTCCAGGCGACTCCGGCGCTGATCGCGGTGATCAGGGTGACAACCAGAGCGCACGCGCCGAGCAGGATTCGACGCAGTCGATGCGGGGGAGAAGCCATGCGTCGACGGTATGGGCGACGGCCTCGCGCCACATCGGGGAGCATCCCTGGGTTCGACCCTGATTCCGCGCCCCGGCACTCAGGGTCTCCGCAGGGATTGACAGGTGACATGGATCACAATCATGACCTGTCACGTTTCGGCGAGCTGCTTTGTCCCATGAACAACCCACCGACAAGGAGCACCGCATGACCACCACCCCGCACCGCATCGTCGTTCTCGGCGCCGGCTACACCGGCATGTTGGCCGCGATCCGGCTGGCTACGCGCACCAGGAAGCTGGATGTGCGGATCACCCTGGTCAACCCGTCGGCCCGGTTCACCGAGCGGTTGCGGATGCATCAGATCGCCGCAGGTCAGGAACTCGCCCATCACGACATCCCGGAGATCCTCGAGGGAACCGACATCGAATTCGTGCAGGGGTGGGTCACCGCGATCGACCCGACTTCGCAGCGGGTGCATGTCGACGGTGTCGGTGAACTCGCCTATGACGAACTGGTCTACGCGCTCGGGAGTGTCACCGACACAACTGTCGTCCCCGGTGTCGCCGAGCACGCTCATACGCTCGACGACCCGCGCCTGGCTGGCGAATTCGCAAGCAGGCTGGACACTCTCGCGACCGAAGGTGGCTGCGTTGCCGTGTGCGGTGGCGGTCTCACCGGCGTCGAAGCGGCGACCGAGATCGCGGAAAGCCACCCAGATGTGCGGGTGACGTTGATCAGCTCGGGGGAGCCCGGGGCGATGATGGGGGACAAGGCTCGCGCGCATCTGAACAAGGTCCTGGACCGGCTCGGCACCGTCCGCGAAATCGGAGTTCGGGTGGCCAAGGTGCTGCCCGACGCGGTCGAGCTCGCCGACGGCACGGTGATCGCGTCGGATCTCACCCTGTGGACGACCGGCGTGCGCGTCTCGCCACTGGCCACCGAAGCGGGAATCGAGACCGATACGCGTGGTCTCATCATCGTCGACCAGACGCTGAAGTCCGTGTCGCACCCCATGATTCACGCAATCGGTGACGCGGCCGGTGTGCGTCAGACGTGGGGTCAGGTGCACGGCACCTGCCAGAGCGGCCTACCCACCGCCGCCTACACCGCGGACCTGATCGCCGCCGAACTGCGCGGCAAGAAGGTGAAGCCGTTCCGCTTCGGCTACTTCCACCAGCCGGTCAGCCTCGGCCGCCGCGCCGCGATCATCCAGTTCACCCACGCCGACGACACCCCCCGCCGCCTCTACCTGACTGGCTGGGCCGCGCGCACGTACAAGGAACTGGTCAGCGGCAGCCCCGTTCCGACCTTCAAGGCCAGCAAGAAGATGACCATGAGCGTGCAATTGTCCAAGGGCGGCAAGGCAACTCGCGCTGCCTGACCGCCCACACTGGCCGAGAAGGGGTTCGTGCGCCATGGTTGATCACATGTCCGACCAGGATCCGTTCCTCGAACACCGCCGCCTGCTCTTCGCTACGGCTTACCGCATGCTCGGCACCGTCACCGACGCCGAGGACATCCTGCAGGACGCCTGGCTGAAGTGGAACGACACCGACCAGACCGCGGTCACCCACCCCAAGGCCTACCTGGTCCGCACGGTCACCAACCTCTCGCTCAACCGCCTTACCTCCGCCCGCGCGACCCGCGAAAGTTACGTCGGCCCTTGGCTTCCCGAGCCGGTGCTGACCTCGCCCGACATCGCCGAGGACACCGAATCGGCCGACACCGTCTCCACCGCCATGCTCGTCGTCCTGGAAACGCTCACCCCCGTCGAACGCGCGGTGTTCCTGCTGCGCGAAGTGTTCGGTTACACCCACGCCGAGATCGCCGAAGCGCTCGACCGGCCCGAGTCGAGCGTGCGTCAGATCGCGCATCGGGCCAAGAACCACGTCCAGGCGCGCCGCCCCCGCTTCGACACCGACAAAGCCGCTCGCGCGCAGGTCACCGCGCGATTCATGGCCGCCTGCGCGGGCGGGGACCTCAACGCCCTGATGGACCTGCTCGCCCCCGATGTCACGTGCTGGTCCGACGGCGGCGGCGTGGTCACCGCCGCGCGCCGCCCCCTGCACGGCCCGGATCACGTCGCCCGCTGGGTCCTCGGCGTTCTCGCGAAACCATCGTCGGCCGGGTTCGAACTGTCCGCCGCCGACATCAACGGCGAACTCGGCGCACTGGCCAGCTTCGCCGGAAACCCCGGCGCCGCTTTCACTTTCGACCTCGTCGACGGTCACATCCAGAACCTGCGCTTCCAGGTCAACCCGGGCAAGCTGGCGGGGCTGTACCAGGGCACCGACCTGCTCGGCTGAGCCCCGTACTCGAACGCGCGGGTGAGTCCGGTCCCGTAATCACCTTCCCGAATAGGCGACAATGGTGAACGTGTCCGCCCAGGAACTGGCCGTCGATCCACCCACCGCCGCGCGTCGACTGCTCGGCGCGACCCTGTGGTCGGACCCGGTGGCACTGCGCATCGTGGAAGTCGAGGCCTACGGCAGCAACCCCGACGGTCCATGGCCCGACCCGGCCGCACACTCCTGGCCGGGGCCGACCGCGCGCAACGCGGTGATGTTCGGCCCCGCCGGGCGACTCTATGTTTACCGCTCCTACGGAATTCACCTGTGCGTCAACGTCACTGGCGGCTACGACGGTGAGGCAGGCGCCGTTCTCATCCGGGCGGCCGAGGTCGTGGAGGGCGTCGACATCGCCCGCGAACGCAGACCGGCCGCCCGTAAAGACACCGACCTCGCCCGCGGCCCCGGCAATGTCGGCAGCGCACTGGGCATCAGCATGTCCGACTACGGAACCGAGCTGTTCGACCCCTTCTCCGCACTGCGTTTGGAGCTGAAACCGCCTGTGCCCGAGGCGGATATAGCGTCCGGTCCACGCGTAGGTGTGCGTCTCGCAGCCGAGGTCCCCTGGCGATTCTGGCTACCGGCCTCGGCCGCCGTCTCGGTCTACCGGCGCAGTCCACGCGCGCCCGAACCGACGCCCTGACAGCGGCTTCGAAATTTGTTCTCGCCGAAGCGATGAGTTCTCGGGGAACGGTCCGTCTTAACCGTTGAACGCGCTACCCCGCCCAGCGCGACCGACCCTAAGGACTCGACATGACCGCCTCCGCACCCTCCGCGAACTTCTCCACCGCCGCCGCCCGCACCCCCGGCAAGATCCGCAACCGCGTCCTGTGGACCCTGCAGATCGTGCTCGGCCTGTTCTTCATCATCGCCTCGGGCGGCCCGAAGCTCGTCATCCCGAACACCCTGATGGAGAACGCCCCCGAGAACCTGACCATCCCGATCGGCCTGCTGATCTTCATCGGCGTCGCCGAGGTCGCAGGCGGTATCGGTCTGATGGTGCGTCGCGTCAGTGGCCTCGCCGCCGCCGGGCTGTCCGTGCTGACCGTGCTCGCCGCCGCCACGCAGGCCTTCATCGCCGACAAGCCCGCGATGGCGATCTTCCCGCTGGTACTGGCCGCGATCTTCGCCTGGATCGCCTACGAACGCCGCGACACCATCACCGCGCTGGTGCGATGAGCCACGCCTCGACACACTGACGATCGCCGGAGCCCGAGAGGTTCCGGCGATCATCGGCGTGCCGAGACATTCGGCTGCGGGGCGGTTCGTTCGCGGAGCCAAGATCACGGTCGCGATCTCGTCGGCGAATCCAAGGCGAATCCGATCGGACATGCGCCGTCCAGATGCGACGATCGAGGTCCACGTCACCAGACCGTATGACCAGGAGCGCCCGTGTTCACTTTCCCCAGCAGCGACGGCACCTCGATCCACGTGCGGAGCTGGCTCCCCACCGAGGTCGAGCCGCGCGGCGTCGTGCAGATCGCGCACGGCATGGGCGAACATTCCAACCGCTACAGCCACCTCGCGCAGCGCCTCGCCGACCTCGGTTTCGCCGTCTACGCCGACGATCACCGCGGGCACGGCCTGAGCATGGGCGCTGTTCCCGGCGACTTGGGCCCCGACGGCTGGAACCTGCTGGTCGCCGACGAGGTCGCGCTCACCGAGATCCTGCGCGAACGTCACCCTGGCCTGCCCGTCACGCTGATCGGCCACAGCCTGGGCTCCTTCGCCGTGCAGCAGTACCTGCTCGACCACTCCGACCTCGTCGACGAGGTCGTCCTGAGCGGCTCGACCGCGGTCGACGGTCTGTTCGGCGAGATCGCGGCCGCGGGCGGCGACCTGACCGGCTTCTTCAACGCCGAATTCCAGCCCACCCGCACCGACGCCGACTGGATCAGCCGCGACGAAGCCCAGGTCGACGCTTATAACGACGACCCGTGGTGTGGTTTCGCCATCGACGACACCAACATGGGCCAACTCGCGGTCAACTCCCAGACGCTGCTCGCGAACCCGAGCACCGTGCGCACCGACCTGCCGATCTACGTGATGGTCGGCGACAAAGACCCGCTCAACGACAAACTGCGCCTGTCGGACCTGCTCGTGCAGCGCTACCGCGATGCGGGCCTGACCGACATCACCTACCAGGTCTACGCCGACGCCCGCCACGAAGTCCTCAACGAAACCAACCGCGACGAGGTCGAAGCCGATCTGCTCGCCTGGATCACCCGCGCACGCGACTGACTTTCCGCATGCGGAAAGATGGGGCAGCGTGACCGGCGACATCTTCGACGAACTGACCTGGCGCGGCTTGATCGCGCAGTCCACCGACCTCGACGAGCTGCGCGCTGCCGCGGCCGCCGAGCCCCTGACGCTGTATGCCGGCTTCGATCCCACCGCCGCCAGCCTGCACGCCGGCCACCTCGTCCCGCTGCTCGCGCTCAAGCGCTTCCAGCTGGCCGGGCATCGGCCGATCGTGCTGGCAGGCGGCGCGACCGGCATGATCGGCGACCCGCGTGACGTGGGCGAACGCACCATGAACTCCACCGACACCGTCGCGGAATGGGCGCAGCGCATCCGCGGCCAGCTCGAACGTTTCGTGTCCCTCGACGATTCGCCGACCGGCGCGCTGATCGTGAACAACATGGACTGGACCGGCCCGCTGTCGACCGTGGACTTCCTGCGCGACATCGGCAAGCACTTCTCGGTGAACGTCATGCTCGCCCGCGACACCGTCAAACGGCGGCTGGAAGGCGACGGCATCTCCTACACCGAGTTCAGCTACATGCTGTTGCAGGCCAACGACTACCTGCAGCTGCGCCGCGAACACGGCTGCACGCTGCAGGTCGGCGGCTCGGACCAGTGGGGCAACATCATCGCCGGCGTCGAACTGAACCGGCGCGTGGACGGCGCGCACGTGCACGCGCTCACCGTCCCGCTGGTGACCGCCGCGGACGGCAAGAAGTTCGGCAAGTCCACCGGCGGCGGCAGCCTGTGGCTGGATCCCGAGCTGACCAGCCCGTACGCCTGGTACCAGTACTTCGTGAACACCGCCGACGCCGACGTCGTGCGTTACCTGCGCTGGTTCACCTTCCTTGGCCGCGAAGAACTCGACGAACTCGAGCAGGCCACCGCGGAACGCCCGTTCGCCCGCGAGGCACAGAAGCGCCTCGCCGCGGAAATGACCACGCTGGTGCACGGCGAGGCCGAGACCCGCGCGGTCGAACTGGCCAGCCAGGCCCTGTTCGGTCGCGGTGAGCTGGGCGAACTGCCGTTGTCCACGCTGAGCGCGGCACTGCGCGAAACCGCGATCGACGGCAAGGTCGCCGAGGTCGTGCCGGGTGAACCGAACACGATCGTGGACCTGCTGGTCGCGTCGGGCCTGTGTGACAGCAAGGGCGCGGCCCGTCGCGTGGTCAACGAAGGTGGGGCGTCGGTGAACAACCAGCGCGTGAGCGATCTGGACTGGACCCCGGCCGACACCGACTACCTGCACGGACAGTGGCTGGTGCTGCGTCGCGGAAAGAAGAACATGGCGGGCGTGCATCGGATAGCCTGACCTCGTTGCGGAGGCCTGAGTCACATCCGTGTGATTCAGGCCCGCGCAGCGGCTGAACGCACCGCGCTGACCTGCGCAGATACGGTGTTGTCCAGGCGATTTGACGCGGCGTTATCCGGCGCGTAACTTATTGGAAGTCAGAGCGACACGGACACAAACCGGAGAGCGCCTGACAGGCCGAGACCGAGTGACCAGGCTTACGATTGACATCGTCTGGGCGTGAGGTTAGGCTGGAACAGTTGCCCAGCGGAAGATCCGGAGCGATGCGGTGATCTACTGGTGCGTGTGTTCTTTGAGAACTCAATAGTGTGTCGATGAATGTCAGTGCCAATAATTATTTATTGGTTCCAATCTTTCATGTACCCCCCGGTCATGGGAGGTTGGACATTGAACAACAGCGAACTTTTTTGCTGGCTGTTCGAATTTGCTAGGTTTTCGGACTCTAGTTAGATAATTTTGATTGCACCTTCGGGTGTTTTCGAGAGTCTTCAACGGAGAGTTTGATTCTGGCTCAGGACGAACGCTAGCGGCGTGCTTAACACATGCAAGTCGAGCGGTAAGGCCCTTCGGGGTAC